>JBIOJK010000052.1:0-23076 GCA_044450765.1 Myxococcota bacterium | reverse complement strand
GTTCTATGCGGGCCCGCCAGCGCTCGGCGCGCTGCCGTGGACCCTCATGGTGTACCTGAACATGGCCAGTGGGGTGATGCAGCGCGCGCTCATGACGGAGCTCTACCCGACCGCGTCGCGCGGCGCGAGCTGGAACAGATCAGCGATGAAGGAGTCTCGACGTGATTCGATCCGCCCTGCTCGCCTCGCTCGCCGGAGTCTCCCTCCTCGCCGCGGAGCCGCTCGAGCCAGCGAAGCCCGTGCTCGATGCGCTGTTTCCCAGCGGCCGGATCACTCAGCCGCTCGACGCGCTGCTGGCGGCGCATCCGCTCGAGAAGGGAAAGGACTTCGATGTCATCGAGCTCGGCCGCGACGCCGGCGCGAGTCACCACCTGGCGTGGATCGTCGACCGCGAGCAGCCGCATCGCCACGACACGCACGACCTGTTCGTCGTCATTCTGCGCGGCTACGGCACGATGCGCATCGGCGCCGAGACCCGCCCCGTGGGCGAAGGCTCGATCCTCTACGTGCCGCGCGCGACCCCGCACGCATTCACGAATCTCTCCGGCGCCCCGGCCGCCGCCTACGCGATCTACTCCCCGCCCTTCGACGGGAAGGACCGCGTTCCGGCCGAGTAAGCCCCGCGAAGCAACACCCAGAGAGTCGCAGTGACTCCAGCGAGCAGCGCCAGCGTCGAGGGCTCGGGCACGGCGTGTGCGTAGACCTTTTGCGAGGAGCGGCCGGAGTATCTAAACCGGCCGGATGCCGCGTTTCTTGAGCGGCAGCGGATCCTCCGGGCGCGCGCGGTAGAGCGCGAAGCGGCGGATCAGCTCGTCCCGAAGTCTCTCGGGCGGGACGATGTCGTCGATCACCAGCTCGGAGCCGAGCAGCTCGAGCTCGATGTCGGCGCGATACTCGTCGCGCAGCTTCTCGACGAGCTGCGCGCGCTCGGCTTCCGGCGTCGCCTGGATGCGGTTGTAGAAGACCGCGTTGACTGCGGCGTCGGGTCCCATGACGGCGATCTGCGCGCCCGGCAGCGCGAGACAAGCGTCGGGCGAGAAGCCGGGCCCGCACATCGCGTAGAGACCCGCGCCGTAAGCTTTGCGCACGATCACACTGACTCGCGGCACGGTCGCTTCGCTGACGGAGCTGATCATCTTCGCGCCCGCGCGGATGATGCCCTCGCGCTCGACTTTCTTGCCGATCATGAAGCCCGGTACGTCGGCGAGATACAGGAGCGGCACACCGAACGCGTCGCACATCTGGATGAAGCGCGCAGCCTTGTCTGCGGAGTCGACGAAGAGCACGCCGCCCTTCCACTTCGGCTGGTTCGCGATCACGCCGATCGGCTTGCCGTCGAGGCGCGCGAAACCGGTCACGACCTCGCGCGCGAAGAGCTTCTTGATCTCGAAGAACGAGCCGGAGTCGACGACCCGGTCGATCACTTCGAAGATGTCGAACGCCTTGTTCTCGTCGCGCGGGATCGCGGCCTCGAGCTCGGCCGCCGCCTTCGCCGGCGGCGAGCCCGCGCGCTCCGGAAGCGGGCCGCCGCAGACCGACGGCAGATACGACAGGTAGGCGCGCGCTCCCTCGAGCGCCTCGTCCTCGGTCTTGCAGAGTGAGTCGCCGCAGCCCGACACCGAGCAGTGCATGCGTGCCCCGCCCATCTCCTCGAGCGTGGTCTTCTCGCCGATCACCATCTCGGCCATGCGCGGCGAGCCCAGATACATGCTCGCGGTGCCCTCGACCATGAACACGAGATCGCAGAAGGCGGGAATGTAGGCGCCGCCGGCCGCGGACGGCCCGAACAGACAGCACACCTGCGGAACGAAGCCCGAGAGGCGCACTTGGTTGAAGAAGATGCGCCCCGCGCCGCGCCGGCCCGGGAACATCTCGATCTGGTCCGTGATCCGCGCGCCGGCGGAGTCGACGAGATAGACGAGCGGCGCGCGCACCCGCTCGGCGGTCTCCTGAATGCGGATGATCTTCTCGACCGTGCGCTTGCCCCAGGAGCCGGCCTTCACGGTCGAGTCATTCGCCATCACGCAAACCGGCCGCCCATCGACGCGGCCGATCCCCGTGACGACGCCATCAGCCGGCAGGTCCGGCGCCTTCGCGTTCGCGAAGACGGCGTCTTCGACGAACGAATCCGCGTCGCACAGACGCGCAATGCGCGCGCGCGCGAAGAGCTTACCCTCGGCGGCGAGCTTCTCGTGCGCCGCGGGCGCGCCGCCTTTGCGGATGCGCTCCAGCTTCCCCCTGATGCCGGCGCCGTCCATTCGGGTGACTTTAGCCGCGGCCCGATGATCGCGTGCGGGCTCTATCCATGCTGCCCGATGATCGCATGGGCACCCTACCCATGCTCAGTACGTGTAGAAGCCGCGCTTGGTCTTCACGCCGAGGTGGCCCGCCTCGACGCGTTTGGTGATCTCGAGGCAGGGTTTGTGGTGCGACTGCCCGAACTCGCGATGGAGTGAGTCGAGGATCGCCCAGACCACGTCCAGGCCGACGAGGTCGGCGAGCGCGAGCGGGCCCATCGGGTGATTGCAGCCGAGCTTCATGCACTCGTCGATCGAGCGCGCGTCGGCCACGCCCTGCTGCAGCGCGGTCGCCGCCTCGTTGATCATCGGCATCACGACGCGGTTCACGACGAAACCCGGCATGTCGCGCACCGGCACGGCCACCTTGTCGAGCTTGGTGGCGAGCTCCGTGACTGCCTCGGCGGTCGCGTCCGACGTCTCGAGCCCGCGCACGATCTCGACCAGCTTCATCGCCGGTACCGGATTGAAGAAGTGCATGCCGACGAACTTCGCGGGCCGGCCCGAGAGCGCAGAGAGAGCGGTGATCGACAGCGACGAGGTGTTGGTCGCGAAGATCGCATCCGCGCCGCAGATCCCGTTCAGCCGCTCGTAGAGCTCTCGCTTGACCTCGAGCTCCTCGGGAACGGCCTCGATCAGGATGTCCGCTGCCTTCAGGTCCTCGAGCGCCGAGGCGCCGCGCACGCGCGCGAGCGCCGCATCGTGGTCGGCCTGCGAGATGCGCTCCTTCTGGAGCAGCCGGCCGAGACCCTTCTTCAGCGAGCCGACGCCCTTCTCGACGGAGGCCGGCTTCCGGTTCCAGAACAGCACCGAGTAACCCGACTGCGCCGCAATCTGCGCGATGCCCGCGCCCATCGTGCCGGTACCGAGGATGCCGAGCGTCTTCATCAGACCAGCTCCACCGCCAGCGCCACCGCCTCGCCGCCGCCGATGCAGAGCGTCGCGATGCCGCGCTTCTTGCCGCGGTCCTTGAGCGCGTGAAGGAGAGTCACGAGCACGCGCGCGCCAGAGCAGCCGATCGGGTGGCCGAGTGACACGGCGCCGCCGTGCACGTTCACCGTCTCGGGATCGAGGCCGTGCTCCTTGGCCGCCGCCATGGTGACTCCCGAGAACGCTTCGTTGATCTCGTACAGATCCCAGTCGCGCGGCTTCGTGCCGGTCTTCTTGTAGAGCGACGCCAGCGCGTGGACCGGCGCGATCGTGAACCACTCGGGCTCCACCGCCGCGCTCGCGTCCGCGACGATCTTCGCCAGCACCGGCATCTTGAGCTCGGCCGCGCGCGCGCCGCTCGCGATCACGAGCGCGGCGGCGCCGTCGTTGATCGACGACGCGTTCGCCGCAGTCACCGTGCCGTCCTTGCCGAACGCCGGCCGCAGGCCCGCGAACTTCGACGGATCGCCCTTGCCCGGCTCTTCGTCCTGGTCGACGACGACGGAGCCCTTCTTCGAGGCGATCTCGACGGGGACGATCTCGGTCTTGAACTTGCCGCTGGCCTGCGCCGCGCGCGCGCGCCGGTACGACTCGGCCGCGAACGCGTCCTGCGCCTCGCGGGTGAACCCGTACTTCAGCGCGACCATGTCGCCGCAGTTGCCCATGTGCATGTTCTTGTACGGGTCCCAGAGACCGTCGTTGATCATCGTGTCGACGATCTGGCCGTTGCCCATGCGGTAGCCGCTGCGCGCCTGGGGCAGCACGTACGGCGCGTTGGTCATGCTCTCCATGCCGCCCGCGACCACGACCCCCGCGTCGCCGATCAGAATGTCGCGGCGCGCGAACATCACCGCCTGCAGGCCCGAGCCGCACACCTTGTTCACAGTGACTGCGCCCACGCTCACCGGCAAACCCGCCTTGATCACGGCCTGGCGCGCGGGCGCCTGGCCCATGCCCGCGGACAGCACGTTGCCGATGAACGCGCGCTCGACGTGAGCCGGGTCGACGCCCGCTCGCTTCACCGCTTCGCGCACCGCGATCGCGCCGAGCTCGGAGGCCGAGAGGCTCGAGAGCGCGCCCTGGAATGCACCGATCGGCGTCCGGCAGGCGCTGGAAATCACTACGTCCGTCATGGCTTGGCTTCCCTCCGAGTGAGCTGACGTGGGGTTTTGGTGAAGTCGTTCCGGGGCGAATCCGGTGGCGCGGGTCCGGGGGCGCACGACTCGGCTCGCCCGGACCCCGAACGGGCGGCAGACGCCGCACGGTACACGAAGCTTCTGCGCTGCGTCAATCTGAGAAGTCTCAAGTCTCTCGCGCGCTTAGGGCAGTTTCTCCCGTCGCTCCGCCGGCTCGACGCGCGGCAGCGCGGCGAGGGCTTCACGCGCAGCGGCCTGCTCGGCCAAGCGCTTCGAGCTGCCGGAGCCGACACCGAGCAGCGCGTCGCCAGCGCGAACCTCGACCGAGAACTGGCGCGCGTGTGGCGGGCCGGTCTGCGCGACCGTCGCGTAGCGCGGCGGCTCGCGGCCGGCGGCCTGCAGCAGCTCCTGGAGGGCGGTCTTGGGATCGCGCTCGCGCTTGTCGCGGGCCACGAGTGCCGGGCCGAGCTCGCGCGCGAGAAAGGCGCGCGCGACCTCGAGACCCCCGTCGAGATACAGCGCGCCGAGCAGCGCCTCGAAGGCGTTCGCGAGGATCGAGTCCTTGGCGCGACCGCCCTGGCGCCGCTCGCCGCGGCTCAGCCGCACGAGCGCGTCGAGCCCGAGCGCGCGCGCGCGCTCCGCCAGCGCCTGCTCGTTCACGGCCTCCGCGCGCGCCTGCGTGAGCTCGCCCTCGTCCGCGTGGGGGTGCGCGCGCATGAGCCGCTCGGCGACGACCAGGCCGAGCACGGCGTCGCCGAGAAACTCGAGCCGCTCGTTGCCGGCGTCGCGATCGCCGACTTCGTGGGCGCGCGACGAGTGAGTCAGCGCCTGCTCCAGCAGCTCAGGGCGAGCGAAGCGGTGCCCGAGGCGCGCGCCGAACGCCTCGAGATCGGCAGCGGAGCCCTCGTCAGCCGGCGGCAGCGATCCATCCCCCGCCGAGCAGGCGCTCGTCGGCCGCGTCGTAGACGACCGCGGCCTGACCGGGAGCGGGCGCCCAGACCGGCTCGTCGAAACACAGCGTCGCGGCGCCGCCGGCGGCCGCGCGCACCCGCGCCGACACCGAACGGTGTCGGTAGCGCACGGCCGCGCGCACCGGCTCGCTCGGCGGCGCGCCGTCGTGCCAGGTCGCGCGCTCGATGCGCACCTCGCGCGCGTGCAGCTCGTCCGCGCGCGCCACGACCAGCGCGTTCTCGCCCGCTCGCACCTCGGCCACGTACCACGGCCCGCCCGCGAGGCCGAGCCCGCGGCGCTGGCCCGGCGTGTAGCCCGCGGCGCCGGAGTGCTGGCCGAGCAGGACGCCGTCTCGGGTCGCGATCGGGCCCGAGACACGCGGCTGCTCGGGCGACAGCCGCGCGAGCGCGCCGCGCACGTCGCCATCGGGCACGAAGCAGATGCCCTGACTCTCGGGCTTGTCGGCAGTGGGCAGCCCGAGCTCGCGCGCGAGCGCGCGCACTTCGCCCTTCTCGAGCTCGCCGAGCGGGAACGCAATTCGGTGTAGCGCGGCGCGCGGCAAATCGAACAGGAAGTAGGTCTGGTCCTTGGCGCGGTCGCGCGGCCGGAACACGCCGAGCTCGCCGTCCGCGGTGGGCGCGATGCGCGCGTAGTGACCCGTCGCGACGCCGACGGCGCCGAGCGCGTCGGCGCGCCGCATCAGGAGGTCGAACTTGAGCACGCGGTTGCACGCGACGCACGGGATCGGCGTGCGCCCAGCCGCGTAGTCTGCGACGAACGGCTCGATCACCGCCTCGCGGAAGCGCTCGCGGTAGTTCGCCGTGTAGTGGCGGATCCCGAGGCTGCGCGCGACCTCGCGCGCATCTTCCGCGTCGGGCAGGCCGCAACAGCGCTTCGTCGCGGCGGGCGCGGCAGTCGCGTCGAGTCCCTGGCCCAGATCCATCGTCACGCCCACCACCTCGTGACCCGCGCGCGCGATCAGCGCGGCCGCAACCGACGAGTCGACGCCGCCGCTCATCGCGACCAGCCAGCGCGCGCTCATGCGGCCCTCGCGCGGCGCACGCGCGCGACGATCTCGCGCAGGCGCTCGAGCACGCGCTCGATCTCGGCTCGGTCGTTGCTCGGCCCGAGGCTGAAGCGCAGCGCCGAGCGCGCGAGCTCGTCCGAGACGCCCATCGCGCGCAGCACCGGCGACGGCTCGGTCGAGCCGGAGTGACACGCCGCGCCGGTCGAGACCGCGATGCCCTCGAGGTCGAGCGCCTCGACGAGCGCCTCCCCAGACGCGCCCGCGAACGAGACGTCGAGCACGTGCGGGAGGACGTGCTCTGCGCTGCCGGTCCGCGCGGCGTCCGGAATCGCGCGCGCGATCCCGCTCCACAGCGAGTCGCGCAGCGCGGCGAGTCTCTCGGCGCTCAGCGCGAGCTCGCGCAGCCCAGCAGCGCAGGCGGCGCCGAAGGCCGCGATCGCGGGCACGTTCTCGGTTCCCGCGCGCCGGCCCCGCTCCTGCCCTCCGCCGCGGAAGAACGGCGCGAGCGCCGCGCCCGGCCGGACGCAGAGCGCGCCGACGCCCTTCGGTCCGCCGAGCTTGTGGGCGGAGAGAGATGCGTAGTCGATCGGGAGCGCGCGCAGCTCGAGCGGCAGCTTGCCGAGCGCCTGCGCAGCGTCGCAGTGGAACGGAACGCCGCGCGCTGCCGCCGCGCGCGCGAGCTCGGCGATCGGCTGAATGACTCCCGTCTCGGAATTCGCCCACTGCACGCTCGCCAGCGCGCACTCGGTCGTCAGCGCGCTCGCGAAGCGCGCGGGGTCGAGCCCGCCAACGCGCGCGACCCCCAGCACCCGGACGCGCACGCCGCGCGCGCGCAGCGCCGCGACCTCCTCGAGAACGGAGGGGTGCTCGGTCGCCGAAGTGACCACGGCCGCCCCACTCGGCACCTGACGCAGCACGGTGTTGTTCGACTCGGTGGCTCCGCTGGTGAAGACCAGCGCGTCGGGAGCGACTCCCGCCAGACTTGCCACCTGCTTGCGCGCGCGAGAGAGCGCGGCGCGCGCGTCCGCGCCGAACGCGTGCGCGCTGGACGGATTGCCGAAGAGCTGCGCAGAAGCCTCGGCGAGCGCGTGCAGCGCCTCCGGCCGCAGCGGCGCGCTGGCGTTGTGGTCGAGGTAGATCGGCTTCATCGGCGGCCGGAAGACTAGCGGTTCTCCCCTGGGTGGAGCCGCACTTCCGCATCTCTCACCCGGACTTCTCACCCCCCGTCCGGGCGATTCCGGGGGCGTCGCCGCGGGCGGCACGGGGCTTGCTCAATCCCCCGCGCGAGTCTCAACGGTGCCCAGTCGCCTCCCTCCTTGCTGACCGGCCGGGACCCGAGAGACGCCTCGACTCATTCTCCCAGTCTCCCGACTCTCCCTACTCCCCCCTACTCCCCCCACAGGCCGGATCCGGTCCCGCGACAAAATAGCGGGGCCGGATCCGGTCGACCGTCTTGGCTCCGATTCCGGGCACGCGCGCCGCGAGCTCGTCGAGTGAGTGGAAGGGTCCGCGCGCGGTCCGCTCGCGCGCGATCGCCGCTGCGCGCACGGGCCCGAATCCGGGAGTGCGCTCGAGCTCCTGCCCGGTGAGCGAGTTCAGCGGCGCGGGCAGGCCGAGCACCTCGCGCAGCGCGAGCGGCGTGCGCGCGCAGTCGCACGCGGGGAGTCCGGCGAGCGCCGAGTCGAGCCGACACTGTCCGGTGTCGGCGACGAGCGCGATGCGGCCGGGCGCGGCCGGCGCGATGCTGAAGCCGAGCGCCGCCGCCAGCAGGGCGCCCCAGACGGCGGCGCGCGCGAGATGCGTCTCCGGCACCTGCGGCGCCACGGGCTCAGGCCTCCTCGGGCTCCGCGGCCGTCTCGCCCAGCTCGAACGCGTCGTGCAGCGCGCGGCACGCGAGCTCGGTGAACTTCTCGTCGATCACCACCGAGATCTTGATCTCCGACGTGTTGATCATCTGGATGTTGATGTTGTGACTCGAGAGCACCGAGAACATCTTGCCGGCGACGCCGGCGTGGTCCTTCATGCCGAGCCCGACGACCGAAACCTTCGCGATTCCGCTGTCGGACTTCACGCCGGCGGCGCCGAGCTCGCGCGCGACCTTCTCGACCAGCACGAGCGCGCGCTTCATGTCGCCGCGCGCGACGGTGAAGGTCATGTCGGTGTGACCCTCGGTCGAGACGTTCTGCACGATCATGTCGACCACGATGCCCGAATCGGAGAGCGGCACGAAGATCTTCGCCGCGATTCCCGGCACGTCGGGCACGCCGAAGATCGTGACCTTCGCTTCGGCGCGATTGTAAGTCACGCCCGAGACGACCAGGCGCTCCATGATCTCGCTCTCGGGAACCACCCAGGTGCCCTCCTCATCGCTGAAGGTGCTGCGCACGTGAATCGGAACGCGAAACTGCTTGCCGAACTTCACCGAACGGATCTGCAGCACCTTCGAGCCGAGACTCGCCATCTCGAGCATCTCGTCGTACGAGATCCGCGCCAGCTTGCGCGCGTTGGGCACGATGCGCGGATCGCTGGTGAAGACGCCGGTCACGTCGGTCAGGATCTCGCAGACGTCGGCGCCGAGCGCCGCGGCGACCGCGACCGCGCTCGTGTCGGAGCCGCCGCGGCCCAGCGTCGTGATGTCGCCCTCGTCGGTGACTCCCTGGAAGCCCGGCAGCACGACGATGCCGTCGCTCGCGAGCTCCTCGCGAATGCGCGAGGTGTCGATGCGGTGGATGCGCGCGCGCGCGTGGTCGTCGTCGGTGTAGACCTTCACCTGGGCGCTGGTGAAGCTGCGCGCGCGCACGCCCAGACCTTGGATCGCCATCGCGAGCAGAGCGATCGTCTGCTGCTCGCCGGTGGAGACCAGCATGTCGTACTCGCGGGGATCGGGGCTCGCCGAGATCTCGTGCGCCAGCGCGACCAGCTGGTCGGTGACTCCCGCCATCGCCGAGACCACCACGACCACGGAGTTGCCGCGCTTCTGGGTGTCGACCACGCGGCGCGCGACGTTCCGGATGCGCTCCGCGCCCGCGACCGAGGTGCCTCCGTACTTTTGGACGATCAGCGCCATCGCGACTCGAGTTCCTTCAGCAGCTCCCGCGCGCGCTCCCCGCGCGCCTCGACGTGGATCTCGCGCTCCCCCGTCTGCGCATCCGCGCCGATGCGCAGCTCGAGGCGCTCGGCCGGGAGCGCGTCGGGAAAGCGCTCGGGCCACTCGACGACCAGCACCCCGTCGGGGCTCGCGAGGTCGTCGAATCCCGCGTCGAGCAGGCGAGCGTAGCTTTCTACCCGATAGAAGTCCGCGTGTCTCAGCCAGGCGCGGCCAGGGTACTCGGCGGCGAGCACGAATGTAGGGCTGGTGACCGCGACTCCGGGCGGGACGCCGAGCCCGCGCGCGAGGCCCTGCACCAGGCAGGTCTTGCCGGCGCCCAGCGCGCCGGACAGCAGGACGACGTCGCCCGCGCGCAGCAGCTCGCCGAGCGCCCGGCCGAGTGCCTGAGTCTCTTCGGCGCTACGCGAGCGGATGCAGTGGGCCGGGTTCATCCGCAGCTCCAGCGGCCGAGAGACTCTGCCAGGCGGCCTGCAAGTGGGCTGCGAGCTCGGAGGCGAGCCCGCCCTGACTCGGGCCGAGGTCGCCAGCAAGCCCGTGCAGATAGGCGCCGAGCCGGGCGGCGTCCCACGCCGATGAGCCGCGCGCGAGCAGCGCGGCGATGACTCCGGCGAGCACGTCGCCCGAGCCCCCCGCCGCGAGCCCCGGCCCGCCGGTCGAATTGATCGAGAGCTCGCCGTCCGGTGCCGCGACGACGCTGCGCGCGCCCTTCAGCACGACGACTGCCCCGGAGCGCTCGGCGAGCGAGCGCGCAGCGGCGGCGCGGTCGGCCTGCACGGCAGCGGTGCTCGACCCGAGCAGGCGCGCCGCCTCTCCGGGGTGCGGAGTCAGCACGCGTGGGAGCTGGCTGCGCAGCGCCTCTGGCGCGCCGGCGAACGCGTTCAAAGCGTCGGCGTCGACGACCGCCGCGACGCCGGCGTGTGTCGCGAGCTCGCGCGCCAGGGCAGCCGCGCCCTCGGCCTGACCGAGCCCGGGCCCGACGACCAGGGCGTCGCGCGCCGCCGCCTCGCGGAGCAGCGGCGCCGCGTGCGCGGCGACGAGCTCGCCCGATCCGCCGTCGTCGAGCACGGCGCACATGACTTCAGCGAGCTGGCTCGCGAAGATCGGCACCAGCGAGCGCGGCGCCGCGATCGTCACCAGGCCGACCCCCGCGCGCAGCGCGCCGTGAGCGCTGAGCAGCGCGGCGCCCGTCTTGCCGAGTGCGCCTCCCACCACCAGAACGTGGCCGAACGTGCCCTTGTGACTCGCCAGGGGACGCGGCGGCTGGAGCTGCTGCGCGGCGCGCCGGGTCAGCTGGTGCTGGCGCACGCCGGCGCGCGCGATCGACTCCAAGGGCAGCCCGATGTCCGCGACGACCACGCGCGCGGCGCTCGGCTGCAGGGCGAGGCCGAGCTTCGGCAGCCCCAGCGTGACGATCAGCTCTGGTTCCAGCGCGAAGCCGAGCGGCGCGCCGGTGTCGCTCGAGATCCCGGACGGGAGATCGACCGAGACGATCGGCAGCCCGCTCTCTGCCAGCGCGCGCAGCAGCAGCGCCGCTTCTCCCTCGACCGGCCGGGTCAGTCCGACGCCGAACACGGAGTCGACGATCAGGTCACAGCCGGACAGCGCGGCGCGCAGCGACGCCTCGTCGCGCGCAGTCGCGAGCTCGATCTGCGCCGCCGCGAGCAGATCCCGGTTGGCCTTCGACTCCGGGCTCTGCCGGTCCGGGCGCGCGACCTCGAGCACGCGCGGTTGCACGCCGCGGCGCTGCTCCGCGAGCGCGCGCGCGGCGACGTAGCCATCGCCGCCGTTGTTCCCGGAGCCGCAGGCGACCAGCGGCCGCCGCTTCTCAGGGAAGTACCGGGCGACTGCCTCCGCGACCGCGCGGCCCGCCGCCTCCATCAGCGTGCGGCCGGGAATTCCCAGGCGCGAGATCGCGTCGCCGTCGATCGCGCGCATCTCCGCGCCGGTCGGACACGGCCAGCCGTGCGCGCCGGGCCCGGCGCGAGTCACTCGGCGGCCTCGACGAAGACGCTGGCGAGCGCGAAGTCGGCGTCGTGGGTCAGCGAGAGCTGGAACGCGAACGACTCGTCGATCCCCGCGCGCGCCGTCAGCGCGAGCACGGGCGCGCCGCTGCGCAGGCGCGTGACCTCGAGCCCCGCCAGCGCCACGCCACGGCCGAGCGGCGCGCGCAGCGCGGCGCGACCCGCGAGCTTCGCGGCGAAGCGCGCCGCGAGATTCTGCCAGCCGGCGCGTTTCCCGCGCGCGTACGCGAGCTCACCCTGCGAGAACACGCGCGCCGCGAAGGCGTCGCCGCGGCGCTCGAGCAGCGCGCGAAAGCGCGGCACCTCGACCAGCGCGAGGCCGACGCCGCTAAGCGCGGCCGACAAGCGCCTTCATCTCGCGCACGGCGCGCTCGATGCCGACGAAGATCCCACGCGCCACGATCGCGTGCCCGATCGAGAACTCCTCGATCTCACCGATCCGCGCGAGTCGGGCGACGTTGCGGTAGTCGAGGCCGTGACCGACGCCGATCTCGAGTCGCAGCTTCGCCGCGAGCCGAATCGCGTCCTCGATCCGGCGCACCTCGTCCTCGTGATCGGGGCCGCGCTCGGCGAAGCGGCCCGTGTGGATCTCGACGGCGCGCGCGCCGACCCGGTGCGCGGCCTTGATCTGCTCGAGGTCCGGATCGACGAAGAGGCAGCTGCGCACGCCGCCGTCGCCGAGCGCCCGCACGATCTCGCCGACCTCGCCGATGTGACTCTGCACGTCGAGCCCGCCCTCGGTGGTCAGCTCCTCGCGGCGCTCCGGCACCAGCGTCACGGAGCTCGGCCGCACCTCGAGCGCGACCTTGAGCATATCCTGCGTCGCCGCCATCTCCAGACAGAACAGCGCGTGCACCGTCTGTCTCAGCAGTCGGACGTCGCGGTCCTGGATGTGGCGCCGGTCCTCGCGCAGGTGAACGACGACGCCGTCCGCGCCGCCGAGCAGCGCGAGCGCCGCCGCGGTCACGGGGTCGGGCTCGAGCCCGCGCCGCGCCTGGCGCAGCGTGGCCACGTGGTCGACGTTCACGACGAGACGGCGTTCGCTCATTTTCCGGCCTCTCCGATCGCTTTGCGGATCACGCCGCAGAGCTCGTCGGCCAGCGACTCGATCTGCGCCTGATCGTCGCCCTCGAGCATCACGCGGGCCAGTGACTCGGTTCCCGAGTAGCGCAGGTGCACGCGGCCGTTGCCGCGCAGTGAGTCGTTCGCGGCGGCGAGCGCGCCCGCGAGGCCGGGAATCTCCTCGAACGGGGTCTTGCTGCGCACCCGCACGCTCTTCAGCACCTGCGGGGTGCGCTGCATCACGCGCGCGAGCTCCGAGAGCGGCCGCTCCTCGCGGCGCAGGATCGCGAGCACCTGCAGCGCCGTCAGCATGCCGTCGCCGGTCGTATTGTGGTCGAGGAAGACGACGTGACCCGACGACTCGCCGCCCAGGTTGATCTTCTCGCGCAACATCGCCTCGACCACGTAGCGGTCGCCGACGTCGGCGCGCACCAGCCCGATCTTTCGCTTGGCGAGGGCGCGCTCGAGACCGAGATTGCTCATCACCGTGGCGACCACCGCGTCGCGCGCCAACGCGCCGCGCTTCTGCAGGTCGAGCGCCGACAGCGCCAGGATCTGGTCGCCGTCGAGAACGTCGCCGTTCTCGTCGACCAGAATCACCCGGTCGGCGTCGCCGTCGACCGCAATCCCGAGGTCGGCGCGATACTGCCGCACGGTCGCCGCGATCTGCTCCGGGTGATTCGCGCCGCAAGCCTCGTTGATGTTGGTGCCGTCGGGCCGGTTGCCGACCGCGATCACCTCGCCACCGAGCTCCTCGATCACCGTGGGCGCGACCTTGTAGGCGGCGCCGTTCGCGCAGTCGATCGCGATGCGGAGTCCGTCCAGGGTCAGATCGCGCGGAAAGGTCTTCTTGAGGAACACGATGTAACGACCCGACGCGTCGTCGATTCGCCGCGCGCGGCCGAGGTCGGCCCCGACCGGCCGGTCGCGCTCGAGCTCGCCCGAGCCCATGAGCTCTTCGATGCGCGCCTCGGTCTCGTCCGGCAGCTTGAAGCCGTCGCGCGAGAAGATCTTGACGCCGTTGTCCTCGAACGGGTTGTGCGAGGCCGAGATCATCGCGCCCGCGTCGCAGCGCATGTCGACGGTCAGGAACGCGAGACCCGGCGTCGGGATCGGGCCCACCTGCAGCACGTCCACGCCCATCGAGCAGAGACCCGCCGCCAGCGCGTCCTCGAGCATGTAGCCCGAGAGGCGTGTGTCCTTCCCGATCAGCACGCGCGGCGCGCCCGCCCCGCGCGGCCCGAGCCGGAACACGAGCGCGAGCGCGCGCCCGAGCTGCATCATGACTTCGCCGGTCATCGGGTGGACGTTCGCGCGGCCGCGAATTCCGTCGGTCCCGAACAGCTTCCTGCGACTGCTCACACGCGCCTCATCCGCCCGAGCCGGAGCGCGGCTCGATCTCGACACTCACTCGGATCGGCCCGGCGTCCGGATCCTTGCGCCAAACGTGCGGATAGCCCAAAGCGACCGAGCTCTCCAGCACCGCGGTCTCGCGCAGCCGCGCGAGCTCGATGCGGTCGGTGACGACTTCGCGGATGTTCCGCACCGAGCTCTTGGCGCCGATGATCGCGATCTCCTTCGGCTCGAGCGACACGCGCACCAGCTTGAAGCCGGGCGGGAGCTCGCCCGCGAGGTCGGCGCGCACCGGGACGGTCTTGCTCACCACCGTCTCGAGCGTGTACACGAGCGTCGACGGTGAACGGGCCGCGACGCGCGCGCCGCGCGGCACGCTCAGCTCCTCGCGACTCACCGAGAGGCGCGCCTCGCCCGGCTTCGCGCCCTCGAGCGACACCGTGTAGTGTTGCAGGGTCTTTGCCGCCTGGCGCAGCGCCGCGCGGCTGCCGACCAGGCGCAGGTTGATCTCGTGCGCCGACTCGTCCACGACCACGAGGTTGTCCGGCACCTTCTCGACCGCGATCGGCAGGTCGAGGCTCTGCTCGACATCTGTGACTCCCTGCGCCGCAGCCCACAGCACGCAGGCGATCAGCAGCGAGACGACCTTGTAGAGCAGGTTGTCGAAGATGCGCACCGCTACTGGACCTCGGCGACGCGCGTGTCCTTCACGCCGTCCGGCGCTTCGGCCTCCGCGTCGCGCGCGCCGCCGCTCAGCTCGAGCAGCGCCTGCCGCAAGTGCGGCCCGTCGAGGTCCTCGCGGATCTCGCCGGCCGCCACGAGCGAGATCTTGCCCGTCTCCTCGGAGACCACGACCACCAGCGCGTCGGTCTCCTCGGTGACTCCCACGGCCGCGCGGTGCCGCGTGCCGAGCGAGCCGTTCAAGGTCGCGCGCATCGCGAGCGGCAGGATGCAGCCTGCGGTCGCGATCCGGTCGCGCCGCACGACCACGGCACCGTCGTGCAGCGGCGAGTACGGCAGGAAGATCGAGATCAAGAGATCGCGCGTGAGCTCGGCGTCGAGCGGCGTGCCCTGCTCCACGAACTCGTCCAGATGCACTTCGCGCTCGATCGCCACCAGTGCGCCGACCCGGCGCTGCGCCAGCGCCTGACACGCGCGCACGATCTCCTCGATCGTGTGCGCCTCCTGCGTGCGCGTCGAGCCGAACACGCCGCGCCCCACGCGAGTCAGTGCGCGCCGGATGTCCGACTGGAAGATCACGATCAAGATGAGCAAGCCGGACGACAGGAAGTTGTCCAGCAGGAAGCTCATGGTCGCGAGCTCGAGCAGGCTGGAGAGTCGCCAGGCCAGGACCAGGATCAGGAGACCGAGCGCCATCTGGGCGGCGCGCGTTCCCTTGATGCGCATCAAGAGCCAGTACACGACCCAGGCGACCACCAGGATGTCGAGCGTGTCTCGCACGGGCTGGAAGTTCTCGGAGAACGTCTGCCAGCGGTCGATCAGCCACGCGTAGACGACCTGAATCACGGCCGGCCCGCCCGTGAGTCGCGGATCGCCGCGGCGACGTCGAGCGCTTGGCGCGCCGCCGCCACGTCGTGCATGCGCAGCGCCCGCGCGCCGGCGAGCACGCAGGCGGTGGCGGCCGCCAGTGAGCCGGGCAAGCGCGCCGCCACCGGCGCGCCGGTGAGTGCGCCGAGGAAGCCCTTGCGCGACGGGCCGACCAGCACCGGGTAGCCCAGCGCCACGAGCTCCTCGAGCCGAGCGATCAGAGTCACGCTGTGCTCGCGCGCGCGCTTGCCGAAGCCGATTCCCGGATCGAGCCAGATGCTCTCGCGCGGGACGCCCGCGCGTTCGGCGCGCTCCGCGTCCGCGAGCAGCTCGCGCGCGACCTCGCGCACCACGTCGCCGTAGGCCGGCGCGCGCTGCATGGTGGCGGGCTCGCCGCGCATGTGGTTGATCACGAGCGCCGCGCCGCGCGCCGCGCAGATCTCCGCGAGCTCGGGGTCGCGCAGCCCGGCGACCGCGTTCACGATGCGCGCGCCGCGCGCGAGCGCCGCGTCCGCGACTTCGGCGCGCCGCGTGTCGATCGAGATCGGGAGCGCGCAGTGCTTCGCGAGTCCCTCGATCACGGGCAACACCCGCGCGAGCTCCTCGCCGGCGGCGACGGACTGCGCACCCGGGCGCGTCGACTCACCGCCCACGTCGAGCCAGTCGGCGCCGTCCGCGGCGAGCTCGAGGCCGTGCGCGATCGCCCGCTCGCTCGTCGCGTAGCGCCCGCCGTCGTAGAACGAGTCGGGAGTGGCGTTCACGACGCCGACCACGAGCACGCGCGTCCCGGCGCTCGCCGCGCCCGGTGCCCGCGCGAGCGTGTCCGGCCGCGGGGCCGACATACTCTCAGCCTGGAACCGGCTCGGGGTCGGGAACGGGTTTCTCGCCGAATCGGCGCCGCGAACCTTCCGGCTCGCTCGCCGCGCGCGCGGGGACGCTGGACGTGCCGCGCTGCGGCTCGGGCAGCGCCGGCAGCTCGCGCCCGTCGAGCAGCAGCCGCAGGTCGCTCTCTTCCAGTGTCTCTCGCTCGAGCAGTGCATGCGCGATCTTGTCGAGCACCTCGCGCCGCTCGATCAGCATCTGCTTCGCGCGCGCGTAGCGGTCCGACAGGATCGCGTAGACCTCGTCGTCGATCTGGCGCGCCTTGTCCGGGCTGTGCTTCGGCGCGGAGCCGAACTCGCGCCCGATGAACACCGGGTTGTGATCGTCGGAGAGAGTCACCGGCCCGAGCTTGTCGCTCATGCCGTAGCTGCACACCATGTCGCGCGCGATCTTGGTCGCCTGCTCGAGATCGTTCGAAGCGCCGGTCGAGAAGTGCTCGAAGACCAGCTCCTCGGCCGCGCGCCCGCCCATGGCCCGCGTGATGGTCGCGAGCAATTCGTCCTTCGAGACGCAGTAGCGGTCCTCGACAGGCAGAGTCAGGGTGACTCCCAGCGCGCCGCCGCGCGGGATGATCGTGACCTTGTGGACCGGATCGCTGTGCTCTTCGAGCATCGCGATCAGCGCGTGACCCGCTTCGTGGAACGCGGTGATGCGGCGCTCCTTCTCGGACAGGATCAGGCTGCGCCGCTCGGCGCCCATCATCACCTTTTCCTTCGCGAGCTCGAAGTCCCGCATCGCCACCGACTCACCGTCGCGCCGCGCGGCGAGCAGCGCGGCCTCGTTCACCAGGTTCTCGAGGTCGGCGCCCGCGAAGCCGGGTGTGCCGCGCGCGATCACCGACAGGTTCACGTCCGTCGCCAGCAGCACCCGCCGCACGTGCACGCGCAGGATCGCCTCGCGGCCGCGCAGGTCGGGGCGACTCACGGTGACGTGGCGGTCGAAGCGACCCGGGCGCAGCATCGCCGGGTCGAGCACGTCGGGCCGGTTGGTGGCCGCGATGATGATCACGCCCTCGTTCGACTCGAAGCCGTCCATCTCGACCAGCAGCTGGTTGAGCGTCTGCTCGCGCTCGTCGTGACCGCCGCCGAGGCCGGCGCCGCGGTGGCGGCCGACGGCGTCGATCTCGTCGATGAAGATGATGCACGGCGCGTTCTTCTTGCCCTGGCCGAAGAGGTCGCGCACGCGGCTCGCGCCGACGCCGACGAACATCTCGACGAAGTCCGAGCCCGAGATCGAGAAGAACGGAACTCCGGCCTCGCCGGCGATCGCCCGCGCGAGCAGGGTCTTGCCGGTGCCCGGCGGCCCGATCAGCAGCACGCCCTTGGGAATCCGCCCGCCGAGGCGCGTGAACTTCTTCGGATCGCGCAGGAACGCGACGATCTCCTCGAGCTCGGCCTTGGCCTCCTCGATGCCCGCGACGTCCGCGAACGTGACTCGCTGCTGATTCTCCGAGAGCAGCTTCGCGCGCGACTTGCCGAAGCTCATCGCCTTGCCGCCGCCCGACTGGAGCTGGCGGAAGAGCAGGAACCAGAGACCCGTGAACAGCAGGATCGGCAGCCAGGACAGCAGCAGCGACTGCCACATTCCTGTGTCATCCGGCTGCTTGTAAGTCGTCTTCACCTCGTGCTTGCGCAGCAGCTTCTGGAAGCGCTCACCGTCGGTGGGACCGTTGGTGGTGAAGCTCGTGTTGTCGCTGAGCTTCCCGTCGATGTGCTCGCCCTTCACGATGATCTCGGCGACGTCGCCCGACTCGAGTCGCGAGATGAATTCGGAGTAGGTGACCTCGTTCGCTTCCTGCTGCGTGTTCCCGAACAGGCTGAAGATGGCCAGCAACACGAACATGGCCGTCGCCAGAGTCAGCAGGTTCTTGTAGAGATGGTTCAACACACCTCCGTTCGCACGCCCGGCGTCGGGCGCAGCGGCGGGCTAAGCACGCGAATTCTCTCGCAATCTAACAAGTTCAAGCGGGCCTCGAAAGGCGCACGGCGCGAATCTCGGCATCGGGCGGCTGAGTCGCTCGCCCCGCGGGCAGCGGAAGCAGGCCTGGAATCCAGATGATCTCGCCTTCGCGCGCGATCACCAGCGCCCGCGCGCGCTCCAACTTCGACCATCGGGCGCTGGCAAGTACGTCCTTGAGCCGCCGCTCCCGGCCGCGCGTGTGGACGCGATCTGCGTCACACGCGCTGCGCACCAGGAGGTGGTCGCTGCGGCGCACAGGCAAACAGAAGGGATCCGGAGCCGGCAGGAGCGACGGGGGTTCGTGCCACGACAGACGGATTCCTCGCTCGGGAAATTCGAGCGACTGTCCCGCGGCGAGACTGTGAGCGACCGGTGACGGAAAGCGCGGGCCCGGTCCGGGGCCGAGCCAGAAGCGCTCGCGGTCCCGATACAGGGCGTGCCGTCCGGCGAGCGAGAGCTTCTGCCCGGCTCGCGACCCGCGCAGGAATGCCTCCATGCGGGTGAGCTCCGCGCGCGACACGCGCTCGCCCAGACCGGCCCGCACCGCGAGCCGCGCGAGCGCGCGGCGACACAGCGCCGGGTCGAGCGCGGAGAGTGCGGCGGTGTCGACCCAGACACCGCCCTCGCCCGGCTCGAGCGCGCGCTCGAGCAGAGCCTCGAGCCCCGCCTGCGCCGAATCGCCGGCTTCGCGGGCGAGCTCCGCCAGCTTCGCGAGATTGGCGACGGCGGCCGGCGCGATCGCCTCGAGCACCGGCACGACCTCCGCGCGCAGCCGGTTGCGCGGAATTGCGCGCTCGGCGTTGCTCGAGTCAGTCGCGAACTCGAGACCGCGCCGCGCGAGATACTCCGCGAGCTCCGCGCGCCGCAAGCCCAGCAGCGGCCGCAGCACGCGCCCGCCGTCCAAGCTCGGCCGGATCGAGGCGAGCCCGGCTGGACTGCTGCCGCGCAGCGCGCGCAAGAGCACGGTCTCGGCCTGGTCGTCGAGCTGGTGCGCGGTCAAGAGACTCGCGTAGTCACCTGCGACGCGCATGCGCTCGAGCGCCTCGTAGCGCAGCGCGCGAGCCCGCGCCTCGGGCGAGCGCCCGTCGCGCGTGCGCGCGTCGACGCGCTCCGTGTGAAACGGAACGCCGAGCTGCCGGCACAGCGACGCCACGAACTCCTGCTCGCGGTCGGCCTCCGCGCCGCGCAGCCCGTGGTGCACGTGGGCGACGCCGACGCGCTGGCCGAGCGCGAGCAGCGCGTGCAGCAGCGCCAGCGAGTCGGAGCCGCCAGACACCGCCGCCAGCGTGCGCACCGCGCGCGGGACGCCGTGCGCGCGCAGGAAGCGCGCGAGCTCGCGGTGCACGGGGTCGAGCGCTGCCGGCATCGCCCGAGGGTACGCCGCGCGAAAGCGGTGTGCCGGTCTCAACACGGTCCAGCCTTCCGCCGAAAACGCAGATGGCGCGGCGACCCTCGCGTGAGGGCCCCTCTGCGCCGGAAGAGGTGCCGCTTGGAGGGCTTCGCAAGTCTCGCGAGTTGGCTCGTCGCGCTCGCGCTGCGGCTGCCCAGCGAGCAGCCGCTCGCGACCGGGACGCTCGTCGGCGCGGGCGGCGCGCTGCTGCTCGCCTCACTGATCCGCCGCCGCCACCGGCGCGAGGCGCAGCCGAGCGGCGGCGACGCCGACGTGCAGAAGCTGGTCGCGCGGGGTGAGATCGAGCGCGCGGCCGACCTGCTGGTCGAGCGCCAGCAGCACGCGCGCGCGCTGCCGCTCTACGAGCGCGCCGGCGCGAAGGCGAAGCTCGCGCGGACCTTCCTCCAGGCGAAGCAGCCGGGCCGCGCAGCCAAGGTCTACGCAGAAATGGGTCGCCACGCGGAGGCCGCTCACTATTTCGAAGCGGCCGGCGCCTGGCGCGACGCCGGCGAGGCGCTGCTCACTCTCGGCGACGAGCGCGCGGCGGCCGAGCTGCTCGAGCGCGGCGGCGAGCTCGAGCGCGCGGCGCGCATCCACGCGCGCCTCGCCGACCCCGAGAGCGCCGCCCGGCTGTTCGCGCGCGCGGGCCTCGGCATCGAGGCCGCCGAGTCACTGCTCGAAGCGCGCGGGCGCAAGCCGCGCGTCCTGCAGCGCGCCGCCGAGCTGTACGAGTCTGCCGGCGATCTCGAGCGCGCAGCCGGTGCGTTCGCCGACGCGGGTGACTCGCGCCGGGCGGCCGAGCTCTTCGAGCGCATCAATCGCTTCTCGCGCGCCGCCGAGTGTTACGCGCGCGCCGGCGCGTTCGAGCGCGCCGCGGACTGCCACGAGAAGGCCGGCGAGATCACAGAGGCGCGCGCCGCCTGGGAGCGCGCGGGCGATCGCATGCGCGCCGCGGAGCTCGCGCTCGAGGAGGGCAAGAACCTCGAAGCGGGCGCCGCCTTCTACGAGGTCGGCTCGTACGAGCGCGCGATCGACACGCTGCAGCACATTCCGCCGACCTCGCCCGACGCGCGCGCCTCGTCGCGGCTGCTGGCGCGCATCTTCCTCGAGAAGGGGCTGATCGACCGCGCGCGCGAACGGCTGCAGGCGCTGTCGGTGAGCGGGCCGACGGAGAAGGACGACCTCGAGCTACTGCTGACTCTGGCAAACGCGCTCGAGAGACTCGGCGACGGCACCGGCGCGATCGACGCGCTCGAGAAGATCGCCGCGGTCGACGCAGAGTACGCCGACGTCGAAGCGCGCCTCGAGCGCCTGCGCGATCGCCCGCCAGTCACTTCGGCGACGGCGGTTCCGGCGGAGTCGACCCGCTACGAGCTGCGCGACGAGATCGGCCGCGGCGGCATGGGCATCGTGCGGCTCGCCTGGGACAGCGAGCTCGAGCGCCCGGTCGCGATCAAGTTCCTGCCGCACGAGCTCGCCGCGAACCCCGAGGCGCTGAAGATGTTCCGCGCGGAGGCGCGCGCCGCAGCCGCGATGAACCACCCGAACATCGTCCACATCTACGACGTCGCGGTGCTCGGCGGAGAGCCGTGCATCGTGATGGAGTACGTGCAGGGTCGCACGGTGCGCGAGGTGATGCGCGTGCGCGGCTCCAGCGAGAAGCAGCCGCTGCCGCCGCGGCGCGTGGCCGAGATCGGGCGCGAGATTTGTCACGCGCTCGCCTACGCGCACCGCCAGAACGTCATACACAGGGATGTGAAGCCCTCGAACATGCTGCTCGCCGCCGACGGCACGGTGAAGCTGATGGACTTCGGGATCAGCAAGGTCATGGAGACCGGCGACGAGGCGCGCAGCGAGGCGAAGGGCACGCCGCAATACATGCCGCCCGAGCAGATCCTCGGGCGCGAGATCGACGGCCGCACGGATCTCTACGCGCTCGGCATCTCGCTGTTCGAGATCGCGACGGCGCAGCGCCCGTTCAGCGGCGACGCGGTCGTCGATCAGCAGCTGCACGCGGTGCTGCCCGACCCGCGCCGCATCCGGCCGGAGATTCCCGAGGCCCTGGTGCGCATCCTGCAGCGCGCCTGCGAGAAGAACCCCGACTCGCGCTACGCGTCGGCGCACGAAATGGCGCAGGCGCTCGAGCAGTTCCTCGCGCAGCCGGCCTGAGCGCGAGTCACTCGGCGCGCGAGTCAGCCCGAGAGAGCGGAGGCGGTCCCGACGATCACCGGCGTGCGGCTCGCGTCGTCCTTCTCGACCCAGACCTCCGCCGAGGTGCGCCGGACCGAGCCCTCGGCCTCCTCGCCGCGAACCTTGCCGCGCGCGCGCACGCGCTCGCCGCCCCACAACACGTTCACGAGCTTCACGTCCATGCGCCCGCCCGCGAGCCAGCCGACGCCGAACTCGTTCGCCATCAGCTGCGAGACGAGGCAGGTCGACAGCATCCCTTGCACCACGACGTCGGGGAAGCCGAGCTTGGCCGCCTCGTCGCGGTCGGTGTGGTAGTTCTTCGCGGGGCCGCTGAAGCGCCAGCAGGTGGCGAGATCGACCTCGAGCGCCACGGGCGCGAGCTCCGCGCCGTCGCCCTCGCCGAGCGCGCGGCGCTCCTTCTTCGCGGCGCTGTCCCGGTCGACGACGTAGCCCTGCTCGTCGTCCCGCTTGCGCTCGGCCAGGAATGACTGGTGGGTGCGCGAGCGCACCAGCAGGCGGCCCTCGGCGTCGCAGTAGTCGACCTCGTTCACGACGAAGTCGCGGTCGCGCTTGCGGTAGCGCTCGACGATCGTCGCGCGCGTGGCGAGCGTGGAGCCCGCGCGGATCGGCGCGAACAGCTGCCACTCCTGGCGCGCGTGCAAGTTCCCGACCAGCCGGCGCAGATACCAGCGGTCGATGTGACTGTACACCTCGCTGTGATACAGGAGCGGCGGGGCGAAGCCGTCGCGCGTGTAGAGCGGGCTGCGGTCGCGGAACGTGTCGCAGTAGAACGCGATCACCTCTCGCGATGCCGCGCGTTCGGCGCGGTGCACCAGATCCCCGACGCGGACCGGCTGGCCTTTGAGGTTCACGCGCCGATTCTGTCACACTCGCGCCCCGCCATGCGCACCGACCCCGGCCCGGATGCCAACGTGGGAACCTGGCTCGCGCTGCACGCGGCGGAGCGGCCGGAGCACACCGCGCTCGTCGTCGAGAGCACGCGCGAGCGGATCTCGTACCGGGAGCTCGAGTCACGCATCCGGCGCGCAGCGGCGGTGCTCGCGGAGCTCGGCCTCGCGCGCGGCGATCGGATCGCGCTCGCGCTGCCGAGCGACCCGCTCTATCTCGAGCTCTACTTCGCGGCTGCGCTGCTGGGCGCGATCGCGATCCCGCTGAACACGCGACTCACCGCGGCCGAGCTCGGCTTCCAGCTCGACGACG
>JBIOJK010000051.1:0-23329 GCA_044450765.1 Myxococcota bacterium | reverse complement strand
GTGCCGGGCCCGCTGATGGCGAACATGGTCGAGGGCGGAGTCACGCCGCTCCTGCCGCTCGCCGAGCTCGGGGCGCTCGGCATCGAGTACGTCGTGTACCCGCTCACCGGCCTGCTGGGCGCCGCGCGCGCGCTCGAGCGCGCGTTCCGGGAGCTCGCGGCGAGGGGCACCAGCCGCGACGACGACGACGCGCGCATGAGCTTCGACGAGTTCACGGCGCTCGTGGGCCTGCCCGAGAAGTACGCCGCGGCCGAGCGCTACAAAGCCTGAGTCACTGGGAGAATAGCATGTCGGCGAAGCCGCACGCGAACGTCTGGACCGATCCACTCACTCCGCTGGTGATGCTGCAGCGCACCGCGCGCGTGTTCCCGAAGCGCGAGGCGGTCGTGCACGGGAAGCTGCGCTGGACGTACGCGGTGCTCGCCGAAGAGACCGGCCGGATGGCGGGCGCGCTGCGGCGCGCCGGCGTCGGGCCCGGCGACCGGGTCGCGATCCTCGCGCCGAACACGCCCGCGCACCTGGTCGCTCACTTCGCGATGCCGCTGCTCGGCGCGCCGCTCGTCTCGATCAACACCCGGCTCGCGCCGGCCGAGATCGCCTACATCCTCGACCACTGCGGCGCGAAGGTGCTGCTCGTCGACCCGGAGCTGGCGCCGCCGCTCGACGCGATCCTGTCCGAGCGCAAATCACTCCAGCAGGTGGTCGAGATTCCCGACGGGATCGTGCGCGCGCGGCCGGGAAAGCTCGCGTGGGATGTGTTCGCGAAGGGCGCCCCGGTGCTCCCGGTCGAGAACACCGTCGACGACGAGGAGAGCGTCATCTCGATCAACTATACCTCCGGCACGACTGGCATGCCGAAGGGAGTCATGTACACGCACCGGGGCGCCTATCTGAACGCGCTGTCTCAGATCGGCCAGCTCGGCCTGCGGCGCTCGTCTACGATCGTGTGGACGGTCCCCATGTTCCACTGCAACGGCTGGTGCATGCCCTGGGCCTTCACCGGCGCGGCCGGAAAGCACGTGTGTCTGCGCAAGGTCGAGCCCGCCGAGATCTTCCGGCTGATCGACGAGGAAGGCATCACTCACCTGAATGGCGCGCCCACCGTGCTGCTCATGTTGGCGAGCGATCCCGCCGCGCAGGGGAAGCACTTCGACCCGCCGATCCACACCTGCACGGGTGGCGCGCCGCCGTCGCCGACCCTGCTCGAGCAGATGGAGAAGCTCGGCGTGAAGATCAGTCACTTGTACGGACTCACCGAGACCTACGGCCCGCACGTGACCTGCGAGATCCAGGACGGCTGGGAGAAGCTCGAGACCGGCGCGCGCGCCAAGATGATGTCGCGCCAGGGCGTGCCGTATCCGCACGCCGTGTATCTGCGCGTCGTCGACGCCGACATGAACGACGTGCCCGCCGACGGCGCGACCATGGGCGAGGTGGTCATGCGCGGAAACAATCTCATGCGCGGCTACTACGCCGACCCCGAAGCCACGGCGAAGGCGTTCGCGGGCGGCTGGTTCCACTCGGGCGATGTCGGCGTGACGCACCCCGACGGCTACATCGAGCTCCGCGACCGCTCGAAGGACATCATCATTTCGGGCGGCGAGAACATCTCGACGATCGAGGTCGAGAACGCCATCGTTCGCCACCCCGCGGTGATGGAGTGCGCCGTCGTCTCGATGCCGCACGAGAAGTGGGGCGAGGTGCCGAAGGCCTTCGTGTCTCTGCGCCCCGGCGCGCATGCGACCGAGGCCGAGATCATCGCGTTCACCAAGGAGAGACTCGCAGCCTTCAAGTGCCCCAAGTCTGTCGAGTTCGGCGACCTGCCCAAGACCGCCACCGGCAAGATCCAGAAGTTCAAGCTGCGCGAGAAGGAGTGGAAGGGGAAAGGCAAGGTCATCATGGGGGTGGAGTTCAAGGGGGAATGACTCGCTGGACTCGTCGAGCGAGGTAGAGCGTCAGACTGGGAGACATCGTCGACGCCGGCCGCGCGCGACGGGGAGGCCCAGGCGGCTCAGGTCACTCTCCGCCTCGTGGCGACTGCAGTGACTCCGGTCAGCGCAATCAGCAGCGACGCACTCACTTCAGGCTCCGGCATGTCGGGTTCCTGTCCGGGCCTCGGCACGTAGAAGTCCACCGTGATCGCGATGTCCGAAGCCGGGATCGCGGTGAAGTTCGAGTCGACAAGGGTGAAGCCGAAGATGTCGTCGCCCGACAGAACACTGGGGACCGAGATCGGGTCGGACGCGGCAAAGAACCCGAGCAGGGTGGTCTGGAACGCGATTGGCGAGGAGAAGGTCACGTCGAACGGCGTGAAGCCCACCGGGGCCCCGCAGCCAAGGGGACAAACCGGCGGTTGGTACTCGACGCGGGGATCGACGGGCGTGAATGCCACGAGGGAGTCCGAGACCAACATCGCCAGCTCGCCGATACTCGTCGTCGGGGTGCTCAGCTGGAGATTCCAGGTCCCCGAGCCAGGATATGACTCCGACAAGACGATGTTGATCGCCGCGGCGCGGGACTGCGAAGCCGGGGCGAAAATCGCAACCAACGACACCAGGCAGGCCGCGAGAGCACGCATGGGCAGCCTCCGCTCTGACTTGTCGGACGAGACACGATGCTACGCCCTCCGCGCGCACGGGTCCAGAGATTTCTAGGCCAGCCGCCCCGGCACGAACGGGTGACTCGACGAGAGACCGCCGTCGACGGCGATCGCCTGGCCGTTCAAGTAACTCGCGTCGTCGCTGGCGAGAAAGAGCGCCATGCGCGCGATCTCGATCGGCTGGCCGGGGCGCCGGAGCGGATTCAGCTGGCCGATCTTCTTGTCGCTGCCGCGCGCGCGGGCCAGGTCGAACATGGGCTTGGTCATGCCGGTCTCAATGAGTCCCGGGCAGATCGCGTTCACGCGCACGCCGGTGCCGCTGAGCTGGTTCGCCGAGGTCTGCACCAGGCTGATGACTCCCGCCTTGCTCGCGCTGTAGGGGCTCCCGCCCGCGCCGGAGCGCAGGCCGGCGACCGACGCCGTGCAGATGATCGAGCCGCCGCCGTGCTCGCGCATGTGCGCCGCGCCGTACTTCACGGCGAGGAAGGGGCCGATCAGATTCACGCGCAGCACCCGCTCCCAATCACTCGCCGTCTGCTCGAGGAACGGGAGCAGCCCTCCCCCGATCCCGGCGTTCGCGAAGACGACTTCGAGGCCGCCGAGCTCGCGCACGCTGGTCTCGACCAGTGACTTCACGACGGACTCGTCGGCGGCGTCGGCGAGGCGCGCGATGCAGCGGCCGCCGGCCTTCGCGATCTCCGCCGCGGTCTCCTCGACGCCGTCGGCCAGGTCGACCGCGATCACCTGCGCGCCCTCCGCGGCGAACAAAACCGCGCTCGCGCGCCCGATGCCGCTCGCCGCGCCGGTCACGATCGCGCGCTTCCCCGACAGTCTCATCTCAGTACCCTCGCTCTCGGTCGACCAGGTTGCGCAGCGGCTCGCCGCGCTCGAGCCGACTCACGTTGTCGGCCGCGAGCTGCATGAGCCGCTGCATGTATTCCGGCTCGAGCCCGGCGACGTGCGGAGTCACGATCAGGTTCGGCGCGTCCCACAGCGGGTCACTCGCGGGCATCGGCTCGCGCGCGAACACGTCGAGGGCGGCGCCCGCGATGTGACCCGAGCGCAGCCGCTCCAGCAGCGCCTGCTCGTCGACGATCCCGCCGCGCGCTAGGTTCACCAGATACGCCCCGCGCTTCAGCGCATCGAGCTCGCGCGCGGCGATCGAGCCGCGGGTCTCGGGCGTGAGCGGCAGCAGCACTACCAGGTAGTCACTTTCGCGCAGCACGCGCGCCGTGCCCTCGGGCCCACTCACGACGAGATCGACGTTCGGAACCTGCTTGGGCGTGCGCTGGGTCCCGATCACGCGCATGCCGAAGGCCCGCGCCTTCTCGGCGATCGCGGCGCCGATCGCTCCCAGTCCGAGGACGCCGAGCGTCTTGCTCGTGAGCTGCGCCATGCCATAGAGCTTCCACAGGTGCGCGCGCTGCTGCTCGAGCGCGCGCGGGATGCGCTTGGCCAGCGCGAGCATCATGGCGAGCGCGAACTCGCTCATCTGTACGCCGTGCAGGCCGCGCGCGTTGGTGACTTGCACCTGCGCCGGCAGGTCCGGCGCCGGCAACAGCGCGTCCACCCCCGCGCCCATCATCTGGATCAGTCGCAGCCGGCGCGCGCCGCCCCACACTCCGCGCGGCGGGCGGAACGCGAGCAGCACCTCGATCTCGCCGATGCGCGCCCGCAGCTCTTCGTCCTGGTGCGAGACGACGATCTCGCGGTCGGGCATTCCCGTGCGCAGCTGCGCCGCGATGGCCTCGCCGATCGCCGGCTCGAACCCGTGATGAACGTGAATCCTGGCGATTCTGCCGGTGGACATCGCGACCGCGGCATCTTAGCCTCCGCGCCCCGATGCGTGGGCCCCGCAAAGACATCCGCAACCTCGCGATCATCGCGCACGTCGACCACGGCAAGACCACCTTGCTCGACGGACTCCTGCGCCAGACCGGCACTTTCCGGGTCAATCAGGAAGTGCAGGAGCGCGCGATGGACAGCGAGGACCTCGAGCGCGAGCGCGGCATCACGATTCACGCCAAGAGCACCGCCGTCGAGTACGAAGGCGTGAAGATCCAGCTCGTCGACACGCCGGGCCACGCCGACTTCGGCGGCGAGGTCGAGCGCGTCATGGGCATGGTCGACGCGGTGCTGCTGCTCGTCGACGCGGTCGAAGGCGTGATGCCGCAAACCCGCTTCGTGCTCGGCAAGGCGCTCGCGCGCGGCCTGCGGCCGATCGTCGTCGTGAACAAGATCGACCGGCCCGAGCAGCGTGCGCACGAAGTCGTCGACGAGGTCTTCGACTTGCTCGTCGAGCTCGGCGCGGACGACCACCAGCTCGACTTCCCGGTCGTCTACGCGTCGGCGAAGCAGGGCACCGCCTCGCTCGAAGCCGACGGCGCGCGCAAGGACCTGCGGCCGCTGCTCGATCTGATCCTCGAAAAGGCGCCGCCGCCCGAGGTCGACGTCGAGGGCCCGCTGCAGTTCCAGGCAGTGACTCTCGGTTGGGACGAGTTCGTCGGCCGGCTCGTGATCGGCCGGGTCGAGCGCGGGACGTTGAAGCGGGGAGTCACCGTGGCGCGCATCCCGGAGCACGGCGACCCGCAGAGCTTCCGCATCACGAAGCTGTTCGCGCCGCACGGGCTCGAGCGCGTGGAGCGCGAGTCGGCGTCCGCGGGCGAGATCGCGATCATCGCGGGGGTCGACGCGATCGAGATCGGCGACACGATCTGCCCCCCCGATTCGCTCGAGTCACTTCCCCGCATCGCGATCGACCCGCCCACGGTGGCGGTGCGCTTCTCGGTCAACACCTCGCCGTTCGCGGGCCAGGAGGGGAAGTACGTCACGAGCCGGCAGATCGGCGACCGGCTGCGCCGCGAGGCGCTGACCAACGTGTCGATCAAGATCGCCGGCGGCGAGGCGACCGACACCTTCGAAGTGTCGGGCCGCGGCGAGCTGCAGATTGCCGTGCTGATCGAGACGATGCGGCGCGAGGGCTTCGAGTTCGCCGTGTCGCAGCCCCAGATCATCGAGCGCACGATCGACCACGTGCGCTGCGAGCCGGTCGAGGACGTGGTCGCCGAAGTCCCGCAGGAGGCGACCGGCGCCGTCATGGAGAAGCTCGGCTCGCGCCGCGGGCGACTCACTCAGATGGAGAGCCGCGGCGCCCGAACCCTGTTGAACTTCATCGTGCCGAGCCGCGGTCTGTTCGGCTACCGCACCGAGTTCCTCACCGACACGCGCGGCGAAGGCACGCTGTACCGCACCGTGCGCGGCTACGAGCCGTTCGCGGGCGACCTCGAAGGGCGCGGCGTGGGCGCGATCGTGGCGACCGAGACGGGGCGCTCGACCTCGCACGCGATCTTCGCCATCCAAGAGCGCGCAACCCTGTTCATCGGCAACGGTGAGTCGATCTACGAGGGCCAGGTCGTCGGCGAGAATCGGCGCCCGAAAGACATGAACGTGAACGTGTGTCGCGCGAAGAAACTCACCAACGTGCGGAACACCGGGCACGACGAAGCCGAGATCCTGACCCCGCCGCGCCGCTTCACGATCGAGTCGGCGCTCGAGTGGATCGAGGCCGACGAGCTGCTCGAAGTGACTCCCAAGGGCCTGCGCCTGCGCAAGCGGCTGCTCGCCTCGAACCTGAGGAAGCGCCCGGGCTGAGCTGATCTCCGGGGCGCTGCCGTGTTAGCGTCCGCGGATGCCGCTCCACTCACTCGACCACGTCATCATCGCCGTGCGCGAGCTCGAGCCCGCGACGGAGACTTACGCCAAGCTGTTCGGCCGAGCGCCGTCCTGGCGAGGCGAGCACCCGGGCCAGGGCACCGCGAACGCACTGTTCCGGCTCGCCAACACCTACGTCGAGCTGATCGCGGTCACCGGCCAGGGCGGCTTCGCGCGCCTGATCGCGAGAGACCTCGGCGACCACGGCGAGGGGCTGATCGGCATGGCCTTCGGCACCGACGACGCGGACGCGTGCGCGGCGGAGCTGCGCGCGCGCGGAGTGGCGGCCGCGGATCCGGTCGAAGGCTCGGGAACGGACTCGCGCAGCGGGGCGAAGCGCCGCTGGCGCAACGTGCACTGGCCGGCGACGGCGAGCCGGGGGGTGCTCGAGTTCGCGATCGAGCACCTCTCGCCCGCGGACGCGCTGCCGGCCGCGGCCCTCGTCGCCGCGCGCGAGAGCGCGGTCGAGGCGCTCGACCACGTCGTCGTGCGCAGCGCCGATCCCGAGGCGACGCGCGCGCTCTACGGCGAGTCACTCGGCCTGCGGCTCGCGCTCGACCGCAGCTTCGCGGAGCGCGGCGTTCGCCTGCAGTTCTTCCGCGTGGGTGGAGTCACGGTCGAGGTCGCCAGCGCGCCGGCTGCGCCCGCGGATCCGAGCGCGTCCGACCGGCTCTGGGGCCTGGCCTGGCGCGTGCTCGACGCGGACGCGGCGCGGGCGCGCCTGCTCGGCGCCGGCTTCTCCGTCACGCCTGTCCGCTCCGGGAACAAGGCCGGCACAAGAGTGTGTACCGTGGAGCGCGACACCTGCGGCGTTCCGACCCTGCTGATCGCGCCGGACTGACTCTTCGTTAGACTCTCGGCGTGGGGCTGTTCGGCAAGGCGACGTACAGTCGGAGCGACAGCATGTCGCGCGCCGCGAAGGCGGAGGGGCGCGGCAGGCGCAAGAAGGCGATCGCCGAGTACCGCAAGATTCTGTCGCAGGAGCCGGACAACCCGGTGATCCTGGTGAAGCTCGCGGGACTGCTCGCGCAGACCAAGCAGCGCGACGAGGCGAGATTGAAGTATCTCGCCGCGGCCGAGCACTACGAGAAGCAGGCGTTCGACGACAAGGCGCTCGCGGTGCTGCGGCAGGCGGTCGCTCACCTGCCCAAGCGCGTCGAGCTCTGGGAGCGGATCGGTCAGCTCGACATCAAGCGCGAGCGCGCGCCCGAAGCGATTCGCGACTTACTCGAGGGCAGCCGCGTGTTCCGGCGCCGGTCGGAGCGGCAGTCGGCGATCCGCCTGCTGCGCATGGCGGTGAAGATCGAGCCGTGGCAGTTCGAGTCGACCCTGTCGCTGGCGCGCTTGCTCGCGAAGGCCGGCGCGAAGCCGGAAGCGCGGCGCCTTTGCGAAGGTCTCTGTGAGCGCAACCGGGCCGTCCGCCTGCGCGCGGTCCGAGGCGCCATGTTCCGCATGTCTCCGACGCCGGGCGCCGCTCTGCGCTGGCTGCGCGCCGCGCTGCGCGGGGTCTGACGCGCGCGCGATCGCAGTCGCCAGCAGAACGCCCGCCAGCAGCACGCGAAGCGCGTTCGGCAGCGCGGGAACCCCCGGCGGCGGCGGCGGCGGTGGAAGCGAGGTCGGCTCCAGCGGGTCCGATCCGGCGGCCACTTCGGCGCCGTCAGTCACTCCGTCGTGGTCCGAGTCGGGGTCGAGCGGGTTGGTGCCGTAGACGAGCACCTCTTCGCCGTCGGTCAGCCCGTCGTGATCCGAGTCGGCGGCGAGCGGGTTGGTGCCGAGCCCGAGCTCCGCGACGTCGCTCAGTCCGTCGCCGTCGCTGTCGATCGGCGTGCCGGGCGGCAGGACCCACGGCTCGACGCCGTTCGCCTCGGTCGCGGCAGCGAAGAAGAGGTTCGAGCCGATCTGCGCCATCTGGCTCGGCGAGCTGCCGTCGACGCCCAGTGCGATGTCGCGCACCTGCACGGTGCCTCCGGGCGTTCCGTCCGTGGCCCAGAGCTCGCTGCCGGTGACTCCGTCGTTCACGGCGAAGTAGACCAGGCCGTTCGCCGCGAGCAGGAGCTGCGGCGACGAGCTCGCCGAGCCGGGCGCGAAGTCGCCCAGCAGCACGGTTCCGTCGGAGGTGCCGTCGCTCCTCCACAGCTCGACCCCGGTGACTCCGTCGTTCGCGACGAAGAGCACGCTCGAGCCGAGCGCGGTGAGCTGCGCGGGCGAGCTGCTCGGGAGACCCGGGGCGATGTCCTTCACCTGGAGCGTGCCCGCTGCCGTCCCGTCACTCTTCCAGAGCTCGACGCCACTCACTCCGTCGTCGGCGGCGAAGAAGAGCACGCCGTTCGCGACCGCGAAGTTCTGCGGCGACGAGGCGGCGGTTCCCGCCGCGATGTCCTTCACCAGCACTGTGCCCGCGTCGGTGCCGTCGCTCTTGTAGAGCTCCTTGCCGGTCGTGCCGTCGTCGCCGGAGAACAGGACCGCGCCGCCCACGGCCGCCAGCGACGCGCCGCTGACGAAGCCGCTCGACTGCCCGGGGAACAGATCCTTCACGATCGCGGCGCTCGAGCCGTTCGTCCGCCAGAGCTCGCCGCCGGTGTTGTTCGGGTCCGCGCCGAGAAAGTAGAAGAATCCGCCCTGCACCACGCCGCTGGAGAACGGAGCCACGCTGCTCAGCACCTGTGTGCCGCCGCTGGTTCCGTCGCTCTTCCAGAGCTTCGGGCCGGAGCCGTCGTTGGCCGAGAACAGAAGTGTGGTGCCGACCGACCCGATCGGCAGCGCGTTCGACGCCGCGGAGCCGGACGCGATGTTGCGCACGAGCGCCGTGCCCGCGTTCGTGCCGTCGGTCTTCCACAGCTCGGCGCCGTTCACACCGTCGTCGGCTTGGAAGAACACCAGACCGTTCGCGCTCTTGAAGGAAGTCGGGTTCGAGCTGCCCGATCCCGCCCGGATGTCGCGGACCAGCGTGGTTCCCGGGGCGGTTCCGTCGCTCTTCCAGAGCTCGGTCCCGTTCACTCCGTCGCTGGCGCTGAGCAGCGCGACGCCCGACAGATTGCCGAAGGGCGTGGCGAACAGCGAGTTGCCGGTGCCCGGGGCGAGATCGCGCACGAGCACGGTGCCGCTCGCCGTGCCGTTGCTCTTCCACAGTTCTCGGCCCACGACCCCGTCGTCGGCCGAGAAGTAGGCGACGCCGTTCCAGCCGACGAACGTGCCGGGGGACGAAGAGCTCGAGCCGGCGAAGACGTCCTTCAAGCGCAGCGTGCCGGCCGCGGTGCCGTCGCTGGTCCACGGCTCGAGGCCAGTGACTCCGTCGTTCGCGGCGAAGAACAGCCGATTGCCGACCACGGTGAGCGCGGCGCTCGACGAGATGCTCCCGCCGCTGCCCGGCATGATGTCGAGCACCTGGGTCGTCCCCGCCGCCGTGCCGTCGCTGCGCCAGAGCTCGCGGCCCGCCGCGGACGTGCTGGCGGTGAAGTAGAGACTGCCGTTCATGGCCACGATCGCGGCGGGACTCGAGCTGGCGGCGCCGGCCGCGATGTCACTCACTCGCGCGGTGCCGCCGGGCGTGCCGTCGGTCTTCCAGAGCTCGATTCCCGAGACACCGTCGGTCGCGGAGAAGTAGACGTTCCCGCCCAGCGCCGTGAAGCCGGCGGGGCTCGAGGCCCCGGCGCCGGCCGCGATGTCACTCACTCGCACCGTGCCCGCGGCCGTGCCGTCGCTCTTCCACAGCTCGAAGCCCGAGCTGCCATCGGTCGCCGAGAAGTACAGGGTTCCGCCGACGGCCACCGGAAGCACGGGCAGCGAGCTGCCGGTCGGGTTGATGTCCTTCACCATGGTCGTGCCGGCCTGGGTGCCGTCGCTGCGCCACAGCTCGGCGCCGTTCGTGCCGTCGTTCGCCGTGAAGTAGAGCGTCCCGTTCATGCTCGTCATGCTGAGAATGCCCGAGTCACTCGGCCCCGGGGCGATGTCCTTCACGCGCAGCGTGCCGGCCGCGGTCCCGTCGGTTCGCCACAGCTCGCGGCCGGCCGCCGGGTCGATGCCCACGTAGTACGCGATGCCGTTCACGACCGTGAATCTGCCCTGGACCGAGTCCGCGCTGCCCGGATCGAAGTCGCCGATGTGCAGCGTGCCTGCGCTCGTCCCGTCGCTGCGCCACGGCTCTCGTCCGAGCGAATCACTCGCCGAGAAGACGAAGGTCGCGGCGTTCAGAGCGGCGAGCGACGCGGCGGTCTGCGGAGCTGCGAGCCCGAGTCTCTTCACCAGCAGCGTGCCTGCGCTCGTGCCGTCGGTCTTCCAGATCTCGCTCTCCGCGAACGGAACGGCGACGAAGTACAGCGAGCTGCCGACCGGCGTGAGCTCGGTCGGGTTCGAGCCCGTAGTCGCCGGGGTCGCGTTGATGTCCTTGACCAGATACGGCTGGCCATAGGCCTGCGCGAACGTCGACAGGCCGGCGATCAGCAGCAGCGAGACGGCGCGCACCGGAAGGCCCTCCCCGTTCACCGACGGAGCCGCATCTGGCAGAAGCCCGCGCAGCGTAAACCACCCGCGGGAGGACGGGAAGAATTTTCTGAAAGCGCGTTTTCCGAACTCTCGACCGGCACTCAGCGCGTGATCAGCGCCAGGAAGAAGTCGAGAACACGCTGCATCGCCGCCTCGGCGTCGCGCTTGGCGACCCCCCACTGAGGGAAGTGGCCGTCGACGTACATGCGCGCGAGGCCGTAGGAGAGGGCCTTGGCCGTGAGCTCGACGGTGGCGGGGTCGGCCGCGCACATGCGCCCGCGCCGCTGCCCGTCGGCGACGATGGCCTGCATCAGCGCGCGGATCGCGTCGTTGTCGCGGGCGAGCGACTCGGAGCCGTCGAAGTCGATCAAGCTGCGGGTGGCCAGCACGCGGAACTGGGCGGGGTGGCGCATCGCCCAGCGCAGGTACGCGCGGCCCAGCGCCGCGTAGCGCTTGGCCGGGTCGCCGGGGTCGACCGCCGCCTCGGCGCGCGCGATCTCGTCGAGGAAGCGCTTCATCGCCCGCTCGGCGACGCCGGTCATCAGCGCAGTGCGCGTGGCGAAGTGGCGGAAGGGCGCCCCGGGAGACACTCCCGCGCGCCGCGCCGCTTCGCGAACGGTGACGGTCTCGGGGCCCTCCTCCTCGATCATCCGCTCCGCGGCTTCGAGCAGCGCCTCGCGCAGGTGGCCGTGGTGGTAGGTGGTGCGCCGCTTCGCGCGCAGCCCGGGACGCCCGCGGGGTGCTCGCGCTCGTTTCGCCATGGCGCTCCTCGTACCACTGCTCCGGCCGCAATGCAATCAGCGATTATTTTCTTGACCGCGCGCGTCCGACGAGTGTAATCAATGCTCTCATTCGGAGGACGCCGTGAAGACCGCCTGGATCGCCCCCGCTCTCCTGCTCGCCACCGCAGTCCCGTGCGCTGCCTCCCCCGGGATCGAGGGCCAGTGGCGCACCTCGAGCGGCAACGTGGAAGTCGAGATCAAGGCCTGCGGTGCCGCGCTCTGCGGCACGATCGTGCGCGTGCTGTCGAACAAATCGATGGCGGATCCCAGCGTCGACCTGGGCGCCAAGCCGGCGCTCGGCCTGGTCGTGCTGTCGAACTTCCTGCCGGCCGGTGACGGGAGCTTCGAGGGCTTCATCTACGACCGCGAAGCCGTGCAGACCTACCGCTGCAACCTGGCGCTCGACGGGGCCGGCCGACTCGTCGTGCGCGGCTACGTCGGCTGGCCGATGTTCGGGCGCAGTCAGCTCTGGACGCGCGTCGGCGCAGACGGGTCGTCCGACTCCGGCGGAGTCACTGCGCCGGAGTTTGCAGGGATCGAGCGCTGGCTGAACTCGGAGCCACTCACGCTGCGCGGGCTGCGCGGCAAGGTGGTGCTCGTCGACTTCTGGACGCTGGCGTGCGGCAACTGCATCGCGACCCTGCCGCACCTCTCGAAGTGGTACGAGACCTATCGCGACCAGGGCCTCGTAGTCGTCGGCGTGCACACGCCGGAGACGCCCGAAGAGGCGAAGCCGGAGGCGATCGAGGACGCGGTGCGGCGCTTCGGCATCCGCTATCCCGTCGCCGAGGATCTCGGCTCAGCGACCTGGCAGGCGTACGGGAATCACTACTGGCCGGCCGTCTATCTGATCGACGCGCGCGGTCGGATCGCAGAGAGCTGGACGGGCGAGGGCTCCTACGCCGCCATCGAGCTCTCGATCCGCGAGCTCCTGAACCGGGCGCGGCGCGCCGAGTCAGCCTCGGTTCAGCTGCACTAGCGCGACTCCGAGCGCGGCGAGAACCAGCGCCGCGCCGCTGACTCGCTCGCCTCGCTCGCCCCACGGCGCGAGCTTCTCGAGGAGCACGAACAGCGAGAGACCCGCGATCCAGACGAAGCTCATCACGCCGCCGGCGAACAAGAGCAGCATCAGCGCCCAGCAGCAGCCGACGCAGTACACGCCGTGAGCCGCGCCGAGCCGCAGCGCGCCGAGCGCGCCCGGCCGCCAGCGCTCGACGATGAACGCGGCCGGCGTGCGGCAGCGCGCGAGGCACGCGCGCTTCAGCGCGCTCCACTGATACAGCCCCGCGACCAGCAGGATCGCCGCTGCGAACCAGGGACTCGCCGTCTCCATCATCGGCGTCACGAGCGCGCGCTGCGCGAGCAGTGACTGCAGCGCCGTTGCGCCCGCGCTGAACGCCGCCCAGATGACGAGATATCCCGCCGCGAACAGGTACGCGCGCAGGACGGGTCGATCCGGCTCGGGACCGCTGCGCGCGACGCGCGCGAAGATCAGCACCGCGGGCGCGGCCGACGGCAGCATCATGCCGGCCATCATCGCGCTCCACATCGCGAAGATGAGCAGCGTGTAGGGCGCGTCCCAGGTCGCGCTCATCATCCAGGCGGACGCGCCGCTCATCGAGCCGTACATGTCGAGCGACGCTCGCGCGAGCCAGAGCCACACCGGCGCGAGCACGAGTGACAGGCCGAGCGCGACCAGCAGCCGGTCGCGCCGCAGCGCGCGCTCGAGCGCCGTCAGCGGACTACGCCGTGGGTGCTCCAATGGATCCGCGCCAGGTGCGCGTGCGTGCCGTCGAAGTTGAGCTCGATCGGCCCCTCTGTGCGGCAGCGCCCGGTGATGAACTCGGCCTCCGTGAACTCGAAGCCGTCGGGGAGAATCACCCGCGCCCGCTGTTCGGCGCCAGTCACTGGGTTCTTGATCGGCGAAGCCTGCGCGTCGATCAGGCCCGGCACGCGCACGCGCGCGGTGCCGCGCGCCACGTCGATCGAGAGCTCGATCGGCTTGTACACGGTCGGCAGGACGCGCGAGATCATCGCGCTGAAGACTTGAGTGATCAGCGAGCCCGGATCGGTCTCGCGACCGTGCGAGATCGCCTCGATGGCGGCGCGCTGCTTCGGGTTCGCGCGCTCTTCGATCACGGAGACGATCGTTCCGTCGCCCATGTGGATCGGCCCGGGCCAGGCGCCGAGAAAGCCCCAGTTCAGCCCGTCCAGGGGCACGTCCCCGAAGCGGCCGCGCTCGATGTGGAAGAAGCTGTGCGCGCGACAGTTCCCGTGACTCGGGAGTGAGTTGAACTGACACGGGCAGCCGGTGTTGCAGTTGCAGTGGCCGTACTCGACCCCCTGCATCGTCCACTCGACGAAGGCCATCGGATCCTCCTTCGGTTCGCGCGCGGATCGTACCACGGGTATGCTCGCGCGGCTGCGCTCGACGGGGGAAGGGGACCATGGCGCTCGACGCCACGCTTGCGTCTCAGATCGACTTCGACGTGCTCGCGCGCTGGATGGATTCGCAGGGCTTGCCGCGGGGCGAGTTCTCGAACGCGAGCTCGATCGCGGGCGGCACGCAGAACATCCTGTTGCGCTTCTCGCGCGGCGGGCGCGAGTACGTGCTGCGCCGCCCGCCGCTGCACCTGCGCGCGACCAGCAACGAGGCGCTGCGCCGCGAGGGGAGGGTGCTCGCGGCGCTCGCTGGAACGCCGGTTCCGCATCCCCACTTCATCGCCGGCTGCTTCGACGAGTCGCTGATGGGCGGCTTCGTCTTCTATCTCATGGAGCCGGTCGCGGGCTTCAACCCGATGACGGGGCTGCCGCCGCTGCACGCGGGTGACGCAGAAGTGCGTCACGCCATGGGCATCGAGGCGGCGGACGCGATCGCGCTGCTCGCGTGCGTCGACCACGTCGCGCTGGATCTCGGTGATCTCGGCCGCCCCGAGGGCTTCCTCGAGCGACAGGTCGGGCGCTGGCTGGCGGAGCTCGATTCCTACGCGCGCCACGCCGGCTATCCGGGCCCCGCGATTCCAGGGCTCGACGAGGTCGCGAGCTGGCTCGAGCGCAATCGGCCGGCACTGACTCGCCCGGGAATCCTGCATGGCGACTATCACCTGGCGAACCTCATGTTCGCGAACGACGGCCCGCGCTTGGCCGCGATCGTCGACTGGGAGATGTGCACGATCGGCGACCCGCTGCTCGACCTCGGCTGGCTGATCGCGACCTGGCCCGACGCCGAGGGCTTCGCGCTGGGCCCGATGGCCGCGCTCGCGGCGGCCGGCGGCTGGCCGAGTCCGGACGAGCTCGCCGCGCGCTACGCCGCCACGTCGGGCCGCGACATCTCCGCGCTCGATTGGTACGTGGTGCTCGCGTCTTTCAAGCTGGGGATCATCCTCGAGGGCACGCACGCGCGCGCGTTCGCCGGCAAGGCGCCCAAGGCGACCGGGGAGTTCCTGCACGCGGTCACGCTCGCGCTCTTCCGGCGCGCCCGGGCGCGGGTCGCAGGCGGCTAGCGAGTGACTCCGTCCGGCGCCACGCGCCGCTTCGGCCGGTCGTAGCCGTCCAGGTACGCGGGCAGCGCGACCTCCGGCGCGAGCTGCGCGTCGCGCAGCGGCGTGCCGTACTGAGTCGCCATCGGGACGGTCCCGGCCCAGCAGCCGCTCCGCAGATCTTCCTCGTCGTCGATCGCAGGCAAGTCGCGGATCTTCGCCGAGCCCTCGGCGATCGGCACCCGCAGCACCAGGGTCTGCAGCAACTCCACGCGACTCGGCGCGCGCACGTCCTTCCAGCGGCCGCGCGCGATGTGTTCGATCAGCGCGCGCAGCGACTCGAGCTTCTCGTCCGGGTCGCCGACCTCCTCGGCCTGACCGTAGAGGATCACCGAGCGGTAGTTGACCGAGTGGTGGAACGCGGAGCGAGCCAAGATCAGCGCGTCGACGTGAGTCACCGAGATGCAGGCGTCGTTGCCCGGCTCGCGCAAACTGCGCAGCGCGCGGTTCGACGTGGCGCCGTGCAGGATCAGCGAGTCGCCGGCGCGCGCGTACACGGTCGGGATCACGCACGCCTTGCCGCCGTGCATGAAGCCGACGTGGCACAGGAATCCCTCGTCGAGGATGGCGTTCACCGTGTCGCGGTCGAAGCTGCCGCGCTGGCGCAGCCGTTTGAGTTTGGTTCGAGGGGTGACTGCGAGCTCGCTCATCTCGGTGCCTTTCGACTTGACAATTTTGTTACAGAACAATAATAGTTACGTGATGTCACATCATATCACAGGCGCGAACGCCGTCGAGATCGCCGAGAGCGTCGAGACGGCGGTGCGCGACGGGGCGATCGGACCGGGCGCGCGCTTGCCCACGGTGCGCGGTCTGGCGGCGCGGCTGCGCGTGAGCCCGACGACCGTGGCCGCGGCCTACCGCAGCTTGCGCCAGCGCGGGCTCGTGGTCGCGGGCGGGCGGCGCGGGTCCGCAGTGAGTCAGCATCCACCGATCGGCGCTCAGCCCGCGCGAATCGTGCCCGCGCACGCGCGCGACCTCGCGAGCGGGAATCCCGACCCCGCGCTGCTGCCGCCGCTCGGCCCCGCGCTGCGCTCGATCGATCCGGCGGCGGTCCTGTACGGCGGCGAGGTCTGCGAGCCCGAGCTGATCCGGCTGGCGACGCGCGTGCTCGCCGCGGACGGCGTTCCCGTCGAGGCGGTCACGATCGTGAGCGGCGCGCTCGACGGCATCGAGCGCGCGCTCACCGCATGGCTGCGACCCGGCGACAAAGTCGCCGTCGAAGATCCCGGCTTCCCGGCGGTCTTTCACCTGCTGTCGGCGCTCGGGCTCGGCGCGCTGCCGGTCGGGGTCGACGAGTCGGGGCCGATCGCGCGAGACGTCGAGCGCGCGCTGCGCGCGGGAGTGCAGGCGCTCGTGGTGACCACGCGCGCGCAGAACCCGTTCGGCTCGGCGCTCGACGAGCCGCGGGCGCGCGAGCTGCGTGCGCTGTTGAAGGCGCACCCCGAGGTGCTCGTGCTCGAGGACGACCACGGGGGCGCGGTGGCGGGCGCGCCGGCGCGGACCCTGTGTGGCGGCGGCGTCGAGCGCTGGGCGGTCGTGCGCTCGGTCTCGAAGGCGCTCGGGCCGGACCTTCGGCTCGCGTTCCTGGCGGGCGACGCGGCCACCGTCGCGCGCATCGAGGGTCGCCTGTCGCTCGGCATCCGCTGGGTGAGCCACTTGCTGCAGCGCACGGTCGCCGCGCTGCTGGGCGACCGAGACGTGACCCGCCAGCTGAAGCACTCGGAGCGGACCTACACCGAACGGCGTCAGGCGCTGCTCGCGGCGTTGGCCGCGCGGGGCGTCGCGGCGTTCGGGCGCTCGGGCATGAACGTCTGGGTGCCCGTGCCCGACGAAGACGCGGTCGCGGCGGCGCTGCTCGCCGCGGGCTACGCGGTGTCGACGGGGGCGCGCTTCCGGATCCGCAGCGCCCCGGCGCTGCGCGTCACCACGGCGACGCTGGCGCCGGCGGAAGCGCCCGCGCTCGCCGACGCGCTCGCGCGCGCGCTGCGCCCGGCCGGGCGCAGTCAGTCGGCCTGAAGCTCGCGAGTCATAGCAGCGCCCCGCGATACACCGGCGTCGCGGGCCCGGTCATGCGCAGCGACCAGTCGGCGGCGATCTCGATGCGCAGGCTGCCGCCCGGCATGTGCACCTCGACCTTCCGATCCACCAGGCCCAAGCGGTGCGCGGCAGCGGCGACGGCGCAGCTCGAGCTGCCGGAGGCGAGCGTCTCGCCCGCGCCGCGCTCCCAGATCAGCGCGTCGATCCGGGTCCTCGAGCGCACGCAGGCGAGCTGGACGTTCGTGCGCTTCGGGAAAATCGGATGCGTCTCGAGCTGCGGACCGACGCTGCGCAGGACCTCGGGCAGCAAGCTCGGAACGAAGCGGACGCAGTGCGGATTGCCGAGCGAGACACAAGTGACTCGCAGATCGACGGAGCCGACGCGCAGCGGCTCGTCGACGACCTCGCGCGGCGGGCCGAGCATCGGCAGATCGCGGCTCTGGAACGAGGCTCGCCCCATGTCGACGCGGATCGCGCGCACCTCGCCGCGCGAAAAATGGAGCCGCGCCGTGACTCGCCCGCCCGGCGTCTCGATCTCGAGCTCCTTCGCGCGCGCGTAGCGGAAGTCCCAGAGGAAGCGCGCGAAGATCCGGACGCCATTCCCGCTCTTCTCGGCTTCGGACCCGTCCGGGTTCCAGATGCGCAGCGCCAGCTCGCCGCGGCGCGGCCGGTGCAGCGCGAGGATTCCGTCGCTGCCGATCCCCGTGTGCCGGTCGCAGAGCGCCCGCACGCGCTCGCCGTCGAGCTTCGGGCGCACCAGGTCGCCGTCGACCACGATGTAGTCGTTCCCGAGCGCGTGATACTTCGCAAACTCGCCCCGACCGAGCGGCATCTCCGCTAGCCTACACCAACGGATGTAGCCGCGAGAACGCAAGCGCAGCGCGGGGCGCAGCCGAGCGAAGCGGCTTCGCCGGCCCGGCCCTCTTACGGCGCAGGCTGCTGCTGCGTGAGACAGTGGACGGCGCCGAGTCCGCGCACGAGCGCGCGCGACGGGATGCCGACGATCTCGCGGCCCGGGAAGTGCGGCCGCAGCACCTCGCGCGCGCGCTCGTCGCTCGGCGCGCCGAAGCTGGGGACCAGCACGGCGCGGTTCGCGATGTAGAAGTTCGCATAGCTCGCCGGCAGTCGATCCGCTCCGGCGCGCATGGCCGGAGGCATCGGCAGGTCGATCACCTGCAGGGCGCGCCCGCGCGCATCGCGCGCCGCGCGCAGCGCGGCGCCGCAGGCTTCGAGCGGCGCGTAGTTCGCATCGCTCGGGTCCGACTCGCGCGCGCACACCACGACGCCGGGCGCGACGAAGCGCGCCAGGTCGTCGATGTGCCCGTCGGTGTCGTCGCCCTCGATTCCGAGGCCGAGCCAGACCACGTGGCGCACGCCGAGCAGCTCGCCGAGACGCGCCTCGAGTGACTCGCGCGAGGCCCCCGGGTTGCGCTTCTGGTCGAGCAGCGTGGGCTCGGTGGCGAGCAGGGTGCCAACGCCATCGACCTCGAGCGCGCCGCCCTCGACCACCAGGTCGAGCCGCTCGCGCGCGACCCCGCACAGCGCCGCGACCCGCGCCGCGACCGCGTCGTCGCGGTCCCAGGGCGCGTACTTCCCTCCCCAGGCGTTGAACGCCCAGTCGAGCGCCAGGAGACCGCGCTCGCCGTCGCGCACGAAGGTCGGCCCGATGTCGCGCATCCACACGTCGTCGGTGCGGATCACGTGCAGGCGCACGGCGCCCGCGCGGACCAGCTCCGCGAGCCGCGCGGAGAGCAGCTCCGCATGTGACTCGCTCTGCGCCACCAGCTCCACGCGCTCGGAGCGGGCGAGCGCGCGCACCAGGGTCTCGAACTCGCGCTCGGCGTCGGCGAGGCAGCCGGGCCAGGTGGTCTCGGCGTGGGGCCAGGCGACCCAGGTCGCCGCGTGCGGCTCCCACTCCGCGGGCATGCGCAGCGATCGCACGCTAGCGCCGGAAGCGCGCGAGCAGGTCGCCGTAGGCGTCGATCCGGCGGTCGCGCAGGAACGGCCAGCCGCGGCGCTGTGTCTCGATGCGGCCGAGATCGCACTCGACGACGAGCACTTCCTCGCGCGAGTCACTCGCCTGCGCGAGCATTCGACCCTGGGGATCCGCGGCGAACGAGCTGCCCCAGAAGCGGACGCCGGCGCCCTCGTCCCCGACCCGGTTCGCCGCGCAGACGAAGACTCCGTTGGCGATTGCGTGACCGCGCTGAACGGTCAGCCAGGAGTCGCGCATCGCGGCGTTCTCCGAGTCACTCTCTCCCTCGAGATACCCGATCGCGGTCGGATAGAACAGGAACTCCGCGCCGTCCAGCGCGAGCAGGCGCGCCGCCTCGGGAAACCACTGATCCCAGCAGATCAAGACGCCGACCCGGCCCGCGGATGTGTCGACGCAGTGAAACCCGAGGTCGCCCGGCGCGAAGTAGAACTTCTCGTAGAACAGCGGGTCGTCCGGGACGTGCATCTTGCGGTAGTGCGCGAGCTGCGACCCGTCGCGCTCCAGAACGACCGCCGAGTTGTGATACAGGCCCGGCGCGCGCTTTTCGAACAGCGGCACGACCAGGACGACTCCCGCGTCCGCGGCGAGCTTCGACATCCGCTCGGTCGTCGGTCCGGGGATCGTCTCCGCCAGCTCGAAGAGCGCGGCGTCTTCGCGCTGCGGGAAGTATCTCGTGCGAAACAGCTCCTGGAGACAGACGAGCTGTGCGCCGCGCGCGGCCGCCTCGCGCACCGCCGACTCGGCGCGTGCGAGGTTCCGCTCGAGGTCGTCTCCGACCGCCTGCTGGACGAGGCCGATGCGCCGGATCGAGCTCACGTCTTTCTTCGCGCCGCCTTCCGGCCCTCGGCCTTGTCGCTCGCGGCGGGCGCCTTGCGCGGCGCGCGCACGGACTTCGCCGCGGCACCTTTGCGCTTGCGCGGCGGAGTGTCTGCCGGGGCGCTCCCGGCCGGAGCCGGGGTCGCGTCGGCCGCTTCCGCCGGCGCTTCCTTCTCCTTCTTTTGGCGCGGCTGGAACTCGAAGCCGTGTCGCCCGTTCTCCTTCACGAACAGCATTGCCGAGAACGGCCGGCCGAAGCGCGAGGTGAAGTCGGTGAGCAGCTCGGTCTTCCGGTTCGGGCCGATGAACTGCAGCGCCTCCTCGCGCGTGATCTCGCGCTTGCAGACAGTGCGCGGCAGCAGGAAGCCGCAGGGCTGATCCTCGGGCGGGACCTTGTAGCGCTTGCGGCGCTTCAGCTCCTTGGGCTGCGCCTCCTCGAAGGCGCGCGCCTTCTCGGCGTTCTCGGCCGCCTTCGCGATCCCGGCCTGGCACGAATAGTGAGTCGGTGTCTCGACCACCTGCGACCCACAGCCCATCGGGCACGGCCCGAGCGGCTCGTCGTCGACCTCGTACTCTGGCGCCTCGGTGACTCGCTCACTGCCGCTGCCCGCGACGCCGTGGATCACCACGTCGCCGTCCTCGAGCGTGAGTCGCGCGTTGTACGTGCGGCCGTCGCGCGCCGCGAAGCCCTCGAGCTCGTCGGTTTCGCCCTTCTCGAGCAGCGTGCGCACCGTCTGGCGGTCCATGTAGCGGCCCGACTTGTCCTTCCAGATGCGGAAGCGGCAGTCGTCTTCCTCGCTCGCGCCGGGCACTTCGAGACAGCGGTAGAACCAAGAGCGCTCGAAGACGGGCCGGCTGCAGAGCGGGCACTTGCCGAGTGACTCCTCGTCCGGATACAGGTCCTCGTACTGGAACGAGACCGCGATGTCGACGATCTGCTTGGTGTAGTCGACGATCTCGTCCATGAACTGCGTGGCCTTCATGGAGCCGCGCTCGACGCGCCGCAGGTCGTACTCGAGCTCGCCGGTGAGCGCCGCAGAGGCGAGCCGGTCGATCTTGATCCGGCGCAGCACGTCGACCAGCCGGATTCCCTTCACCGTCGGGCGGAGCGACTTGCCCGCGCGCACGAGGTAGCCCTTCGCGATCAGGTTCTCGATCACGTCGGCGCGAGTCGCCGGCGTGCCGATGCCCTTCTCGGAGATCGCCGCCGCGATCTCCTCGTCCTCGATGTCCTCGCCCGCGGACTCCATGAGCGACAGCAGCCGCGCCTCGGTGATTCGCGCCAGCGGCTTGGTCTTCTCAGCCACGAGCTCGACGTCGTGCGCGCTCACCGCGACGCCCTCGGCCTCGTCGGCGCCGGGAACCAGCGGCGGCAGCGCCTGATCTTCCTGCTCCGTCTGGCCGATCACCGCGCGCCAGCCCGGCTCGTCTAGGGTGCGCGCGCGCGAGCGGAACGACTCACCGGCGATCTCGGTCACCCGCTCGACGCGCGTCCACACGGCAGGCGGGTGGAAGTTGGCGAGGAAGCGCCGCGCGACCAGGTCGAACAGCCGCTGGTCGTCGCCCGACAGCGACGCGTCGGGAATCTTGCCGGTCGGGATGATCGCGAAGTGGTCCGAGACCTTGGCGTCGTCGAAGGTGCGCTCGGTGTTCTCGAGCCCGCTCTCGACGAGCGACCCGGCCTCGGCTTGGAACGGCCCGTCGGCGGCGAAGGCCTGGAGTGTCTGATCGACGACCGCGCGGTAGTCGTTCGGCAGACAGCGCGAGTCGGTGCGCGGATAGGTGAGCAGCTTGTGCGCCTCGTAGCAGCGCTGCGCGGCGTTCAGCGTGCGGCGCGCGGACCAGCCAAAGCGGCGGTTGCCCTCGCGCTGCAAGCTAGTCAGATCGAAGAGCGGCGGCGCAGTCTCTCGGCTCGGCTTGCGCGTCTCCCGGGCGCGCCCGGGCTTGCCCGAGACGACCTCGAGCAGCCGGTTCGCGCGCTCGCTCTCGAAGATGCGGTCGTCGCGCAGCTCGCGCTCTTCGCCTTCGGGCGCGCTGAAGCTCGGATCGAACCAGGTGCCGAGATACTCCGCGCCGTCGGCCCGGAACTTCGCCTGCAGCTGCCAGTACGGCTTGGGCACGTGCGCCAGGACCTGGAGCTCGCGGTCGACCACGATCGCCAGGGTCGGCGTCTGCACGCGACCGGCCGACCACGCGGTCTTCTCCTTGCGGCCCTTCAGCCGGCGAGTGAGTGCGCGCGTGGCGTTCATGCCGATCAGCCAGTCGGACTTCGAGCGGCAGGACGCGGCGGCGCCGAGCCCATCGTACTGCGAGCCGTCGACCAGCGAGCGGAAGCCCGCGCGGATCGAGTCGGCGGTCATCGACTGCAGCCACAGGCGCTTGGTCGCCTTCTCGCACTCGAGAAACTCGAGGATCTCGCGGAAGATCAGCTCGCCTTCGCGGCCCGCGTCGCAGGCGTTGACGACGGTCTCGATGTCGTTGCGCGCCAGCAACTTCTTGATCGTGCGGATGCGCTCGGACTGACCCTGCTTCTGCTTCAGCTTGAACTCGCTGGGCAGGATCGGGAGCGTGTCGAGCGTCCAGCGTTTGTAGACCGGGTCGACGTCCTCGGGCGAGAGCAGCTCGACGATGTGGCCGACCGAGAAGGTGACGACGTATTCGTCCGACTCCCAGTACCCGTCGTGGTCGGTGAATCCGCCCAGCACAGCGACGATGTCGCGCGCGACGCTCGGCTTCTCTGTGATGACCAGCGATTTCGCCAACGTCTCTCCTGGTTCGCGGAGTCGCCCGTATTAGCCCCCTGATCCGACGGAGGCAAGCGCACCGGTCTTCTTCGGGGATCGGCACCCAGACCATGAGCGCGTCGCGTCACGGGTGACAACTGCGCGGTTCGACTCCGGATTTACAAGCTCGCGCGGCCCGTGGTACAGGGGTCCTGTGACGCGGGATGAACAGCTCGAGGCGATCTTGGGCGTTTGTCGCGGCGAGAGCTTCGCCGTGTTTGCGTTCGCGGCGGCGCGCGCGGCGGACCCGCCCTACAGCGCCGTCATGTTCTTCGCCGAGACGCCCGAGCTCGGGCTCGTCTTCGCGACCAGTCCGGGCAGCATGAAGGGCCGTTATCTGAGCGCGGGCAACGGCGTGTGCGCGCAGATCGACACGCGCGGGGTCGGGCTCGCAAACATGAGTCAGTTCGCGCGGATCACCGTGCAGGGGCGGCTGCAGCGCGTGGCGGCGGGCGCACGGCGCGACGAGCTGCTCGCGATCTACCTGGCCAAGCTGCCCAACGCCAAGGTGTTCGTGGACCGCCCCGGGATCGAGGTCTACCTGGTCGAGCCCAGCCTCGCCGTCTGCGCGCGCGGACTCT
>JBIOJK010000050.1:0-24104 GCA_044450765.1 Myxococcota bacterium | reverse complement strand
TCTTCGAGACCGATCCAGACGATCCGCCGCGCCAGCTCACTCGGAAGCGCTCGATCAGGGGCGCTCGCGCGGCCGGTAGCGGCTCATCGCGCGCGCAGACCTCGCGCGATGCGGTGGCCGGGAGAGAGGGGGGAGACTCATGAAAGATTGGAGCATCGTGCTCGCTTGCGTGACGCAGCTCTGCACCGCGGCGATCGGCTGGGCCGATCCCGCGACGCCGAATGGACTCGGCGCCATCTCCGGTCAGATCAAGGACGCTCTGGACCGCCCGCTCGGCGGTGTCGAGCTCGAGCTCGAGGCTCCAGACGGGCGCGTCGTCGCCACGACGAAGAGCGCGCCCGACGGTCGCTTCGCGTTCGCGCGCGTCGAAGCCGGCACATACTCGATCGCCGCGGCGAAGCCCGACTTCGAGAATGCGACCGCGATCGTCACAGTGAGTGGCGACGCCACCGCGTCGGCCCAGCTCGTGCTGGCGTCGAAGAGCGCGCTGGAGATGGGCGTCGTCGCGAAGAAGCTCGACGTGGCGCGCAACTCGATCACGCCGAGCACGGGGAGCAGCGTCTACAACATCACCCAGCAGGCGATCGACGCGCAGCCACAGGGCGACAACTCCGAGTTCAAGGAGGTGCTGCTGCGCGCGCCGGGTGTCGCCAACGACTCCTTCGGCCAGATCCACATCCGGGGCGACCACGCCAATCTGCAGTACCGGATCAACGGCGTTCAGCTGCCCGAGGGAATCAGCGGCTTCGGCCAGTCACTCGACGCGCGCTTCGTCGACGGCCTGCGATTGCTCGACGGCGCGCTCCCGGCGCAGTACGGCTTCCGCACCGCCGGCGTGATCGAGATCGACACCAAGAACGGCGCCTACGAGCCCGGTGGCAGTGTCTCCATGTACGGCGGCAGTCACAGCACGCTCACCCCGAGCTTCGAATACGGCGGCTCGAGCGACACGCTCAGCTACTTCGCGACCGGAAACTATCAGTACAACGACCTCGGCATCGAGTCGCCGACCGGAACGATCAACCCCATCCACGACCGCACGAACCAGGGGCAGGGCTTCCTGTTCCTCTCGGACATGCTCGATCCGACCACGCGGGTGAGTCTGATCTCTGGAAACTTCGTCGGCCGCTTCGACATCCCGAACAATCCCGGTCAGACACCTGCCTTCACGCTAGCCGGCGTGCCGACCTTCGACTCGAAGAACCTCGATGAGAATCAGTCCGAATGGAACCACTACGGGATCCTCTCGCTGCAGAAGTCCACGGAGTCGGTCGACTATCAGCTGTCCGCGTTCACGCGCTACACACAGACCCTGTTCCGGCCCGATCAATCCGGGGATCTGATCTTCAACGGCGTTGCGAGCCGCGACCTGCGCAACAGCTGGGCGAACGGGCTCCAGGGCGACGCCAGCTACAAGATCAACGAGTCGCACACCGCGCGCTTCGGGATGTTCGTCCAGGAGGAGAGAATCGACAGCAACAACGACGTCGCCGTCTTCCCCGTGGACGCGGGGGGCGCGCAGACCAGCGACGTGCCCTTCACGATCACCGACAACAGCAACAAGCTCGGGTACCTGTACGGAGTCTATCTGCAGGACGAGTGGAAGCTGACGAAAATGCTCACCTTCAACTACGGCATGCGCTACGACCGCGTGGCCGAGTTCGTTCGCGGCGGCCAGTTCAGCCCCCGCATCAACATGGTGTACGCGACGCCCGAAGGGACGACGCTGCACGTCGGCTGGTCGAGATACTTCACGCCCCCGCCGATGGAGCTGGTCGCGCCGACCGACGTCACGGCGTTCAACGGCACGACGAACGAGTCGGCGATCACCAACGACTCACCGGTGAAGCCCGAGCGGACGGACTACTACGACGCCGGCATCACGCAGGTCGTGATTCCCGGACTACAGGTCGGCGTCGACGCCTACTACAAGAACGTCCGGAACCTGATCGACGAGGGTCAGTTCGGCGCGGCTCTGATCCTCTCGCCCTTCAACTACAAGAACGGGTACGTCTACGGGACCGAGCTCACCGCCTCGTACCAGATCGAGAACTTCACGGCGTTTGCGAACGTCGCCTACTCGGTGGCGCGCGCGACTCAGGTCGTGTCGAGCCAGTTCGAGTTCGATCCGGCCGAGTTGAACTTCATCGCCCATCACTTCGTCTACCTCGACCACGACCAGAGATACACGACGTCATTCGGCGTCTCGTATCTCTGGAAGGACACGCGCTTCACCGCAGACTGTCTGACCGGAAGCGGCCTGCGGCGCGGTTTCGCGAACACCGAGAAGCAACCTGCGAACGAGCCGGTCAACATCGGCGTTTCACACATCTTTCGCCTCGACTCGCTGGGCACGCTCACCGTGCGCGCCGACATCATCAACCTGTTCGACGAGACCTACGAGATCCGCGATGGCAGCGGGATCGGCGTCGGCGCGCCGCAGTTCGGCCAACGCCGCTCGTACTACGCCGGTATCTCGAAGAGCTTCTGAAGGACCCCGGGGAACGGAGGATCGATGACATCGGATTTGCTCGAGACACTGGCCGCGCTGCGCATCGGCGGCGCGGTCATCTACCCGTTGCTGGCGCTGGCCGTGCTTGCGGGAGTGATCGTCGTCGACAAGTGCTGGGTCTATCTGCGCTGGACGCGTCTTCCGCCGCGGATCACCGACATGGTCGAGGAGTTCGGCTTCGACTGGGGCGGGCTCGAGAAGCAGCTGGCGCAGGTCGACTCGCGCAACTATCTAGCGCGCTTCCTCCGCGTCATCGCGACGAACCGCAAGCATCCCGCGTGGTGGGTGGAGTCACGAGCGGCCGACGAGGCGAGTGCGATCGAGCGCGGGCTCGCGCGCGGGCTCTGGGTCCTGGAGACGATCGTGACCGCCGCGCCGCTGCTCGGTTTGCTCGGCACCATCACGGGCATGATCCGCTCCTTCCACCTCTTCGGGGATCAGGGGCTGGTGGACCCGCGCGGAGTGACCGGCGGCGTCGCGGAGGCGCTGATCGCCACGGCGGTCGGCCTCTTCATCGCGCTCACCGCGCTGTTCGCGTTCAACCTCCTCTCGAACCGGCAGACCGCCTTCATGGACCAGATGGAGCGACTGGGCACGCGCCTGGCCGATCACATTCGTCTCGACCAGCAGAAGACCGATGCGGCTCCCTAGGCAGCGGCGCGCGCGGCGCGGGCGGATCGAGATCATCCCGATGATCGACGTGATGTTCTTCCTGCTGGCGACCTTCATGCTGGCGTCGCTCACGATGCAGAACCTCCACTCGCTGCGCGTGGACCTTCCGCAGGGCAAGGCGGATCCACTGGAGGCGCACAAGCCGCTCACGCTCAGCGTGACGCGCGACGGAGCCATCTACCTGAACGAGGTCGGGCTGTCGCTGGATGACCTGGCGCAGGCGCTTCGGACGATGCTGCGCGGCGACGAGGACGTCATCGTCTCCGCGGACGCGGCGGCGCCGGAGGGCGTCGTCGTGCAAGCGATGCTGCGGGCGCGCGAAGCCGGCGCGCAGCACTTCCTGATCGCGGTGAAGCGCGACTGACACCGCGCGGTGTATGGACAGCCCATGGCAGCGACTCCCGTTCACGTTTCCAGCCGCGCTGGTTCTGACCTCGGCGTTGGTCCTGGCGTTCCTGCGCCTCGTGTCATTCGGGACGACGGCCATCGCTGCTCCCCCACCCGTAGTCGACGCGCGCTTCATCGAGCTCGAAGCGCCGGGACCTCCCGCGGCCGCGGCCGCGCCGGCGGCGCCGCCCGAGGCCGCGCCGCCGAAAGCCCCGAAGCCTGAGCCGACGCCCCGGCCGAAACCGAAGGCCGCGCCACGCCCAGCGCCGACCGCGGCCGCCGAGACGGAATCGGCTGCCGCCGCGCCGAGTGAGTCGAGCGCCGATCTCTCGGCGAGCGCAACTCGGAGCGCGCCGAGCGCGGCGCGCGGCGGCGGCCCGGGCGGCCGCATGAGCGCCCGCGCTCTCTACCGGCCGCTGCCCGAGGTTCCCGAACGCCTGCGACACCACGATGCGGAGCTTGTCGCGGTCGCGCGCTTCCTGGTCGCGGCGGACGGCACGGCGCAGGTGGAGCTGATCGAGCCCACAAGCGAGCCGAGCCTGAACCGGAGCCTGATCGCGACGCTCCGCACCTGGCGATTTTTCCCGGCCCTCGAAGAAGGGCGGCCGGTCGCCTCCACGATCGATCTCCGGATCCCGATCTCCGTCCGCTGATCCGCGGCGCGTGGCCGCCTGCGACTTACTCTCAGGGTCCGCTCAGAACGGAAGGGACTTCTCGAGCATGTCGGAAGATTCTCCCTCGGTCACTCCACCGGAAGCGGCGCCTTATCGTGGCGTAGTGCTCCTGCTTCTCGCGGCGGCGTTTGCCGGCGTGTGGCTCGCGGGAGTGGGCGGGCTCGCGCTCCGCAATCCGGTCGTCGTAGACGCCGCGCTCGCGTTCCTGCTCGCGACCTCGGCGCTGCTGGGAGTCGCCTGGGCGGAGACGAGGCGCGCGGGGCCGCGCGAGCCCCGGTTCCTGCTTCGCGAATTGCAGGGCGGGATCGGCGTCCTCTGCGTCCTTGGCCTCGCCGTCGCGGGCGCGGCGCGCTGGAGCGCGCCGCGCTGGAGCGCGCCGCGCCCACTCTCCCTCGAAGGGGTCGCGGCCGTCCTGGCGATGACTCTCGCCGCCGCGGGAGTGACTGGAAGCGCGGCCGCATATCTGGCCACCGTCGACCCCGAGCGCCTTCCGGAGGCGCCCGGTCTGTCTCGGGGCGCGCGTCTCCTGGCGTGGGTCCTGGTCCTCGCGGCGCTCGCCGTGGCGCTCGCCTGGGCCGGCTCTCCGGGGGCGGTGCGCAGCCTCCACTTCCTGGTGTTGGCCATCGACGCCCTCGTCTGTGGCGAGTTCCTGCTTGTCGCACGGCCGGCCGGCGCGCCCCGCCGCGCCTTCCCCAGCGACGTCGTCGTGCTTTCCGTGCTGGGGAGTCGGGCGAATCCGCTCGCCAGCATCGTCGACACCGCGGAGCGACAGCTGGGAATCGATCTCCGCTCGACGTGGGCGCTCGCGCTGGTGCGGCGCAGCGCCGAGCCGCTCGCCGTCGGGCTCGCGGCGATCGGCTGGCTGTCCACCGCGCTGACCGTGGTCGGCCTCGACGAGCAGGGACTCGTCGAACGCCTCGGTGTCGCCGTCGCCGGGGATCCGCTCGCTCCCGGTCTTCACTTCCACTGGCCCTGGCCCGTCGATCGGATCGTCCGCATCCCGGTCCGCCGCGTCCAGACCTTGCACGTGGGTCACGAGGGCGAAGAGAAAGCCGGACCGGAGGACGTGCTCTGGGCGCGAGAGCACGGCGAGGCAGAGTACACGCTCTTGCTCGGGGACGGACGCGACCTCATCGCGGTCGACGCGGCCGTGCAATATCTCGTCTCGGATCCGGGAGCGTGGCGCTACCGCTGTCAGAATCCGGCGGACGCGCTGCACGCGATCGCCTACCGCGCAGTAATGAAATCTACCGTTGGCCTGACCTTGGCGCAGGCGCTGTCGGAGAACGTCGCCGCGCTCGCCGGTCAGATGCGCGCGATGATGCAGGCCGATGCCGACTCACTCGGGCTCGGTGTCTCGGTGATCGGATTCACGATCGGCGGGATGCATCCGCCAGTGCTGGTTGCGACGGACTACCAGGCGGTGGTCTCTGCGGCGCTCTCGAAGGCGACCGCGGCCATCGACGCACAGGCGTACAGGAACGCGATTGTCCCGGCGGCGGAGGCCGAGACAGTCACCGGTGAGAACGTCGCTCGTGCGGACGGCGCGCTGGCGAGAGCCAAGGCCACCGGTGAGGCGTGGAGCTTCCGGTCGCTCGAATCTTCGTTCCGCGCCGCGCCGCAAGAGTACCGCTTTCGGCGCCGGCTCGAGACGCTCGAGAGCGGCCTCGCGGGGCGACACTACACGGTGTTGGACGCGCGCATCCAGCGCGATGGAGGTGACCTGTGGCTGATGAAGTGACCTCGCAGCGTTGGCTGCGCGCGATCACCGGCAGCGCGGCGCTGCTGGCGATCGCCTTCTCGGCGACGTCGCTGGTCGTGCACGAGGGCCAAGCGGTCTTGGTGACTCGCTTCGGTCGCCCGGTGCGCGCCGACAGCGGGGCGGGGCTGCATTGGAAGCTCCCCTGGCCCGTCGACCAGGCCACCTGGCTCGACATGCGGCGCCGCGTGTACGAGGGCGGCCACACGGAGATGCTCACGCGCGACAAGAAGAACGTCATCGTACGCACGTTCGTGGTCTGGCGGATCGCCGATCCGCTCGCATTCGCGCAGTCCATCGGCGCGGAGGGCGACGCAGAGGGGAAGCTCGACGGACTGCTCACGAACGCAGCGATCGGCACGCTGGGAGAGCACGACTTGTCCGCGATCGTGTCCACCAATCCCGAGGACTTGCAGGTCGACCGGATCGAGTCGGAGCTGCTCGCGGCGACCGCGCCGATCGCGCGCTCGAGCTACGGCGTGGAGATCGAGCAGATCCGCTTCGAACGCATCGCCCTTCCCGAGGAGAACGTCCGCGCCGTGTTCGAGCAGATGCGCGCCGAGCGCCGACAGTACGCGGCCAAGTTTCGCGCGGAGGGCGAGCGCGAGGCGAGTCGGATCCGTTCCGAGGCCGAGCTGGAAGCGGCGCGCATCCGCGCCGAGGGCGCCGAGCAGGAGGCGCGGATCCGCGGCCAGTCCGCAGCCGAAGTCGCGAAGGTCTACGCCGACGCGCATCGCGTCGACCCGGACCTCTACCGCTTCACGCGCTCGCTCGACTCACTCGAGAAGCTCGTCACCGATGAGACCACTGTGATCCTTCGCACCGACTCCGAGCCCTTCTCATTGCTCCAGAGTCAGAGCGGCAAGTGAGACCGGGCGGAGCATCTTCGGAGCTGGCTCGCCTCGCCTCGCCGCTCGCGCGCGTTCTCGATGGCGCTTGGCGGCGGATGCACTGGTGGCTCGCCTTGCTCGCGGCGCTCTACGCCGGATCCGGCATCATCGTGGTCCGGCCCGACGAGGTCGCAGTCGTCCTGCGCTGGGGGCGCCTGGTCGGCGACGCGGCCGGGACTCGGGTGCATGGCCCCGGGCTCCTGTTCGCGCTGCCTCGCCCGGTGGATCAGGTCGTTCGGGTCAAGACGAAGTACGTCTCGCAGCTCCCGATCGAAAGCCTCGCCGAGTCTCCGGGCCATCCTGGCTACGGAGACACTCTCGACCCGCTCTTCGTCGGGTATGCACTCACCGGCGACCAGAACGTGGTGCACGTGGCGATGAAGGCGAGTTATCGAGTCAGCGACCCCGCCGACTGGGCCTTCTACGGCCCGAGGTCGGAGGAAATTCTCCGGGTCGAAGTGGCCGCGGCGATGGTCCGCTCGCTCGGAGAGATGGGTGTGGACCACGCGCTTTCCGATGGACGCAAGCTGCTGGTCGCGGCGGCCACCCGGCGCGCGCAGGCTGGACTCGACGCGGCTCACTCGGGACTCTCGCTCGTGTCACTCGAGCTGATCGGTCTGCGGCCGCCCGCCGCGCTCGCGAGTGACTTCGACGCCGTGCAGAGCGCATACATCGAGAGCGAAACGAAGAAGAAGGACGCACAGGCGTTCGCCCAGGATGTCGTCCCGCGTGCGCACGCGACCGCCGACGCCGCGGTTCAAGCTGCGCGTGCCGACGCGGCCGCCGCACGCGCGCTCGCCGACGGCCAAGCCGCCGCCTTTCCCGCGCTCCACCGCGAGTACGCGAACAATCCCGCAGTCGTTCGCGAGCGTCTCTATCGCGACGCGGTCGAGCGGGCACTCGGCCACGCACAAGCCGTGCACTGGATCCCGCCGCAGTCATCGGCGAATGGCCAGCACATGCGTGTCGTGCTCGCGCCCGACGCCGCCGGAGCACGGCGGCTGACCCCACCCCCTCCACCCGCCGGCGAGGAAGATCCATGACCTCGGCAACACTCGCGGCATCCTTCGACCCGCTCATGCCGTCCGGAACTCTCTCCGCCGAGGAGCGCCGCCGAATCAGCGTGCGCCTCGGTGCAGGACTCACGGGCACCGCGCTGCTGGGGCTCGGAACCTTGCTCTTGTACCTAACCCCGGACCAGTGGCAGCTGGGTGAGTTGATCCGCGGCCTCGCCGCCGCCGTCGTCGGCGTCCCCATCCTTGTCTCCGGAGTGCGCGGCATCGTGACCGGTGACAGGCGTCGCGCGACAGATCAGTTGGTCGCGATCGCCGTCCTGGCCGCCGCTGCGAGCGGTGACTTCGTGACTGCCACTCTCATTCCACTCTTTCTCGAGGTCGGCCGCCTCTTCGAGGAGCGGAGCTCGCTCGGCGCGCGCGCTGCGATCGACGGGATTCGCGCGCTCGCGGCGCGCCAAGCAGTGAGATGGCGGAACGGCGTCGAGGAACGGGTCGACCCCGCCGCTCTGGCCGTGGGTGACGAGATCCTGGTGCGGCCCGGCGAGCGGATCCCGGTCGACGGGACGGTGCTCTCGGGCCGCGCAGCGGTGGACCAGTCCGCAGTGACTGGTGAGTCGCGCCAAGAAGACGCTGGTCCCGGCAGCCCCGTGTTTGCTGGGACGGTCGCACTCGACGGGCTCTTGCACATCCAGGTGCGCGGCGTCGGCGCCGACACCGTGCTCGGGCGCGTCGTGAGACTGCTGGCCGATGTGGAGCGCGCCACCGTCCCCGTGCTGCGCCTCTTCGAGCGGCGTGCCGGAGTCTGGTTGCCACTCACTCTCACCCTCGCCGCGACGACGCTGTTCTTCTCGGAGGATCTCTCCCGAGCAATCGCCGTGCTGGTCGTGGCGGCGCCGACGGCTCTCGTCGTAGCCGGGCCGGCAGCAATGGTCGCCGCGATGGCCGCAGCGACTCGCGTGCGAGTCCTGATCAAGAGCGCCGACTGTCTCGAGCGCGCGTCCGAGATCGACACACTCATCCTGGACAAGACCGGGACGGTCACGGTGGGTGCCCCGGTTGTGACCGAGGTGCTTCCGGCGCCCGGAGTCCCGGCCGAGCAGGTACTCGGCGTGGCGGCATCCTGCGGCTTCGGATCGCTGCACCCGGTATCGCGCGCAGTGGTCGCGGAAGCTCGCGCGCGCGGGTTGGCGGCGGAGCCGCCGTCGGACCTCCGGGAGCGGCCGGGGCTCGGAGTAGTCGCTCGCGTTCAGGGTCAGGAGGCCGCGCTCGGCCGGCGCGCCCTGCTCGGCGAGCTCGGCGTGGACCCCGGCGCCGCGCCAGTGACTGATGAGGCCGATGTCTGGGTCGCGCAGGGAAAGCGCCTGCTCGGCCGCATCGTCCTGCGCGACGAGCCGCGCGCCGACGCGCGCGCCGCGCTCGGCGAGATGCGGGCCTTGGGGATCGGCCGACTCGTGCTTCTCACGGGTGACCGCGCGGCGATCGCGCGCGAAATCGGAGACGCCCTCGGCATGGACGAGGTCGTCGCGGAGGTGCTTCCCGCCCAGAAGCTCGAGGTCGTGCGAGCTGAACAAGCCGCGGGTCACTCGGTGATGATGGTCGGTGACGGTGTCAACGATGCGCTGGCACTGGCCGGGGCGGACATCGGTGTCGCGATCGGTGCCGAGGTGAACGAGGTGGCGCTCGGGGGAGCCGACGTCGCTCTACTCGGCGCAGATCTCGCCCGCCTGCCGCTGTTCATCCGGTTGGCGGACATCACGCGAACCGTGATGGGTCAGAACGTCTGGCTCGCGTTCGGCCTCGCCGCGATCCTGATTGCCTTGGCGGCGGGCGGTGTCCTCAGCCCTCTGAGCGGCGCGCTCGCGCAGAGCGGCGCAGTCGTCGGCGTGGTCGTGAACAGCGCGCGCATTCTGCGCTTCGATCGCTAGCCGCGGCACCGCAGTCACTCGCCGGAGACATCCTGGACGCGCATCCGGAACTTGGCCAGCTCGGTTCCACTCAACCGGATGGGAACCGCGGCGGGCACTGCCTGCGGGTCGACGCGCACGTCGTTGAACATGACCTCGAAGTAGAGGTGCGGCCCGGTCGCGACTCCGGTCTCACCGACGAAACCGATCTTTTGCCCGCGAGTCACTCGAGCACCGACGCGCAACCCGGGCGCGAAGCGAGACAGATGCGCATAGCACGTCTTGAGGTGTCCGTCGTGCCGGATGCGCAGATACTTGCCGTAGTTCCCGCGCCAACCGAAGTCCTCGACCACGCCTTCCGCGACAGCGACGACCGGCGTCCCGATCGGCGCGCCGAAGTCGATGCCCTTGTGAAAGCGCCGATCCCCGAACACGGGGTGAACCCGCCAGCCATAGGGCGAGGTCACAGGTGCGCCTGCCACGGGCTTTCGAAGATCGAGCAGGGCGACGCCGGTGCCGTCGTCGTGAACGAGCGCGAGCTCGCCGTCGCGTGTCTCGTAGCGATAGATCCGATGGACCTTCTCTCCGTCGTCGATCGAGGCGCGGCGGATCTTCAGGTCGTCGACGCCGCGGCGTCTGGGTGTCCCCTCGTAGACGACCGAAAAGCGAGCGTCGCGCGGCAGCACGCGAGGCAGATCGGGATCGAGCTGAAACGCCGCAACCACACCCCGAACCAAGGTCGGCGGTACATTCGCACCGCGCAGCGACTTCGCAAAGCTCTGACCGACGGCGCCAGTCACATGCCGAACTACGACGCTGGGCGCGCGCGGATCGTTTCCGAGGCGGAGGGTCAAGTCCCCCGCGCGGCCGGCGTCTAGCTGAAACGCGCGCACCAGGGTTTCGTCGGGTCCTTGCTCCAGCGTCAGCCGGATGCGATCGCCGACTTTCAAGCGGCGCTGATCGAAGAGGTCGGCGAGCGCTCGCAGCACCTCGTCGCGGTTTTCCTTGCCGATCCCCTCGCGCTCGAGGATCCCCCGGACGGTGTCTCCCTTGTTGATCGAGACGTCGACCCTTCGCAGCTCGGCGCCTTCCGAGATCGAGATCGGCGTCGCCCGAGAAGCGGAGGCCAGAGTAACTCCGAGACCGGCGATGAGGATCACGCGCCAAACGGGGCGCAAGGCTGCCCACTTCCAAAGCTGCACGTCCACACCCCCAACATCTGCAAAGTGGAGCACCGGGACTGTGCGCCTGATCACGATTCGGGTGGACAGAGCTGCCTTTAGGATCGATGGCCGCGACAGCGTCGCCACTGGGCATGGGCTGCTTCTCGGCCGGGGGAAGAGGCCGCCCGTCGCCCCGACGGTCCCGGATCCGGTCTCGATCTGCAGAGGCGCGGCATCTGCCTTACACAATTTGGTGACACGACACGAGTGCGCCGCCCGCGCGTTGACACCGACAAGGGCCTCCGATAGGTTGCGCTCCGATGCGGAGCTTCGACCACGCAGCCCTTCGGCGAGGGGTGTTTCTCGCTCTGCTCGCGGTTGCGTCGGCCACGCTGATGCCGTTAGTGCACGCGCTCGGCGGCGGCTGCGATCACTCGAGGCCGGCGTGCGACAGCTCCGCCAAAGGTCGCGACAGGGCGCGCAGCGACGCAGGCGGGACGACGAGTCATTCCCGTCACTGCGGGGTCTGTGGCGCGCTCGCGCAGACGAAGGCCCGGACGCTCGTGTCGGCCCGCGACCTTCCGCTGGTCGCCCATCTGCTCGGCTTCAGGAACGCGCCCTTCATCCCCGTCGCCTGCGCCTCCGCGGCCGACAGCGACGTTGCGGGCGCCCGCGCTCCCCCGACTTCCCGTCGATCTGCCTGAAGGAAGTCGTCAGTCACTCTGTTTTCGGAGGATGCGATGGGACCCGCTCGCTCGGTGTCTCGCGCGGCCGCAGCGCTCGTCGCGCTGACCGCACTCGTCTCTGCGGGTCTCGCCTACGGCGAGACCCCGGAAGCACAGATCTCCGCGCTCAAGGCCGAGCTCGCCGCCACCAAGGGCGAGCTCACTCGAACTCAGTCCGCGCTAGAGGCGCTCGAGCGCAAGGTCGATGCGCTCGCAGCGACCCCCGCCGCGCCCGCCGCCCCGCCGCCGCCGCAGGTGCTCGGGACCGCTCGCATCGCTCCGGTGAACGCGGACAATCCCGGGATCAGCTTCGTCGTCGACGGGCAGGCGGCCACGAACACGCAGGGCAACGACGGCGCCGGCTTCCTGCTCGCCACCGGCGAGCTGTTCATCTCGGCGCCGATCGACCCCTTCCTGCGCGGCTACGCCAGCATCAACGGCACCACCGACGAGTCATTCAACATCGAGGAGGCGGCCCTGGTCACGACGGCGTTGCCCTACAACCTGACCGTGAAGGGCGGCCGCTTCATGGCCGACTTCGGCCGCTTCCCGCACTGGCACGACGAGGCGCTGCCGTTCGTCGATCGCCCGCCGTCGATCGAGAACATCATCGGCGGTGAGTCGATCTCGGAGGGCGTCGAGACCTCGTGGCTCGCGCCCACCGACCAGTTCATTCAGATCACATTCGGCGCGTACAACTCGGTCGGAGCGGACCGCCTGTTCGATCCGAGTCAGTTCGGCACGATGCCGGGAAGCCAGCGCTCGCCGAGTCAGTGGAGCTACGTCGTGCGACCGCAGACGTACTTCGACCTCACCGACACGTTGAACCTCGAGCTCGGCGCGAGCTGGCTGACGATTCCGACCGACGCGAACCGCGAGCTCTACGGCGTGGATGCCACGTTCCGCCACCAGCCCGGGACGAGCAGCTTCTACCAGGGGACCGTCGTCGGCGTCGAGTGGCTCTGGAACAACGAGCAGTTCGACAACGTCGTGGTCGGCACGGTCCCAGTCACCGGCGGCGACATCCTCGGCTCGGGGCGCTTCCGGCGCGACGGCGGCTACGCTTACTTCGAGAGCTTCTTCAACCGGCGTTTCTCACTGGGTGGCCGCTACGACTACGCGCAGCAGATCTTCGGACCCGCGGACCGCCAGCGGACTGCGTCGGCGTTCCTGACCTGGCAGCCGTCCGAGTTCCAGCGCCTGCGCTTCCAGTTCGACAACATCGGCACCACGGGCCAGGACGATCAGCGCTTCACCTTGCAGTGGACCGCCTTCATCGGGAGTCACAGTCATGGCTTCGCGGCTCGTTAGTCTACAAGTCACGCTCATGGTCACGCTGCTCGGCGCGGCGCCCGCGGACGCGGCGCTGCGCGTCGTCGCCTCGCTGCCCGACGTCGCGGATATGGCGCGTCAGATCGGAGGCGATCGCATCGAAGTCACGACGATCGCGGAGGGCGGCCAGGATCCGCACAAGGTCCCGGTGAAGCCGAGCTTCGTGACGAAGCTGAACCGCGCAGACGCGCTCGTCGTGCAGGGGCTCGGCCTCGAGCACGCGTATCTGCCCGCGCTGCTCGAGGTCGCGCGCAACTCGAACATCCTGCCTGGCGCGCCCGGCTACATCGACAGCTCGCTCTACATCACGCCGCTCGAGGTGCCCGAGAGTCAGAGCCGAACGCAGGGCGAGCTGCACCCGCTCGGAAATCCGCACTTCAACATGGACCCGACACAGGGCAAGCTGATGGCGCGCGCGATTGCGGAGGGGCTCGAGCGCGTCGACCCCGAAGGCTCCGCGGTCTACCGCGCCAACCTCGCCACTTACGAGTCACTCCTCGACGCGAAGATCGCCGAGTGGGACAAGCTGGCGGCGCCGCTGCGCGGACTGAAGGCCGTCTCGTACCATCCGGACCTGATCTATCTTGCGCACCACTATGGCATCGAGCTCGTCGGCACGATCGAGACGAAGCCCGGCGTGCCGGCGACTCCCGGCCATCTGGAGGAGCTGATCGCCCAGATGAAACAGCAGAAGGCGACCGTCGTGATTCGCGAGGTCGCCTACGAGCTGCCGCTCGCGCAGGAAGTGGCCGAGCGCACGGGCGCGCGCGTCGCGACCGTCTCGAGCCTGACCGGCGGGTTGCCGGGCACGACGACCTACGTGGAGTTCGTCGAGGCGAATCTTCGTGCGCTGGTCGCGGCGGCGAAGGCGGGAGGCGCGAGTTAGTTGGAGTCAGTACTGATTCGAGTCGAGCGCGCCGACCTCGGCTATCCGGGTCGCGTGATTCTGCGCAATGTGTCACTCGAGCTCCGTCGAGCGGAGTTCGTTGCGGTGCTCGGCGCGAACGGCTCGGGCAAGACGACCCTGCTGCGGAGCCTGCTCGGATTTCTGCCGCCGCTCGGCGGTCGGATCGAGCGGGCTCCGCAGCTGCGCGTCGGATATGTACCCCAGCGCGAGACCCTCGACGATCTCTATCCAGTCACCGCGCGCGACGTCGCGCGGATGGGCACGTTCGGCGACGTGCCGTTCTGGCGCCGCATCGGCGCGGGCGAGCGAGCGCGCGCACGCGCTGCGCTCGAGGCGTGCGACGCTACGCAGTTCGCGCGCGTGCGCTACTCGGAGCTCTCCGGCGGTCAGCGCCAGCGGGTGCTGATCGCGCGCGCGCTGGCGACCGAGCCGCAGATCCTGTTGCTCGACGAGCCCACGGCGGGCGTGGATCATGCCGCCGAGAAGGCGATTCTCGGCGTGCTGGGCCAGCTGCGGCGCGATCGCGACCTTTCGATCTGGATGGTGACTCACCACGCCGAGGCGGTGCGCGGCGCCGTCGACCGCGCGGTGACCGTCGATCTGGGCACCGTCTCGGAGGAGAGTGAGACGTGATTGAGTTCTTTTCGCCCGACTTCTTGTTCCGCAACGCCGTCCTCGGCGGCTGGATCGTGTGCGTACTCTGCTCGGTGCTCGGCGTCTACGTGGCGCTGCGGCGCATGGTGCTGCTGGGGGTCGCGCTGCCGCAGGCCGGGGCGGCGGGAATCGCGCTCGTGTTCCTGGTGACTCACCACGTCCACGGAGACGGCGGCAGCTCGCACTGGGTCGCGCTGGCCGGGTCGCTCGGCGCGACGTTCGCCTCGCTCGCTCTGCTCGTGATCGGCAGCCGCGGCTCGCGCACACCGGTCGAGTGGCGGATCGGCGGCGTGTTCGCGGTGGCGTCGGCGGCGACCTTGCTCACCGTCGCGCTGAATCCCACCGGAGACCTCGAGATGACGAGCCTCCTGCGCGGCGAGCTGCTCGCGATCTCGGACCGCGATCTCTCGGTTCTCGCCGCAGTGGCAGCGCTGGTCGGGGTGGTGTTCGTGCTGTTCAGGCGCGAGATCCTGCTCGTCTCGTTCGACGCGGAGTTCGCGCGCACGATCGGGCGCAACCCCGCGCGCTGGGACGCCGTCCTGTTTCTGCTCCTCGGGGTCGGCATCTCGGTCGGCGTGATGACCGCGGGGCCGATGGTGGTCTTCGCCTTTCTGGTGCTGCCGGCGCTCGCGGCGCTGCGAGTCACGACTCACTTTGCGGCGACCTTTCTCGTCGCTGCGGGCATCGCGACGGCTTGTTCGCTCGGCGGCTTCGAGCTGTCGTACCGCGCGGACCTGCCCGCGGGGCCGGTCTACGTCTTGCTCGCAGCGGGTGTCTGGGTGCTCGCCGGCGCGACGGCGCGCGCGCGGCGGCGCATCGCGCTCGCGGCCGGTCTGCTGTTTCTCGCACTCACTCCGCTCGCGCTCTCGGGCTGCGGGCTGCTGCGGACGCCGGACGAGCGCGCCGGCGAGCCCGCGCCGCGCGGGAACCTGCCTGCGTTCGAGAGCGCCGGCGCAGTCGCCGTGCTCCCCTTCCGCAACGAGACGGGTCAGGCGCTGCGACTCTCCAGCGCGAGTCCGCTCGACGAGCTCTCGCGCGCGCTCGGGCGCGGCAGCTCCGATCCGTCGCTGACCGTGCTCGACTTGCTGCAAGTTCGCGCGGCGCAGGAGCTGGCGCGGCGGGGCTACGACGTCGTCCCGCTACAGACGGTCTCGGCGGCCATGAAGCAGACGCCGAGTGATTCGCGCGCGGCTCTCGCGCAGGCGCAGGCGGGCGGCCTCGCGGGCCCCGTGCTCATCGGCACGCTGAAGCTGTTCACGCGCAACGCGGACGATCTCCTGCACGTGCGGCTCGAGCTCTCGCTCGTCGATCCCGCGACGGGGGCGACCGTCTGGCAGGGAAGCGCGCGCCGGCCCGTGCCCGTTCCGGGCGCGTTCACGCTCGCCGAGATCGCGCAGGACGCGTCGCCCGCGATCTTCGCCGAAGTCTTCAAGTCCGACTGACTTCCGCGTGGGCGATACCACCGCTCGGTGTCGCCTTGCCGCTCGCGGAGGCGCGTGGCACGCTCGCGCGCGATGGATCTGCAGCGCCCCGAGGCGGAGCTCCTGCTGCGCGCCTACGCGCGCGGGATCTTCCCGATGGCAGATCCGCGCACGGGCCGCATCGAGTACTACAGCCCGGATCCGCGCGCGGTGATTCCGCTCGACGCCCTTCGCGTGCCGCGCAGCCTCGCGCGCGTCGTGCGCAGCGGCACCTTCGAGCTGCGCACCGACACGGCCTTCGAGACCGTGATCCGGAGCTGCTCCGAGTCACGCCCCGGGCGCCGCGCGACGTGGCTCGACGAGCGGCTGATCCGCGCGTACCTCGAGCTCTTCGCGAGCGGCTTCGCGCACAGCGTCGAGGCGTGGCGCGACGGCCGGATCGTCGGCGGTCTCTACGGTGTGCACCTGGGCGCGGCGTTCTTCGGCGAGAGCATGTTCAGCCGGCCCGAAGCCGGCGGCCGCGACTCGTCCAAGGTGTGTCTCGTGACTCTCGTCGAGTGGCTGCGCGCGGGCGGCTTCCGTCTGCTCGACACGCAGTTCCGCACGCCGCACCTGGCTCGCTTCGGCTGCGTCGAGATCCCGCGCGAGCACTATCTCGATCTGCTCGAGGGCGCGCTCGCGCGCGCCGGGCGCTGGCCCCCGGCGCCTAGCGCTCCGGATCGAACGCGATCCGCATCTCTTTCACGCCGTTGATGAAGTTCGAGCGCAAGCGGCGCGGCTTCGCGGCCAGGCGCGGGTTCTTCAGGCGGGTCAGGATCTCCTGGAAGATCACGGTGAGCTCGAGCCGCGCCAGGTTCGCGCCCAGGCAGTAGTGCTCGCCGATGCCGAAGGCCAGCTGCTGATTGTCGGGGCGAGTCACATCGAAGCGGTCGGGCTCGGCGAAGATGTCCTCGTCGCGGTTCGCGGACGGGTACCACATGACGACCTTGTCGCCCTCGCGAATCTTGCGCCCGCGGATCTCGGTGTCCTGGGTCGCGGTGCGGCGGAAGTGGTGCACCGCGGGATCGAAGCGCACGAACTCCTCGACCGCGTTCGGCACCAGCGACGGGTCGCTCGCGAGCAGGCGCAGTGACTCGGGATGGTCGAGGAGCGCCTTCATGCCGTTCGTCGTGACCGTGCGCGTGGTCTCGTTGCCGGCGACCAGCAGCAACAGAAAGAACGAGCAGAACTCGATCTCGCTCAGCTTCTCGCCGTCGACCTCGACGTTCATGAGCGTGGTCGTCAGGTTGTCCGCCGGCTCCCTGCGGTAGCGCTCCGCGAGCTTCATCGCGAAGCCGAACATGGTGGCCGACGCGGCGCGCGCGTCCTCCTCGGTGTTCTGGAACTCGGGATCGTCGAAGCCGATCAGCTTGTTCGAGAGCTCGAAGATGAGCTTGCGGTCCTCCTGCGGGACGCCCATCAGCTCACAGATGACTTGCAGCGGCAGTTCCGCGGCGAGCTCCTCGACGAACTCACACTCGCCGCGGTGCGCGACGCGGTCGACGATGCGCTTCGACAGGGAGCGCAGATACGGCTCTTGCTTCGCGGTCATCTGCGGCGTGAAGCCGCGCTGCACGATGCGCCGGAACTTCACGTGCTGCGGCGGGTCCATGTTGAGCATGATCATGCGCATGCCCATCATGGCGGCCTCGTCGCGGTCGGCGATGTTCGTGCCGCCGCGCCACGACGAGAAGAGCAGGGGATTGCGAGAGACGAGCTTCAGGTCCTCGTACTTCGTGACACACCAGAAGCCGCGGCCGTTCCGCTCCGCGTGCCAGTGCACCGGGTCCTCTTTGCGCAGCTCGCGGAACCAGTGGTGCGGGGTGCCGGCGACGAAGTTGTCGGGGTTGTCGAGATCGATCTCAGCGAGGGCCATCGCACGTCCTCCAGGAGGGCCGATTAGAACACGTTCTAGTGGGCGTCGCAAGCGAATCCGCCGCTTGAGGGCGCACCTGTAACGTGTTTCAATCGCCGCATGACGAGCCCCCACGCGATCGTCGAGCGGGACGGACACGTCCTGCTCGTGACGATGAACCGGCCCGAAGCGAAGAACGCCCTGTCGCCCGACATGCTGTGGCGGATGTACGAGGCGTGGCGACTTCTCGACCGCGACACAGAATTGCGTTGCGCGATCCTGACCGGCGCCGGGGGCACCTTCTGCGCGGGCGCGGACCTGAAGACGATGGGCCGCGAGCAGAAGCCGGACGCGGAGATGCAGAAGCGCATGCAGGAGGTGCCCGACCTGCACTGGCAGGCGCTGCTGCGCCACAACCGGCCGATGAAGCCGATCATCGCGGCCGTCGAAGGCTACGCGGTCGCCGGCGGGACCGAGATCCTGCAGGGTACCGACATCCGCGTCGCGGGAGACACGGCGACGTTCGGAGTCACGGAGGCGAAGCGCGGGCTGTTTCCGCTGGGCGGCTCGACGATCCGGCTGCGGCGGCAGATTCCGTACACGTTGGCGGCCGAGATCCTGCTCACCGCGCGCCATGTCTCGGCGCGCGAAGCGAAGGAGTTCGGCTTGATTGGCCGCGTCGTTCCGGCGGGCACCGCGCTCGTGGAGGCGCGGGCGATCGCGGCGCAGATCTGCGAGAACGGGCCGCTCTCGGTGCAGGCGATCCTGAAGTCACTCCGCACGCTCGACGAGAGCCTGCCCGAGTCCGTCGCGCTCGAGAAGGAGCTCGAGCTCGGCTGGCCGGTGTTCGCGAGCGAGGACGCGAAGGAGGGCCCGCGCGCCTTCGCCGAGAAACGGAAGCCCGTCTACAAGGGGCGCTAGGAGGTCCGCCGTGGCGCAGCTCGACTTCGCGATCTTCGACGCCGACAACCACTACTACGAGGCCGAGGACGCGTTCACGCGCCACATCGACCCGCGCATGGCGAAGCGCGCGATTCAGTGGGGCACGGTCGACGGGCGCAAGACGCTCCTGGTCGGCGGCAAGATCAACCGCTTCATTCCCAACCCCACGTTCGATCCGGTCGCGAAGCCCGGCTGTCTCGATCAGTACTACCGCGGTCACAATCCGCAGGGTCTCTCGATGCGCGAGCTCTTCGGCCCGCTCGAGCCGATCCAGCGCGCCTACCGCGATCGCGACGAGAGACTGCGCGTCATGGACGGGCAGGGCATCGAGCGCGCGTTCCTGTTCCCGACCCTGGGCGTCGGCATGGAAGAGGCGCTGCGCGGCGACCCCGAGGCGCTCTGCGCCGCGTTTCACGCGTTCAACCAGTGGCTCGACGAGGACTGGGGTTTCGCGTATCGCGAGCGCCTGTACGGCGCGCCGCTGATCACGCTCGTCGATCCAGGCAAGGCCGTGGCCGAGCTCGAGTGGGCGCTCGCGCGCGACGCGCGCGTCGTGTGCATGCGCGCCGCGCCGGTGCCCAGCCCGGATCACAGCCGCTCGCTGGGCGACTCACTCTTCGATCCGTTCTGGGCGCGCGTGCGGGAGTCGGGGATCGTGGTCGCCTTTCACGGCGGCGACCACGGCTACAACAAGTACGCGGACGACTGGGGCGAAGGGGGCGACTTCCGCGCCTTCGCCGGCACGCCGCTGCGCGGGTTGATCTCGGCCGACCGCGCGCCCTTCGACGCGTTCGCGGCGCTGATCTGTCACGGCGTCTTCGACCGCTTCCCAGGTCTGCGCCTCGCGAGCGTCGAGATGGGCGCGGACTGGGTGCGCGAGCTGCTGCGCAAGCTGAAGAAGAGCTTCGGCCAGTCGCCCAACGCGTATCGCGAGGATCCGGTCGAGGCGTTCCGCCGACACGTCTGGGTGTCGCCGTTCCACGAGGAGGACCTGCGCGGCATGGCCGATCTGGTCGGCGTGGAGCGCATGCTCATGGGATCGGACTTCCCGCACGCCGAGGGCCTCGCGCGGCCGACCGACTACGTGCACGAGCTGAAGGGCTTCTCAGCGCGCGAGGTGAGGCTCGTCATGCGCGAGAACTCGCTGCGCCTGTCTCAGCGCTGAGTCAGTTCGCGCGGGCGCGCGCCCCGGCGAGCCCCGCGTCGGTCAGACTGGGCCCATGACGCCGCGCCTCGCGCTGTTCCGCGATCCGAGCTTCTCGCGCCTGTTCTCTGCGCGCCTGGTCTCGGCCTTCGGAACGCCGATGGCTCCGGTCGCGCTGCCGTTTGCGGTGCTCGAGGACCTCGGCGGCAGCGCGCGCGACGTGGGGCTCGTGATCGCGGCGGCTTCGGCGGCACAGGTGCTGGTCCAGATCTTCGCTGGTGCGCTGGCCGATCGCGGCTCGCGGCGGACCCAGATGGTGGCGGCCGACGTGACTGCCGCTCTGGCGCAGGGGAGCATCGCTCTCCTGCTGACCCTGGGTCACGCGTCGCTGCCCGCGCTGATGCTGCTGCAGCTCGTGATCGGGACGGCCTACGCCCTCCACCACCCGGCGCTGGTGGGTCTCGTGCCGCTGGTCGTCGAGCGCGAGCGACTGCAGTCCGCCAACGCCTTGCTCGCAATCGCGAACAGCACGGCGATGGGGCTGGGAGCCGCGGTCGCAGGATTGGTGGCAGCGCGCCTCGGCGCCCGCTACGCGCTCGCGATCGACGCCGCGACGTTCGTGGCGAGCGCGCTGCTGATCTCCGGCGTGCGCGCCCGACCTCAGGAGAAGACGCAGAGTGAGTCGCTGTTCGCGGAGCTGCGCGGCGGCTGGCGAGAGTTCACCAGACACCGCTGGCTGTGGACCATCGTCCTGCAGTTCACCGTGATGCTGATCGGCTGGTTCGGCACCTTCACCGTCGTCGGTCCGGTCGTCGCGCAGCGCTCGCTCGGCGGCGCGACCGCCTGGGGCACGATCGTGGGCGCACAAGGCCTCGGTCTCTTGGCCGGCGGCCTCGTCGTCCTGCGCGCCCGCTTCTCGCGCCCGATCCTCGCCGCAACGCTCATGTGCTTCGCGCCCGCTCTGTTGCCCCTGGCGCTGATCGCGCCGCTGCCAGTCACGTCGATCGCCGCGGCCGCGTTCGTGGCGGGCATGTGCGGCGAGATCTTCTCCGTGCTCTGGTACACGGCCCTGCACACGCACGTCGCACCGGCCGCGCTGTCTCGCGTCTCCGCCTACGACGCGGTCGGCTCGATCGCCCTGGTTCCGCTCGGCGAGGTGCTGGCGGGCTTCGCGATCGAGTCGTTCGGCGCGCCGGTGACGCTCGCCGCGGCGTGCGCGGCGATCGTCGTGCCCACCGCAGCGGTGCTCTTCGTGCCGGAGGTGCGCCAGCTGCGCGCACCCGCACCGGACCCGCCGCCCGCTTCCGCGGACTGACTCAGGCCGGCGGCTCGGCGGGCGCAAGCCACGCCGCGGCATTCCCCGCGTAGAAGCCCGCGAGCACCTCTGCGGAGTGTCCGCGCAGCGAGCGGTCGAAACGCGCGACTGGATCCCGGCCGCCTTCGGCGTGCGGGTAGTCCGACGAGAACATGTAGAGACTCGGGTCCGACTCGCGGCACAGGAGTCCGACGTCCTCGAACGGATACGGAGTGAAGCGGAGCTGCGCCGTCGCCTGCTCGCTCGGCGTGCGTTCGAAACGGGCCAGGTCCGGCTCCGATTTGCTCCAGATGGCGACGGCGTGGTCGAGGCGCCGGAGCATGTCGGGGACCCAGCCCGCGCCCATTTCGATCGCGCCGCCGCGCAGGCTGCGGTGTCTCTCGAGCACGCCGTCGAGCACCAGCACGGACAGGAACCGCTCGATCGGCTGGTAGATCACCATCAGGTCCTTCGAGCCGATCACTTCGGGCCGCGTGCCGACCTCGACCGGCGCGTTCCGGCCGTCGTCCATCCAGGCGTCGCCGACCGAGAAAGCGCCGCTTCCGACGTGCAGCACGAAGGGAACCCCGCGCTCGGCCAAGCGCGCCCAGAAGGCATCGTGCGCCGGGTGGCCCGGCGAGCGGCCGGCGGGCGCGCGTGCCGGGATCCAGATCTGGCCGAGTCCCAGATCGAGCGCCGCGTCGAGCTCGGCGAGTGAGTGCTCGGCGCCGTCGAGGTCGCAGAGCGCGACGCCGCTGAGTCGGCGGTCTTGCGCGCAGAAGGCCGCCATCGCGCGGTTGTGCGCGCGATAGGCGGCGTAGCGGAGCTCCGGGTCCGTGAGATCGAAGAGCCGCGCGCAGAGCGACGAGTAGACGACCTGGCGCTCGAAGCCGAGCAGGTCGAGCGCCGTCGAGCGCTCGGCCGGGTCGACCGCGCCGAGCGCGTCGCTCCACTTCGGCCCCTTGCGAAGCAGCTCGTCGCCCAGCGCCACGAGCTCTTCGCGGGAGCGCCTGCTCGAGCGATCCGCCCACGGGCCGACGTCGACGGGCAGCTTCGGAAGTCGCGCGGCGACGCCGGCGCTGGCGTGCTCGGTCAGGAAGCTCGGCCACTCCATGAGGTGGCTGTCCGCGTCGACCATCCGGCGCCCGCGCGCGTAGGTCATCCGAGTGACTCGCCGCTAGCGCCGCTCGCCGGCGGGCTGGCGGGCGAGCGCATCGCCGATCCTCTCCAAGTGTCTCGCCGCGGTGCCCAGGCTCAGTTCGATCCGCTTCGTCCAGAGGTAGGAGCGGTGCAGCGGGTAGTCGAGATCCATGCCGATGCCGCCGTGCAGGTGCTGCGCGGCGTAGGTCGTGAAGTTCCCGCCGTCCGCGGCCCAGACCTTCGCCACCGAGACCGCGAGCGCAGCCGGGCGATTCTCGGCCAGCAGGAACGCGGCCTGCTGCGCAGTGAGTCGCATCGCCTCGACGTTCACGAAGGCGTCGCCGGCGCGCTGGTGCACCGCTTGAAAGCTGCCGATCGGGCGGTCGAATTGCTTGCGCTCGCTGGTGTAGCTCGCGGTCATGCGCAGCGCGCGCTCGGCCACGCCGACCTGCATCGCGCACAGGCCGGCGACCGCGCGCTCGCCGAGCCAGCGCGCGATCTCGCGCCCGCGCGCGAGCGTGCCCAGCAGATCCTGTGACTTCGCCTTGGCGCGCTTCAGGATGAGCGTCGCAACCGGCTCGCGGTTCGTCGCGCGCTGTGACTCGAGCCGCACGCCCGGCGCGGTCGGATCGATCCAGAACCAGCCGATGCGCCCCTGGCCGGTGGCGGCCGGCACGAGTACGCGCGCCGCGAGGCCCGCGATCGGCACGCAGATCTTCGCGCCGCTGATGCGCCAGCCCGCGCCGTCGCGCTCTGCGCGCGTCGAGGGGCGCTCGAGGTCGTCGCCGTCCGGCTCCTCGAGCGCTGCGCTGAGCAGTGTCTCGCCGGAGATGACGCCCGGAAGCCAGCTGCGCTTCTGCTCCGGCGAGCCGAACTCGGCGAGTGGCAGGGCGGCCAGCGCGATCGCCGCGAAGTACGGCACCGGCGCGACCGCGCGGCCGATCTCCTCGAGCAGGAGACACAGCTCGAAGAAGCCGAGCCCGCCGCCGCCGAACTCCTCGGGCAGCGCGGCGCCGAGCAAGCCGGCGCCGGCCAGCGTCCGCCACAGCTCTCGGTCGATCCCCTCGGCGCTCGCTTCGACCGCCGTCGTGCGCTCGTGCGTCGCCTTGTCGGCCAGGACCTTGCGCGCGAGCTCGATCAGTGACTTCTGGTCGTCGGAGAGTGCGAAGTTCATCGCCGGTTCATCCCTTGTAGTGCGGCATCTGCAGGCCGGCCATCGCGATGATGTCGCGCTGCACTTCGTTCGTGCCGCCGCCGAAGGTGAGGATCAGCGCGGAGCGGTACATGCGCTCGAGCCGCCCCGCGAGCACCGCGCCCGGCGAGCGGCGGTGGATCGTGCCCGCCGCGCCGACGATCTCGAGCAGCTGCCGGTAGGCCTCGACGAAGAACTCGCTCGCGAACACCTTGACCGTCGAGGCATCGGCGGGATGCAGGCGGGAGTGAGTCAGCGTCCACGCCTGCTTCCACAGCATGAGTCGAAGCGCTTCCGCTCCCGCGTGACACTTCGCGAAGTTGCGCCGCACGAAGGGCTGGTCGATCACCCGCCGGCCGTCGGCCAGGATCGTCTTCTGCGCCCAGCGGCGCACGTCGTCCTGCAGCCGCTCGAAGGGCCCGATTGGGAAGAGCGACACCCGCTCGTGATTCAGCTGGTTCGTGATCAGTCCCCAGCCGTTG
>JBIOJK010000049.1:0-24200 GCA_044450765.1 Myxococcota bacterium | reverse complement strand
TCGCGAAGGCGCCCTTGGCGACGATCGACGGAACCCTGCCGGGGCCCGCTTGCACGCAGCTCCTCAGCACCACGACCGCGAGCGACTGCCGCGACAACTCGAGCCAGACGGCTGGAACTCTGGTGGGCAGCGAGGACTGTCTCACGCTCACGATCTGGCGACCGGCAGCAGCGGCGGCGGCCCCGCGACCGGTCATGGTCTGGATCCACGGCGGTGCGCTCGTGACTGGCTGCGCGAAGGACGGGCTCACCGAGGGCTCGGACCTGACGCTGCAGGGGACCCCGGCCACGGACGGCCAGATCGTGGTCGCGGTCCAGTACCGCCTGGGGCCGATGGGCTTCTTCGCACTGCCCGAGCTGCAGAGCGAGGACCCGAATCACTCGGTCGGCAACTACGGAATGTTCGACCAGATCCTCGCGCTGCAGTGGGTGCAGGCGAACATCGCGGCGTTCGGCGGCGATCCCAACAACGTGACCATCTTCGGTGAGTCGGCCGGCGGCTTCTCGACCTACATGCTCGAGGCCTCACCGCTCACGCAGGGTCTGTTCCGGCGCGCGGTGAGTGAGAGCGGCGGGTACGGCTCGGCCATTCCGCTCGAGCCGGGCGTCGGCGCGCCGTCGGGAAGCTTCGGACCGACGGACACCGCGTTCCCGCGCGGCATCGCGCTCGCGGGCAGCGCCTCGCTCGGCTGCACGGACCCGGGCACGCGCCTCGCGTGCATGAGGGGCAAGGCGAGCTCGGACATCTTCAGCGCTTGGAACGCGAGCGGCAGCGGCGGAGTCATCCCGGGTGGCTCCGCGGCCCCGGCGATCGACGGCGTCTTCCTCAGCGAGCAGCCCTCGCAGGTGATCCAAGACTCGCCGACGCCGCCGCGCCCGTTGCTGACCGGCGCGAACGCGAACGAGATGACGCTCTTCACGCTCTCGAGCCCGACCCTGACGACCTTCACCGACTACGAGAACCTGATTCGCAGTCAGTTCGGCACGGTGGCGGGCAACATCATCCTCGGCGTCTATCCCTCGGCCGTGTTCTCGGCCGCGGGCCAGACGCCGATCTACGCCTATCGCCGCGTGCTCGAGGACATCCTGTTCGTGTGTCCGACGTTCACCGAGGGAAAGCTGATCCACGACAAGGGCAGCCAGGCGCACGTCTACCACTTCGCCGATCCGGTGGCGACCGTCTTCGGCCTCGGGGCCTTTCACGGCTCCGAGCTGTTCTACGTGTTCGGCAACCTCGCGCGCCTGAGCGGAGTCCTGGTGACTCCCGACGCGGGAGACACTCTGCTCTCCGATGCCATGCAGACGGCGTGGACCAGCTTCGCCAAGAACGGCGCGCCGATCGCGACGCCGAGCTGGGACGCCTTCGACCCCGGCGCGAGCGGCTTGGCGGCGGACGGCGGCGTGCTGACCTGGAACCTGAGCGCGGCGAACGCGCTGACGAACACGTTCACGCCCTCGAGCAGCTTGCGCGACGGCCGCTGCGCACAGCTCGTGGCGCTGAGCGCGACCTTGAACGGCGACTTCGACTCGTTCACCAACGATCGCGACAACTGTCCGTTCGCGACGAACTCCGACCAGGCCGACCGCGGCTCGGTCGCGGGCGGCCCGCCCGACGGCATCGGCGACGCCTGTCAGTGCGGAGACACCAGCGATGACGGCGTGGTCGACGCTTTGGACGTCTCGACCCTGCGCAACACACTCGCGACCGGCCAGGCGCTCTCGCCGCACGGCGCCGCGAAGTGCCGCGTCGAGAGCGCGACCGCCGCCTGCGACATCGTCGACGTCGCCGTGCTCCGGCGCCGGCTCGCGACCCCCGCGCTGCCGCCGGGAATCTCGCAGAGCTGCGCGGCGGCGAACCCGACCTAGGGCGGCGCGGGATTCGTCAAGGGTCGAGCGCGCGACACCGATACGTGTCCCATGCGCACGATCCAACTTCTGACCTCGGCGAGTCTCGGCGTTCTTCTGCTCGCTGCCTGCGCGCGAGTTGCCTCCGCGCAGACCTACATCTGGACCGACGAGCGCGGCGTCGTGCACGCGGCCGCGGACCCGAGCGAGGTGCCCGCGAGTCAGCGCGAGAAAGCGGTCCGCGACGCGTCGAACGCGCGCCCGGCCGTGAAGGTAATTCCCGAGGAGGACGCGCCGGTGCCGGCGTCGCCGCGGGTGAGCCCGATCCCCAGCGACGACGCGTCCGGGCCGAGCTCCCGGCCCACTCACAAGGTGAGGAAGTCTCAGCCGCCGGCCGCCGACGAGCAGCCGGCCAAGAAGCTCGACCCCGACCATCTTCCGCCGCCCGACCCGGGCTTCGAGTGGAACTGCGCGAACGACCCCGAAGGCGGGCCGCCGAAGTGCGAGCAGTTCGAGAAGAAGAGCAGCAAGCGGGCGCGCCGCGCCGACGCGCGCGACGCCGCGCGACAGGAGCTCGGCGTGAGCCCGACCGACGAGTTCGACCCCGACGTCGCCAAGAAGGTGAACGAGCGCGCGGAAGAAGAGTTCAAGAAGACGACGCCGACTCCGACCACGGGCGCGTCGAAGCAGGACGGCGGCAGCGACTCGGGTGACTCGTCCGGCGACGACTAGCCCGGGCGGCACTCCGTCACAGGTAGCGGCCGCTGGTCGCCGGCAGGCGCAAGGTGGCGCGCTTGAAGCGGTCGACCTCGGCGAGCACGTCCTCGATGGTGACCTCGCCGGGTGACTCGGCCGCCGCGTCGCAGCGCGCCTTGCGGCGCAGCACGGCGTGCAGCAGCTGAATCCAGCTTCCGATCGACGCCTCCCGGTTCTGCTCGATCGCGCGCTGCCACTCGATCTTCGCGAACAGCTTCCGGCCGGCGCGCTTCTCGGCGGCGCTCGAGTGGATCTCGAGCGCGGCGATCACGTCGCCCGGCACCAGCGGAGTCACCGACACGATCCGCTCGAAGCGCCCCGGCTGGAAGTAGATCGGCGACAGCGTGTCCGGCCGACTGGTGCCGCCGACGGTCAGCGATCCGGCGACGGCCATCGTGGTGTCGATCAGCTCGAGCAGAAAATCTGAAAGCTGACTCGTCGGCAGGTCGAGGCGCGGCATGCCGAGCGACGGATCGTGCGCGAAGTCGAGCTCGTCGAAGTACGCAGTGACTCGCTTGATCTCCGCGAGCGTCTCCTGCCAGCCCTGCAACAGGTCGCCCGCCTTGCCGCCCGCATGCATGAGCTGCAGCGCCAGGCGTGCGACGCGGATCTTGAGGAAGGGCGTCTCGGTCCGCGACGCGAGCGCGGCCGCGAGCAGCGACTTGCCCGAGCCGTCGGGCCCGATCAAAAGCACGCCCGACGGCGAGAACGTGCCCCAGCGGCCGTAGATCTCGGGCTCCGTCGCGGCGCAGGCGTAGGTGAGGATCTCGTCCTTGGCGTCCTCGAGGCCGCCGATGCTGTCGAAAGCGACCTGCGGCGTCGCCGAGAACTCACAGGCCTTGGCCACCGGCGGGAACTTGCGCGCGAACGGCTCCCACAGGTTCGCCGCCCGCTTGCGCTCGATCTCGTTCATCGCGCTCCGCCTCGCGGCCATCGTAGAGCACGGAGCGAGCCTTGTGCGAGCGATCGGCCTTCGGCACGGTCCGCAAATGGCGGAACCAGCGGCTGCGTGTTTGGCGCTGCTCGTCGGCGGCGGGCCGGCGCCCGGAATCAACGGCGTGATCTCCGCGGCGACGATCGAAGCGCGCAACCGCGGCGCGCGAGTGATCGGCGTGCTGGACGGCTTCGAGTGGCTCGCGCGCGGCGACACGACACACGTGCAGCCGCTCGAGATACGCGACGTCTCTCGCCTCCACTTCCGCGGCGGCTCGATCCTGCGCACTTCGCGCGCGAATCCGACCAAGGATCCGGCGAAGCTCGACCGCGTGGTCGCGAGCTTGCGCGAGCTCGGCGTGCGCTGGCTGATCACGATCGGCGGCGACGACACCGCGTTCTCGGCGAGCCGCGTCGCGGCGCAGGCCGGCGGCGGGCTGTCCGTGGTGCACGTGCCCAAGACGATCGACAACGATTTGCCGCTGCCCGGCGGGATCGTCACGTTCGGCTTCGAGACCGCCCGACACGTCGGCGTGTCGCTGGTCGAGACGATCATGGAGGATGCGCGCGCGACGAGCCGCTGGTATCTGCTCGTCGCCATGGGGCGCAAAGCGGGTCACTTGGCGCTCGGCATCGGGAAGGCCGCGGGCGCGACGCTGACTCTGATTCCCGAGGAGTTCGCCGGCGAGAAGCTCCGGCTCGCGCGGCTGGCGGACGTGATCGAGGGCTCGATCATCAAGCGCCGCGCGACCGGCGACGAGAACGGCACCGTGGTGCTCGCGGAGGGCATCGCCGAGCTGCTCGATCCGGCCGACCTCGAGGGCATCGAGCAAGCCGAGCGCGACGACCACGGCCACGTGCGGCTCTCGGAGCTGCCGCTCGGAAACGTGCTGAAGAACGAGCTGAAGGCCCGCTTCGCGCGGCGCGGCATCGCGGTGAAGCTGGTCGCGAAGGACATCGGCTACGAGCTGCGCTGCGCGCATCCGATTCCGTTCGACGCCGAGTACACGCGCGACCTCGGCTACGGCGCCGCGCGTGCCATCTTGGAAGGCGGCTCGAACTGCATGATCACGCGCCAGAACGGCGCGATCGTCGCGATGCCGTTCGCCGAGCTCATGGATCCGAAGACCGGGCGCACGCGCGTGCGCCTGGTCGACGTGCGCTCCGAGTCATACGAGGTCGCGCGCAAGTACATGATCCGCCTCGGCCCGGCCGACGTCGCGGACCCGCTCTGGCTGCAGACACTCGCCGACGCGGGCAACACCAGCGCCGCGGATCTGCGCGCGCGCTTCGCGCGCTGACCCCGCGCGCGATGCGCCCTCATCTGCTCGGCGTCGACGAGGGCCCCTTCGCGAAGGGCCAGGCGGAGCCGGTGCCGCTCGTCGCGGCGGTCTGCGAAGGCCCGGACCTCCTCGAAGCGGTGGCGCGCAGCGCGTTTCCCGTCGACGGCGACGGCGCCACCGAGTTTCTCGCGCGCTGGCTCGGCGGCCTGCGCGCGCGCGCGAGTTTGCAGGCCGTCGCGCTCGGCGGGATCACGCTGGCCGGACTCGCGCTGGTCGACGTGCGCGCGCTGGCCGACTCACTCGACACGCCGGTGCTGGTCGTGACTCGCCGCGCGCCGGACAACGTCCGGCTGCGCGAGGCGCTCGACGCCGCCGGCCTGTCGGAGCGCTTCGCGATCGCGGAGCGCTCGCCCGAGGCGCTGCCGGCCGGCGACGGGGTCTGGCTCGCGCAGGCCGGCATCGACCGCGACGCCGCGCTCTCGCTGCTGCGCGCGTCGCGCGGCAAGGCGAAGCTCCCGGAAGCGCTGCGCATCGCGCACCTGGTCGCGACCGCCCTCGTGCGCGGGGAGTCATACGGCCGGGTGTGAGGCGACCCTTCGCCGCGCGCCGCGGTACCGGCCCGGCGCTCTCCGCGCTACCTCTTGGCCACCGCCGCCCCCAGCCGATCCCACTCCTCGAGATACTTGGCGAGGTGCTTCTTTCCGCCCGCGATCTCGCGCTCGACCAGCGCGCGCAGCTGGCCCTGCTCGTGCGCGTAGCTCGCGCTCGTGAAGTGGCCGGCGAAGTGAGCGAGGCGCAGCCAGACCAGGTAGGTCGTGAGCGCGTCCATCTCGTTGTAGGCCACGATCTCGGCGAGCCGGCCTTCGAGCCAGAGGCGGGCGACGTCGTTGCCGTCGACGCCGACCTTGCCGGGGATGCCGGACTGGACGGCGATCTCGTGCAGCGACGGCACGGCTTTGCCCCAGCCCCCGACGATCTCCTTCAGGTCGATGTTCGACTCACTGCCGCGCGCGAAGTAGTCCGTGCCGAGCCACGGCTTCTCGGGGCGGCGCGCGAAGTCGGCGGCCTGCAGGCCCAGCACCAGGCCGCGCTGGATCAGGATCTTCAGGTCGGAGTCGTGCGAGTTGAAGCCGACGAGCTGCGGCTGGTGTTTGCCGAGCGCCTCGAGAAACGTGCCGACCAGGTTCGCCTCGCGCGCGTCCTCCTGGCTCGCGGGGTCGCGCGGCAGCGAGAGCAGGTTCAGCGCCGCGCCCTCCGCGCCCGCGCGCGCGCGGCGCTCGACCACGGCGATCGAGACGATGCGGCACACGGCGGTCTTGAGAAACGGCGTCGGGTCCTCTTCCGTCGCGCCGCCGGCCTTCCACATCTCGGCCAGCACCTGGGAGTCACTCGCGCCGTCGGGCAGTGAGTGGAGCACGCGGCCGGCGAGCGGGTCGGGAACCCACTCCAGGTCGAACGCCCAGACGCGCTCCATCACCTCGCGGATCAAGCGAGCGCGGCCTCGAGCAGCGCGAGGAAGCGCTTCTCCTCGGCCGAGACGCTCGCGAAGCCGAGGAAGCCGCCCGCCAGGCGGGCGACCTCGCGCGCGCGACTCACAACGTCCTCGCGCAGCGCGGCGAACTCCTCGGGCGGGAGCTTCTTCTTCAAGACCTTCACGTACGCCTCCCAGGCCGGCCGGAGCTCGTCGTGTGGGCGCTTCTCGAGCCACTTCTCGACCAGCTTCCACTGCGGCGTGCCCGACTGCACGCCGCGCTGCTCGGCCGCGCGCAGGATCGCGCTGCGCGCCTTGTGGTCGATGCTGCCGTGGCGCCACGCCATGAGCACGATGGGCACGAGCGCCAGCGCGGTCAGCGCGAAGGGCCCGACCCCGTCCGCGACGAGCTCCTCGAGGATCGCCGAGTCCAGGATCCCGGTCGCGCCGGCCAGCTCGCCCTTCTTGCGTTCTGCCTCTCGCTGCGCTCGCAGCTTCGCGAGCAGCTCCTCGTCGTGTTTGCTGAAGAACGCGTCCTCGAGCGCGCGGCCGCGCTTGTGCAGCTCGTCCAAAATTCCAGCCCTCCGTGGTGTCTCTCGGAATATGGCGGCTCGGCTCGCGTGTCGCGAGGCCCCGGTGTGTCCACTATCGTGCGGCGGCGGACGATGAAGAAAAACGTGGGGCTCTTGGGCGGATTGGACATTCGCGTGCGCGATCCGCTCGCAGAGCGGCGCGAGCGCCTCGCGGACCGCGTGCCCTACCTGGCCGCCGTGGTCGCGCCGAGCGAGCCGCATCCCGAGGCCTGGCCGCGCGGCGTAGTCGATGTGGCCACCTACAACGTGCACCGCTTCTCGGGCCCGGGCGGTGGCAGCCGCTGGCAGCCGGAGCTGGTGTGCGCGGTGATCGGCGAGCTCGCCACCGACGTGATCGCGCTGCAAGAGGTGCTGCGGCCGTTCGAGGAAGAGGACCCGCTGCCCGCGATCGCCGATGCGCTCGGGCTGTACCTCGCGTTCGTGTCGACGCGCGTGCACCGGCGCGGTGAGCTCGGGAACGCGATCCTCTCGCGCTGGCCGCTGACCTCGGTGTTCGCGCTCGACCTGTCGTTCTCGCGCCTCGAGCAGCGCTCGGCGATCGCCGCCCAGTTCGCGCGCGACTCGAGCCGGGTCTCGATCGTCGCCACGCATCTGGCTCTCGTCGATCGCACGCGGCGCAAGCAAGTGCACGAGCTGCTCGACCACCCGCAGCTCCAGGGACCGACGATCCTGCTCGGCGACATGAACGCCTGGCGGCGCTGTCCGGCGACCCGCCGGCTCGAGGACGAGCTGACTCAGCTCCACCACAACACCGCCTGGCCGGCGACCTTCCCTGCCGGGCGCCCGGTGCTGGCGCTCGACCGCGTCTACGCGCGCGGCGCTCGCGTCGCGCACGTGCGCACACACACGAGCGAGGCGGCGAAGCGCGCCTCGGATCACCTGCCGGTGGTCGCGACCGTCGACCTCTCGTCCGCCGCCGCGAGTCACTAGGCCACACTCGCGCTGTGGCGCGAAGTCTCTAGCGCCTCGACCGCGCGCTGCTACGGTGCAGCGCGGGAGGACTTTGGGGATGAGGGTCTGCCGCCGGAGCGCCCCTGCGCGCCCGCTTCTCGCGTCGCTGCTGCTGATCCTGTTCACGGCCGCGGCGCCGGCTGCGGAGTCACCGCAGCCGCTCACGCCGAAAGAGACGGCGGAGCTGCGCGCGACCATGCACGAGGTCTTCGACGCGCTGGCGCAGCTCCTGCCCGCGAGCCTCGACGACGCGCGCTTCGCGAGTGAATCGCAGCGGCCGAAGATCGACGGCTGGCTGCACACGCTCGAGGCGGCCAGCGCGCAGGTCGAGAAGCACACGGGCGCACGCGACGCCGGCTTCGGGGAGATCTCGCGATCACTGGCGCGCGACGTCGCCGAGACCCGCCGCCGCTTCGAGCGCGGTCACTATCTCGAGGCGCAGTTCTACATCTCGGAGCTGACCTCGAACTGCGTGGCGTGTCACTCGCGGCTGCCGAAGGCGCGCGACTATCCGCTCGCGAAGAATCTCACCGACCGGCCCGAGGTGCAGGCGCTCGAGCCGGCCGCGCGCGGGCGGCTGCTCGTCGCGACGCGCCAGTTCGACGCGGCGCTCGGCCTCTACGAGAAGCGCTTCGCGGATCCCGCGGCGCGGCCGACGGAACTGGATCTCGACGGCGAGCTGCTCTCGTATCTGATCGTCTGCGTGCGCGTGCAGCGCGACTTCGCCCGCCCGCGCGCCGCGCTCGCGAAGCTGGCCGCGCGCCCCGACGCGCCGCGCTATCTCGCGCTCGATCTGCGGGCATGGCAGGCGCAGCTCGACGAGCTCGCCGCCGCGCCGAAGGGCGCGCCCACGCTGACTCGCGCGGCGGAGCTCGTGGCGCGCGGCGCGGCGCTCTCGGCGTTTCCCGCCGATCGCGTCTCACTCGTCTACGACCTGGCCGCGTCGAGCGAGCTGATGCGGCTGGTCGCGCTGCGGCAGGCGGAGCGCGAGGAGCTCGCCGAGGCCTACTTCCGCCTGGGCGCGATCGCGGCGCGCGTCGAGCGCGGCGCGTGGGTCTCCGAGATCGACCAGGACCTCGAGACTTCGATCCGCCTCGCGCCGGGCGGGCCCTACGCAGAGACCGCCTACGCCACGCTCGAGGAGTACACTGTCGAGGCGTACGGCGGGACGGAAGGCGCGGACGTTCCCAACGACGTGCAGGCGCGGCTGAACGAGCTGCGCGCGCTGTTGGACGGCGCGCACGGCGCGAAGCCGAGCGGCGGAAAGGCCCACGAGGGGAAGGCGCGCGAGGGGACTGCAAAGTGAATCGCATCCTGGTCGCCACCGACTTCTCGCCGCACGCCGATCGCGCGCTGGCGCACGCGCTCGAGCTCGCGAAGCTGTTCGGCGCCGAGCTCGAGCTCTTCACGTCCGCCTACGTGCCGCCGCAGGCGCTCGCGGCCATGGCGGTCGGCATGGCGCCCGGCCTGGTCGACGACGCGCGGCGCGAGACGACGCAGCGGGTCGAGACACTCGCCGCGACCCTGCGCGCGCGCGGGCTGCGCGCGTCGAGCTCGACGTCGAGCGCCGAGCCCTCGGGCGCGATCTGCGCGCGCGCCGCGGAGCTGGGCGCGGATCTGATCGCGCTCGGCACGCGCGGACACACGGGCCTCGCGCACGTCGTGTTCGGCAGCGTCGCCGAGCGGGTCGCTCAGCTCGCCAAGGCGCCCGTGCTCACCGCACACGCCGACTCACCGGGACCCGCGCCGTACCGCTGCGTGCTGGTGCCGACTGACTTCTCGTCCGATTCGGACGGGGCGCTCGGCTGGGCGCGCGCACTGGTCGCGAAGACCGGCGGCAAGCTCGTGCTGCTGCACGCGTACGACCTGCCGCAGCTCGCGCTTAACGGGAGCGCGCTGGCCGCGGCCAGCGTCGAGAAGGCGCTCGCCGACGGCGCGCGCCAGCGCATGGCGGAGCTGCGCGACTCAGTGCGCGGCGTCGACGTCGAGACGGTGATCTCGGCGGCGCGCCCCGACCCGGCGATCTCCGACACCGCGGAGCGCGTGCACGCCGACGCCATCGTCATGGGCACACGCGGGCGCACCGGGCTGGCGCACGTGGTGCTCGGCAGCACGGCCGAGCGAGTGATTCGCCGCGCGCACGTGCCGGTGATCACGGTGAAGTCGCTCTAGCTCGCCGCCGCACCCAGCGCGAGCCGCCAGGCGACCGCCAGCACCGCGAGCGCCCCCGCGGCGAACGCGAGCTGGGCGGGTGGAGCGAGCGGCCGCGGCAGCGCGCGCGCCGCGACGAGGCCGAGCAGCGCGCCCGAGACGAGCCCCATCACGTGCGCCGTGAGATCGCTGCCTCGCCCGGTGCCGAGCATCGCGAGCAGGCCGATCCCGCCGGCGAGCGGCAGCCAGACGCGATCGCCGCGCAGGTTCAGCCGGCGCCGGCGCACGAGCTCGGTCGCTGCGAGCGCGCCGATCGCCCCGAAGAGCGCGGTCGACGCCCCGACCGAGAGATAGTGCGCGCGCTGCCACTCGGCGGTGAACCAGTTGCCGAGCGCGCCCGACGCGAGCAAGAGCGCGCCGCCGACGCCGGGTCCGTAGCGCCGCATCAGCAGCCCGGCGAAGACGACGCACGAGAAGGCGTTTCCGACGACGTGCGTCACGTCGCTGTGCAGGGTCAGTGCGGTGACCGCGCGCCACGGCTCGCCGTCGAGAATCAGCCGCGCGTTCGCCGCGCCGCGCTCGAACCACGGATTGCCCTCCTGCCAGGGACCCGTCAGCCCGTAGAACGCCGTGAGCGCCAGCGCGAGCCAGACGGCGCCCTGCGTCGCAACCTCGGGCACCGGCGCGGGCGCCGGCGCCGCCGCGCGCTCCGCGCGCTCGCGCTCCCAGCCGGCGATCGCGGCCTGCGCGCGCTCGCGCTCCTCGGCGGCGAGCTCGAGACACCAGTGTCCCGCGTCGGCGAACACGCGGTGCGCGATGCCGTCGGCCGCCAGCACGAGCGACCAGCTCTCCGCCTCGCTCCGGCTGCGCGCCGCCAGGCGGAATGCGGAGTCACCGTTCACCAGGTCCGCCCGCGCGCTCCGCTCCGTCGAACTCCTCGCGCAAGACGGCCATCGCGACCATGTCGAGCGGCTTGCCGTGGCGCAGCCGGTGCTCGCGCAACACACCTTCGTGTCGAAAACCGCAGCGCTCGTAGCAGGCGATGCCGCGCGCGTTGTCCGCGTCCGCGATCAGAGTGACTCTGCGCAGCCCCAGCTCGCCGAACCCGAAGCGCAGCAGGGTTCGGATCGCGTCGGCGCCGTAGCCGCGGCTCCAGTAGGCCTTCTCGCCGATCAGGATGGCCAGCTCGGCGCGCCCGTGAGGGTGGATCCCGACCAAGCGCACCTGGCCGATCAGCGGTCCGGCGTCAGCCTCGATCATGAAGCCGATCTCGCCCGGGTCTTCGAGGCCGTGGCGGACCAGCGTCTCGACCGCGGCGCTGCCGAGCAGCTCGGGCGGGTCCTCCGAGCGGTGCAGCCAGTGGCGGACGTCGGGGTCTCGGTCCCAGCGGGTCAGGATCTCGACGTGCTCCAGGCGCTGGGGAATCAGCCGCACCCGGCGCCCCGCCAGCGTGCGAATCGCGGTCACCGGCGAGTCACTTCCACCCGCTCGTCGCGCCCGACACCATGGCGAACGGCCCGACCGGCCAGCGGTAGGCGTCGACCATGAGCTGGTTCACTTGCTCGCGCGTCGCGACTCCCTCGGACACCACGCGCTGCGCCTCGCGCAGCATTGCGAAGTAGATCCGGTTCGCGACGAAGCCCCACGAGATGGCGGTGTCCTTCACCACGACCGGGTTCTTTCCGCAGGCGCGCGCGACCTCGACCACCGCCTCGATCGTCGACTGACTCGTCTGCTCGGTGGCGACCAGCTCGGCCAGCTTCATGACCGGCGGAGGCGAGGCCCAGTGCCAGCCGATCACGCGCTCCGGCCGCTCGGTCGCGGCGGCGAGCGCCGCGATCGGGAAGCCGGACGTGTTCGACGCCAGGATCGCGGTCGGCTTGGCCAGCCGGTCGAGCTCGCGGAACACGCGGATCTTCAGATCGAGCCGCTCCGGCACGCACTCGACGATCAGGTCCGCGGCGGCGGCCATCTCCGTCGACGTGCTCCAAGTGAGTCGCGCGAGCGCGGCCTGCATCTGCGCGCGGTCGAGCTTGCCGCGCGCGACCGCGCTCTCGAGGCCGAAGCGGCCCGAGACGACGTCGGCGCGCGCGCGCGCGAGCGCGGCTTCGGCGACGTCGCAGCAGACCGTCTCGAAGCCGCCGACCGCGAGCGTCTGCGCGATGCCGCTGCCCATGACTCCCGCGCCGATCACGCCGATGCGCAGCTCGCTCATGCGTCTTCCTCCGCCGTTCGGGCCAGGATACCCGAGCCGCGCGCGAGTCGCGTACGCTGTCGAGATGCAGCCGCTGGTGAGTGCCGCCGACGCGCGCACGCTGCTCCTCGAGGCGCAGGGTCTTTGCGACGACCCCGCGCGGCGCGCCACGCTCGCGAGCGTCGCGAAGCTGATCGACCGCCTCGGCTTCGTGCAGCTCGACTCGATCCAGCGGATCGAGCGCGCTCACCACCTGATCCTGGGCGCGCGGCTCGACGGCTACCGGCCCGCGCTGCTCGAGCGGCTCGCCTTCGAGAAGCGCGCGCTCTTCGAGCACTGGACGCACGACGCCGCGTACATCCCGGTCGCCCTCTTCCCGCACTGGAAGCACCGCTTCGAGCAGCGCGCGCAGCAGATGCGCAGGCGACCGTGGTTCAAGGCGCGCCTGGGCGCGGATCCCGACGCGACGATCGCGCGCGTGCACGCGCGCATCCGCCGCGAGGGAGCGCTGCGCGCGCGGGACTTCGAGCGCGGCCCGCTGCGGCGCTCGACCGGCTGGTGGGACTGGACGCCGGAGAAGACCGCGCTCGAGGTTCTGTGGCACACGGGTCGGCTCGCGATCGCCGGCCGGGACCGCTTCGACAAGGTCTACGACCTGGTCGAGCGAGTCTTCCCCGAGCTTCACGCGGCGCCCGCGCCGCCGCGCGCAGAGCACGTCGACTGGGCGTGCAGCTCCGCGCTCGAGCGGCTCGGGGCCGCGACCTCCGGCGAGATCGCCGCGTTCTGGCGCGCGGTGTCGGTGAGCGAGTCGGCCGCGTGGTGTCGCTCGGCCGTGTCGCAACACCGCGCGGTGTCGGTCCTGTTGGGCGCGGCGGACGGCGCGAAGCCGCGCCCGGGGGTCGCGCTGCCCGATTGGGCGGCGCGCGTGCGGCGCGCGCCCGAGCCACCCGCCGACCTGCGGCTGCTCGCGCCCTTCGATCCGGTGCTGCACGACCGCAAGCGACTCACTCGGCTGTTCGACTTCGACTACCGCTTCGAGGCCTTCACGCCGGCGCGCAAGCGCCGCTACGGCTACTACGTGCTGCCCATCCTCGAGGGCGACCGCTTCGTCGGCCGGCTCGATCCACGCCGCGACCGCAAGCGCAGCGCGCTGGTGGTCGACGCCGTCTGGTGGGAGCCGCGCGTGCGCCCGACCGCGGCGCGCAGGCGCGCGCTCGCGCGCGCGCTCGAGAAGCTGGCCGCCCGCATCGGGGCGAATTCGGTCGAGGTCAGCGCTTGATGCCGCGGGTCATCAGCGCGCGCTCGTGGACGACGAACCCGCTGCGGGCATAGAGCGCTCGCGCGCGCGGGTTCACGTGATCGACCTCGAGGTGGAGCGCGCCGACGCCGAGCTGCGCGCACAGCTCCGCGGCGTGCGCGAGCGCGCGCGAGCCGATGCCCGCGCCGCGGTGCGCGGCGCGCAGATACAGCTCGTCGATGAAGGCGTCCCGGCCGAGATGCTCGAGGCTGTAGCCCAGCGTGAGCACGTAGTAGCCGATGGGAAGTGACTCGCGCTCGACGGCAACCACCCGCCCGTAGTCCGGATTCGCCAGGATTCCCGCCAGCGCGCGCCGCACCGCCGGCTCGACGAACGGGAGCCGCTCGATCAGCCAGAACTCGCGCACGAGCGGCAGCAGTGTCTCGAGATCGGGCGTGCCGGCGACGCGGAAGGCGGCATCCATGGCCGCGCAGTCTAGCTCGCGGCCGCGCCGAAGACGCGGCCCAGAGCGCCGCGCCCGGCCTAAAGACAGCGAGAATGGCGGCGGTCGCGGCCGGCCCCGTCACCGTGTCATGATCCCCGAGACGGGAGAGCGTCGCGATGGAGAACTCGGTCCGCGGGAGCTGCCTGTGCGGCGGCGTGCGCTACCAGTTCTCGGGCGCGGCCTTCCTGTTCAACCACTGCCACTGCGCGCAGTGCCGCAAGTCGCACGGCGCCGCGTTCGCGAGCAACCTGCACATCAAGCCCGAGCAGTTCCGCTGGCTGGCCGGTGAGTCGCAGGTCGCGCGCTTCGAGTCGAGCCCGGGCGTGCGGCGCAGCTTCTGCTCGGTGTGCGGCGGAAACGTCGCGGTGGTGCTCGACGACCAGGTCGTGATTCCCGCCGCGGCGCTCGACGACCCGATCGACGCGCGCCCGACGCTGCACTTGTTCGCCGGCGAGAAGGTCGCGTGGATCGACATTGCCGACGGAGCTCCAGCGTTCCACACTTGGCCGCCGGGCCACGGAGGAGAGACGAAATGAACCGCCTAGAGGGAAAGGTCGCGCTCGTCACGGGCGCGGCGCGCGGTCTCGGGCTCGCGATCGCGAAGCGCTTCGTCGAGGAAGGCGCGAGCGTGGTGGTGAACGACGTCGACCTCGTCGCGGCCGAGAAGGCCGCGGCGCCGCTCGGTGGCCTGGCGCTGGCCGCGGACGTGTCGGACTCCGCCGCGGTGCGGCGCATGTTCGAGACCACGGCGGCGCGCTTCGGGCGGCTCGACGTGCTGGTGAACAACGCGGGCATCAGCGGCGTCGAGAACGACCCCGCGCTGCGCGCGAAGTTCCGCGACAAGCAGCTGCAGCAGGCGGCCGAGCTGGCGGCGGGCGGGCCGCTCGTGACTCACTTGGACTCCGCGGTCGAAGTCACCGACGACGCGTGGCACCGGATGCTGGCGGTGCACCTCGACGGCACCTTCTTCTGCTCGCGCGAGGCGCTGAAGATCATGAATCCGCAGCTCTCGGGCGCGATCATCAACATGGGCTCGATCATGGGCACGGCCGGCGGCGCGGGCGCGGTGGCTTACTGCGCGGCGAAGGCCGGCATTCTCGGCTTCACGCGCTCGCTGGCGCGCGAGGTCGTGACTCGCAACATCCGCGTGAACGCGATCGCGCCCGGCTGGATCGACACCGACATGACGGCGTTTCTCGACCAGATGAAGGCGATCATCGAGCTGGGCACTCCGATGCGCCGGCTCGGCGAGCCGGACGACATCGCCTGGGCGGCCGTGTATCTCGCGAGCGAAGAGGCGAAGTTCGTGACCGGCCAGGTGCTGTCGCCCAACGGCGGCTGGCACATGAGCCAGTGACTCCTTTCCGCGAGCGACTGCGCGCAGCTTGGGAGCACCGCGGCAGCCTGCTCTGCGTCGGGCTCGACCCCGACGAGAGCAAGCTGCCCGAGCGGGTCGCGCGCGAGGCGGACCCGATCCTCGCGCTGAACCGCGAGGTGATCGACGCGACTCACGACCTGGTCTGCGCGTACAAGCCGCAGATCGCCTTCTACAGCGCGATCGGCGCGGAGCGCGCGCTCGAGCGCACGATCGCCTACGTCCGCGAGCGCGCGCCGCACGCGATCGTGATCCTCGACGCCAAGCGCGGCGACGTCGGCAACACCGCGGCCGCCTACGTGCGCGAGGCCTTCGAGCGCTACGGCGCCGACGCAGTCACCGTGAATCCGTACATCGGCGGCGACACCGTGCGGCCGTTCCTCGCCGACCCGGCGCGCGGCGCGCTCGTGCTGTGTCGCACGTCGAACCCGAGCGCGAACGATTTCCAGGACCTGCTGGTCGACGGCCGCCCGCTGTACCAGTGCATCGCCGCACACGCCGCGCGCGAGTGGAACGCGAACGGCAACCTGCTCTTCGTGGTCGGGGCCACCTACCCGAAGGAGATGGCGATCCTGCGCGAGTCACACCCCGAGATCCCCTTCCTCGTGCCGGGCATCGGCTCGCAGGGCGGCGATCTCGCCGCCGTGCTGGCCGCCGGGCTCGACGCGCGCAAGCGCGGCCTGATCGTCAACTCGGCGCGCGGAATCATGTTCGCCGGTGACTCGCAGGCGATCCGGCGGGCCGCGCAGAGCCTGCGCGACGAGATCAACGAGCTGCGCGGCTGAACGCGATCCCCTTGGCTGAATCGGCGGGCAGAATGGCCGTCGCGAGGGGCCTGGGCGGCGCTACGCTCCGTGCGTGCGGAAGATCGCGATCGGAGTCTGCGCGCTGCTGTTGCTGGCCGCGACAGGCGTCGGCGCGCTGATCCTGGCGCTGCCGGCCGCGCGGCCGCGCAGTGATTCGCCGCCGGCCGCGGCGGACGCGGAACGCGCGGAGCTGGTCGCCGCGCTGCGGCCGCCGAAGCGTGCACGGCCCGTGATCGCGGTGCTCGCGCACAACGACGGCACGGAGACGACGGACTTCCTCGTCCCGTACGGCGTGCTGCACGCGTCGAACGTGGCCGACGTCTCGGCGGTCGCGCTGCGCGACGGGCCGGTGACCCTGATGCCGGCGCTCAGGGTGCGCGCGCAGCTCGACCTGGCCGGCTTCGACGCGCTGCACCCCGACGGCGCCGACTACGTGATCGTGCCCGCGCTGCACCGCTCGGACGATCCCGCGCTGCTGACTTGGCTCGCGGCGCAAGCTCGTTCGGGGGCGATCGTGGTCGGGATCTGCGACGGAGCCTGGGTGCTCGGCGCGGCCGGGCTGCTCGACGGCCGGCGCGCCACGAGTCACTGGTTCTCGGTGGCACGGCTGCGGAAGGCGTTCCCGAGCATGACCTGGGCGGCCGACCGCCGCTACGTCTTCGACCGCGGCGTGGTGACGACGACCGGAGTGAGCGCCTCGGTTCCGATCTCGCTGACGCTGGTCGAAGCGATCGCCGGGCGCGAGCGCGCGCAGCAGCTGGCGCGCGACTTCGGCGTGCCGAGCTTCGGCGCGGCGCACCTGAGTCGCGCGTTCGCGCTGGATCGAGAGGTGGTCGCGACGGCCGCGCTGAATCGGCTCGCCTTCTGGTCCCACGACACCCTCGTCGTTCCGCTCGCGGACGGAGTGGACGAGGTCGCGCTCGCCCTCACCGCCGACGCCTACGCGCGCACGTTCCGCACCTCGGTGCGCTCGCGCGCGCTCGGTCCCGAAGTGGTCAGCCGCGGCGGTCTGCACCTGATCGCCGACTCCGTGGGCGGCGGCGGCGATCTCGCCGGCGAGATCCGCCTTCCCGCGCCCGGAACGTCTGCCCTCGACGCGGCGCTCGCGGGGGTCTCCGCCCGCTACGGGGCGCGCACCGCAGACTTCGCCGCGCTCCAGCTCGAATACGACCGGCCGCAGTGAATTCCCCTGCCGCGTGTTAGCTTGGGAACGGTCAGTCAACTATGGAGCGGCCATGGGCCGGACGAGCGACGCGCGCGAGCGCCTGGTCGACGAGGCGGCGCGGCTGTTCCACGCGCGCAGCTACGAGAGCGTCGGCGTGCAGGAGCTGTGCGAGGCGGCCGAGGTCAACAAGGGCAGCTTCTACCACTTCTTCCCGTCGAAGGAGGATCTCGCGGCCGCGGTGATCGAGGCGCAGTGGGCCGCGACGCAGAGCGAGGTCCTCGACCCCGCGCTCGCCGACGACGTGCCGCCGCTCGCGCGCATCGAGCGCGTGTTCGCGCTGCTGACGCGCGCGCAGCGCGGCGCAAAGCGGGCAGACGGCCGCGCGCCGGGCTGCCCGCTCGCAAACCTGTCGGCCGAGATGTGCAACCACGCGCCGAAGCTGCGCCGCAAGCTGGTGCGGGTCTACGACGCGATGCAGGAGCGCTTCGCCGGTGCGCTGCGCGACGCCGTCGCCGCGCGCGAGCTTCCGGCCGACACCGACGTCGAGCGCAAGGCGGAGGCGCTGGTGGCGCTCACCCAGGGCTCGATGCTGCTCTCCGCCGTGCACGACGATCCCGCCACCGCCAGCCGCATGGCGGCGCTGGCGCTGGCGCTGGTGCGCTCCGCCTGACTCCGGCGCAGTGACTCTGTGAAGCGCTTCACAGTCTGAAACCGACCGGTCAACTATCAGCATCCGAATCGCGAAGGAGATGCTGATGAAGACTCTGCGGCTCGCCGTTCTCGCTCTGGTCCTCGCCTCCCCCGTGATCTTCGCCTTCGCCGCGCGCGCCCGCGCCGACGTCTGGATGCTCGACATCCACGCCCTTCAGGCGGGCGCACCCGCGCATCTGGTGGGCACGTACAGCGGCGCGTTCGCGCTGGTGGCGCGACTGCACGGCGGCGAACGCGTCTCGCGCTTTCGCGGGACGGAGCTCGCCGGCGCCCCGCACCCGAGCTTCGTGAGCCTCTGGCGCTTCCGCGACGCGCGGGCCCTCGAAGCGTTCCTCGCCGATCCCGCGTACGCGTCGCTGGCCAAGCTGCGCGCGCGCGCGTTCGACGACGGCAAGAGCACGACCTTGGAGCTGGTCGCGGAAGGCTCCCCCGCTTCCCTCTAGACACGCTACCCTCGCCTCACCCCTGGCGAACGGTCCCGTAGTGCGGGTGAGGTGCGCGTGGCATGACCGTCGCCGTGGTCGCCGAGAAGCCGTCCGTCGCGCGCGACATCGCGCGCGTTCTCGGCGCCGAGCAGCGCGGCGACGGTCTGCTGCACGGCGCCGGCTGGGTCGTGACCTGGGCGATCGGCCACCTCGCCGCGCTCGCCGAGCCGCACGAGATCCGACCCGAGTGGCGGGCGTGGCGCCAGTCACTCCTGCCCATGATCCCCGAGCGCTGGCCGCTCGTCGTCTACGAGAAGACCCGCGCGCAGTTCGAGGTCGTGAAGCGCGTATTGCTCGATCCCGCGGTCGAGCGCGTGATCTGCGCGACCGACGCAGGCCGCGAGGGCGAGCTGATCTTCCGCTACATCTACGAAGCGGCCGGTGCCGACAAGCCCGTCGAGCGGCTGTGGATCTCGTCGCTGACCGGCGACGCGATCCGCGCCGGCCTCGAGCAGCTGCGCCCGCAGCGCGAGCTCGACGGCCTCGGCGACGCCGCGCGCGGCCGCAGCCGCGCGGACTGGCTGGTCGGCATGAACCTCTCGCGCGCCTACACCCTGGCGCGGCGCGCGGCGTCGCGCGGCGAGCTGCTCTCGGTGGGACGCGTGCAGACGCCGACCTTGGCGATCCTGGTGGAGCGCGAGCTGGCGATCCGGCGCTTCGTGCCGGAGGACTATTTCGAGGTCTGGGCCGAGTTCGCGGCGCCGGCCGCGGCCGCCGGCGACCCGACACTCCGCGGTGTATGGTTCCGGCCGACGCCGCCCGGCGCCGACGCCGAGGCGCTCGAGAAGGCGCGCCGGCTGCCCGGCGACGGTGAGGAAGCCGAGCGCATCGCGGCGCGCGTGGAGCGCGGCCGCGCGCGGATCGAGTCGGTCGAGGCGCAGACCCGCAGGCTCGCGCCGCCGCCGCTCTTCGATCTGACCGAGCTGCAGCGCGTCGCCAACCGGCGCTTCGGCTGGAGCGCCGCGAAGACGCTCGAGATCGCGCAGAGTCTCTACGAGAGCAAGAAGCTGATCTCGTATCCGCGCACGGACAGCCGGCACCTCTCGCGCTCGGTCGCCGCGACCCTCCCCCGGATCGTGCGCGCGATTCGCGAGCCGTATCTCGACCGGCTCGCGGAGGGCACCGGCGAGCGCCCGCTCGGCGCGCGCTTCGTCGACGACGCGAAGCTCGGGGACCACCACGCGATCATTCCGACGGGCGCGGCTCCCGCGAGTGCCCGCCTGTCGGGCGACGAGGCGAGTCTCTTCGACCTGATCTGCCGGCGTCTGCTGGCCGCCTGGCACGAGGACCACGTCTTTGCCTCGACCTCGGTCGTGACGGCGGTCGAGAGTGACTCGACCGAGACGGAGATCGATCGCTTCGCGAGCCGCGGCAGCGCGGTGCTGCGGATCGGCTGGCGCGCGCTCGAGCCCGATCCCACCCCTGTGGACGTCGCGCTGCCGCCGGGGCTCGCGCCGGGTCAAGCGAAGCGGGTCGTCGCCGCGCGCGCAGAGCGCAAGCGCACCCGCCCGCCCCGGCGACTCAGCGAGGCGAGCTTGCTCACCGCCATGGAGACCGCCGGCCGCGATCTCGAGGACCGCGAGCTGGTCGAGGCGATGCGCGAGACGGGGCTCGGCACACCGGCGACGCGCGCCTCGATCATCGAGACCCTGCTCGCGCGCAAGTACGTCGAGCGCGACGGGAAGTCACTCGGCGCGACGGACAAGGGAATCGAGCTGGTGGAGATCGTCCACCCCGACGTGAAGAGCGCGGCCATGACCGGCGCCTGGGAGGCGCGCCTGGCGCGCATCGAGCGCGGCGACGAGTCACTCGGCGAGTTCCTGCACGACATCGAGCAGTACGTCGTCGACGTCGTGCGGCGCGTGCGCACCGAGAAGGCGGCGCCGCCCCCGCCGCGCCCGCCGCAGCTCGAGCTCGACCTCGGGCCTCGGCCCGAGCCGCGCCCGACCCCGCCGGATGATCTCCTGGGTCTCCTGCAGAGGAGCTTCGGCCACCCGAGCTTCCGGCCGTTCCAAGAGGCGGTCTGCCGCGCGGTGACCGGCGGCGAGGACGCGCTCCTGGTCATGCCGACCGGCGCGGGGAAGTCACTCTGCTACCAGCTGCCCGGCCTCGCTCGCGGCGGCACGACCCTGGTCGTGTCGCCGCTGATCGCGCTGATGGACGATCAGGTCGCGCAGCTGCGGGCGCGCGGGCTGCGCGCGGAGCGGATTCACTCGGGCCGCGCGCGCAGCGAGTCACAAGCCGTGCTGCGCGCCTATCTCGACGGCCAGCTCGACTTCCTGTTCATCGCGCCCGAGCGGCTCGCGGTGCCGGGCTTCCCCGAGAAGCTCGCGCAGCGCAAGCCTGCGCTGGTCGCCGTCGACGAGGCGCACTGCATCTCGCACTGGGGCCACGACTTCCGGCCCGAATACCGCATGCTGCGCGAGCGCCTGCCGCAGCTGCGGCCCGCGCCGGTGATCGCGTTGACCGCGACCGCGACGCCGCTCGTGCAGCGCGACATCGCGCAGCAGCTCGGCATCGAGAAGGCCGGCCGCTACATCCACGGCTTCCGCCGCACGAACCTGGCGCTCGAGCTGTGCGAGACGCCGCCGTCCGCGCGTGACTCGGCGACGGAGCGGCTGCTGCGCGCGCCCGATCGCCGGCCGGCGATCGTGTACGCGCCGACGCGCAAGAAGGCCGAGGCGCTCGCGCACAAGCTCGCGCGCCATTTTCCGGCCGCCGCGTATCACGCCGGCATGCCCGCGCGCGAGCGCGAGGACACACAGCGCGCGTTTCTCGAGGGAAGACTCGAGGCGATCGTGGCGACGATCGCCTTCGGCATGGGCATCGACAAGGCCGACGTGCGCACCGTCGTGCACACCGCGCTGCCGAGCAGCGTCGAGAGCTACTATCAAGAGATCGGCCGCGCCGGCCGCGACGGCAAGCCTTCGCGCGCGGTGCTCTTTCACGGCTTCGTCGACCTGCGCACCCACGAGCACTTCCTGGCGCGCGACTACCCCGAGGTCGAGTCACTCGAGCGCGTGTACCGCGCGCTCGGCTCGCGCTTCGAGCCGCGCGCCGAGCTGCAGCGAGAGCTGCACATGGATCCCGACACGCTCGAGAAGGCGCTCGAGAAGCTCTGGATCCACGGCGGCGCTCAGGTCGACGCCGACGAGAACACGGCCCGCGGCAGCAAGGGCTGGCGCGAGCCGTACGAGGCGCAGGTCCGGCACAAGCGCGCTCAGCTCGACCAGATCCGCCGCTTCTCGGAGAGCCGGGGCTGCCGCATGGTCCATCTGGTCCAGCACTTCGGCGACGAGGGCGATCGCGGCGAGCCGTGCGGGCTGTGCGACATCTGCGACCCGGGCGCCACCCGCGCGCTGGCGCTCGCCGGTCCGGACGCGGCGCAAGCCGCGAACCTCGCGCGCATCGTCGAGCGGCTGCGGGAGCGGAACGCGCAGTCCGCCGGCAAGCTACACCGAGAAGTGTTCGGCGACGCGCTCGGGCGCCGCGACTTCGAGGGGCTGGTGGCGGGACTGGTGCGCGCGGGGCTCGCCGTCGAGGAGGCCGACTCGTTCGACAAGGGCGGCGAAACGATCTCGTTCGCGCGCGTGCGGCTGACGCGCGCGGGCCTCGAGGCGACTGACTCGCAGCTCGCAGCGGTTCGCATCGCGCGCGCCGTCGAGCCCGAGCGCGCGCCGCGACGCGGCCGGAAGGCGAAGCGCGGCAGCGTGCGTGCCGCGCCCGCGGCCGGCAGCGCAGCGGGCGCGGCGCCCGACGGCGCGCTCTTCAGCGCACTCCAGCGCTGGCGCAACGCCGAGGCCAAGCGCCGGCGAATCCCGGCGTTCCGCGTGATGACGAACGCAGCGCTGGCCGGCATCGCGGCCAGTCGGCCGCGCGACGAGCGCTCGCTGCTCGCCGTGAAGGGCATCGGCCCGGCGCTCGCGGCGAAGTACGGCGCCGCGCTGTTGGAGCTCGTCGCGAGTCAGTGAGCGGTCGAGGCCGACTTCTTCACGTGAGTCGAGATCGCCTCGACGAGCTTGCCGAAGAGCGGCTTCGGCAGGTCGTGACCCATGCCCGGAATCAGCAGCAGCTCCGCGCCCGGGATCGACGCCGCCGTGTGCTTGCCGCCCTCGACCGAAACCAGCGGGTCGTCCATCCCGTGAATCACCAGGGTCGGCGCGCGCACCGCGGCGAGGCGCGGGCTGCGGTCGCCGTGCGCGATGATCGCTGCGAGCTGGCGCGCCTGCCCCTCGGGATGGTTCGCGCGGTCGTACATCACGCCAGCGCGCTCACGGATCGCCGCTTCGTCGAACGAGTATCCGGAGCCGCTGATCATGCGCCAGGTCTCGACGCCGGCCTCGATCGTGGCGTCGCGGCCGACCGGGGCCGGGCCCGCGAGCCGCGCCATCAGCTCCGGCTTCGCCTGCGGCAGCGTCGGCGAGCCCGTCGACGACATGATCGTGACGAGACTCGAGACACGCGCCGGATGCCGGTACGCGATCGTCTGGGCGATCATGCCGCCCATCGACGCGCCGACGACGTGCACGCGCGGGAGCGCGAGCGCGTCGCACAGACCGACGGCGTCGTCCGCCATGTCGTCGAGCGTGTAGGCCACCGCCGGCGCCTTCCCCGTCTGCGCGTCGACCATGATCTGCGGCAGGTTGGGCACCCCGTGCGCGTCGAAGTGAGTCGACAGGCCGACGTCGCGGTTGTCGTAGCGCACCACCCAGTGGCCGCGATCTGCGAGGCGCTGGCAGAACTCCTCGTCCCACAGCAGCAGCTGCCCGCCGAGGCCCATCACCAGCAGGATCGGCTCGTCGCTGCGCGCGCCGAAGGTCTCGTACTCGATCCGAATCGCGTTCGCCTGTGCGTTTGCCATTCGGCGATCATCCGCCCCGGCGCGCGGGCGCGTCAAGCAGCCGCTCGGTCAGCCGGGCGCCGGGTCGGCGAGATCCGCGCTGACCTGCGCCTTGATCTCGTCCAGGTTGTCCTCGAGAAAAGTCAGCACGCCCTGGCTCCAGTTCGAGTCGGCCTCCGCGTAGCGCGCGAACTCCGCGTAGGCGATGTGCGGCGGCTCGTGCTCGATCAGCCGCGCGTAGAGCGCGAGCGCAGCCGCGGAGCGCCGGTGGCCGTACGCGCAGTGCACCAGCACGCGCTCGCCGCGCCGGTGGGCGCGGTCGATCTCCGCCACCGCCCGTGACAGGTTCGCGATCAGAACTGACTTCGGCTGCGCGACGGGCAGGTGCAGGTAGCGAATGCCGAGCTTCTCGGCCGCGGCCTGCTCGGCGTTGCGGGCCGCGTCGACCTCCTCGTCGGTGAGGTCGACCACGACGTCGATGTGCTGCTCGCGCAGCACGTCTGCGACCCCGCGCGCGGGCATCTGCGCGCTGCGGTACAGCCAGCCCGTGCGCGCCTCGGTCCAGCGATTCGGCAGCCCGGACGCACCGTGGAGGCGCGTCAGCAGCGTCGCGCCGGCCACGAGACACACGAGCGCCGCCAACGCGAGCGCGCGCGATGCGCGGAGCCGTGCGAGGCGGAGCCCCATCGTCCATGGCTTGCCACATCTCGGTGTCGGCCGCTAGAAGTCGCGATTCATCACCGTGCGGCGGCCGTCCCGCTGCGCGTTGCGGATCGCCTGATCGCAGAGTCGGCGCAGCCGATCCGAGAGTAGCTCGACGACCGAGTCAGAGGTGCTCATCCCCGATTGCTCGCGCACGTACGCCTTCAGCTTCGAGACGACGACGAGGATCTCCGCCGC
>JBIOJK010000048.1:0-24631 GCA_044450765.1 Myxococcota bacterium | reverse complement strand
GCTTGCAGCCAGAGACTCGGCGCCAGCGGGATGAACGGCATCTCTTCCACGAGCCGGCGCTTGCGCGCGAGGTCGTCGACGATCTCGGCCGTTGCGTCGCGAGTCACTCCGTCCGCGGTGACCTTCACGTCCGCGCACGCCTCAAGGTTCCTGATCCAGGCCGAGCGCCGCGCGTAGGTCGAGATCACGAGCACGCGCTCGGCGTCGCGCGAGCAGGGCAGCAGGACCTCGCGCGGCAGTCCCGTCTTGCGGCCGCGCGTCGTCAGCAGCACCCAGTGCGGCGCGCGCTCCAGATCGCGGCGCAGAAACGAGACGAGCGCCGCCTGCGGGCGCCGGATCAGGCGCGCGAAGCCGTGCAGGCGCACCGCGAACGGCTCGCGGGGAGTCACCAGGGCTCGCCCGGAAGCACCGCGGACCGGAGCAGTGACGGCGGCGTCGGCACGGCCGACGAGTCTAGCCCGCGCCGCTCACTCGCGCGGGTCGACCGCCCACTCGTTCGCGTCCGCCACGCGCACCAGCTTCATCCACGGCACGCGGCGCGACTCACCCGGGTTGTGGCCGACCATGAGCAGCAGGCTCTGGCCCTCGAGCGGGCCGACCTCGCGCTCGAGCTCGGCGAGCGACATGCGCCCGCGCGGACACAGGACGGGGCGCACGCCGTAGGGCAGCGCGAGTCGACGCCAAGTGTCTTCGAAGCGCGACGGCGCGACGATCGGCACGTCCGGGCGTTGCCGCGACAGCAGCCGCGCCGCGATTCCGCCGCGCGACCAGGTCACGATCGCGCGCGCGCCGCACTCGCGCGCGGTGCGCACCGCGGCCGACGAGAACACGACCAGGTCGCGCAGCTCGTCGTGCACGCCGTCGAGCGGCGTCTCGGGCCGGCGTGGGTAAGCCTCTTCGGTGGCCTCGACGATGCGGCGCATCGCGCTGCAGGCGCGCACCGGGTCGATGCCCACGGCGGTCTCGTCGGACAGCATCACGGCGTCGGTGCCGTCGAGCACCGCGTTCGCGACGTCGGTGATCTCGGCGCGCGTCGGGCGCAGCGCGGTCACCATGGACTGCAGCATCTGCGTCGCCGTGATCACCGGCCGGCCCGCGCGGATCGCGGCCTGCACGATGCGCTTCTGCTCGATCGGCACGCGCTCGAACGGAATCTCGACTGCCAGGGCGCCGCGCCCGACCAACACGGCGTCGGCGCCCGCGAGGATGGCGTCGAGATTCTCGAGCGCGAGCTTGGTCTCGATCTTCGCGACCAGGCCGGACGGCCGGCCGAGCCGCTTCAGCGCGCGGCGCACCACCGACACGTCCTCCTCGGTGCGCACGTACGAGACACCGACCAGATCGACACCCAGCTCCGCGCCGAGCTCCAGGTCGCGCACGTCGCGCTCGCCCAGGATCGGCCGCGTCGAGACCGCGCCGGGCGCGTTCACGCCCTTGCCGCTCGAGACGCTGCCGCCCACGAGCACGCGGCAGTGGATCTCCGCGCCCTCGACTTCCTCGATCTCGAGCTCGACCGCGCCGTCGCCGAGCAGGATCGGCGCGCCGACGCGCGCCTCGGCTGCGAGATACTCGTCCGGCACCGGCAGCCGCGCCGCGTCGCCCTTCGCATCGCCGCACGCGACCACGAGCCGCGCGCCACTCTCCAGAGTCACCGTTCCGGGCAGCAGCTCGCCCAGGCGGATCTTCGGCCCGGACAGGTCCTGCAGGATCGCAACCGGCCGGCCAGCGGTCGCGGACGCCGCGCGAATCCGCAGCACGCTCTCGCGGTGCTCGACCTCCTTCCCGTGCGCGAAGTTGATCCGCGCGACGTTCATGCCGGCGTCAATCAGGCCGCGCAGGGTCTCGGGCGAGCGGCTTGCCGGGCCGATGGTACAGACGATGTGGACCGCGCGAGCGCGCATCTTCCCCCCGTGACGGTGAGCGCTTCGAATTGCTTGACCTTGAGATAAGATTCAGCGCACCGCTCGCGCGTGCGAGGCAGAGGCAAACAGAGAGGCGACGATGACGACCAAACGCGTGAAGGAAATCCTTTCTTGGTACTCGGCGGACAGCGCCGGCACGAAGGCCAATCTGGCTCGGATGCTGAGTCACGGGCGGCTCGCGGGCACGGGCAAGATGGTGATCCTGCCGGTCGACCAGGGGTTCGAGCACGGGCCCGCGCGCAGCTTCGCGCCGAACCCGCGCGGCTACGACCCGCGCTACCACTTCGAGCTCGCGATCGAGGCCGGCTGCAACGCCTACGCCGCGCCGCTCGGCTTCATCGAGGCCGGCGCCGCGGAGTTCGCGGGCGACATCCCGCTGATCCTGAAGCTGAACAACAGTGAGTCGCTCTCGAAAGGCGGCGAGCCGATCTCGGCGCTCACGGGGTCGGTCGATGAGGCACTCCGCCTCGGTTGCTCTGCGATCGGCTTCACGATCTACCCCGGCTCCGGCGAGGCGCGCAACGCCTACCACCAGATCGCCTCGCTGACCGAGGAGGCGAAGCGCAAGGGCCTTGCGGTGGTGGTCTGGTCCTATCCGCGCGGGGCCGGTGTCTCGAAGGACGGCGAGACTGCGATCGACGTGGTCGCCTACGCCGCGCAGATCGCGTGTCAGCTCGGCGCGCACATCATCAAGGTGAAGCCGCCCACGGCGCACCTCGAGCAGGCCGAGGCGAAGAAGGTCTACGAGAAAGAGAAGATCCCCATCGCCACCTTGGCGGAACGCGCCCGCCACGTGGTGCAGAGCTGTTTCGACGGCCGCCGCATCGTGATCTTCTCGGGCGGCCCTGCGAAGGGAAAGGCGGAGATCCTGACGGAGATCCGCAGCCTCGCCGAGGGCGGCGCGTTCGGATCGATCATGGGCCGCAACTCGTTCCAGCGGCCGAAGACCGAGGCGATCGAGCTCCTGCACGAGGTGATGGACATCCACGCGAGTGCCTGAGCGCCTCCGCGTTCGCGCGTACTACGACTTCGCGTCGACTCTCTGCTACGTCGCGCACCGCGTGCTCGGCGACATGCGCCCGGAGCTCGAGTCACTCGGCGTGGAGCTGGTCTGGGCCCCGCTCGACCTGGCCGACTTGCTCGGCTGGCGGCGGGGTCTCCCGGTCGCGCCCGAGCGGCTCGCGAACGCGGAGCGCGTGGCGGCGGAGCACGGCGTCCGAGTGGAGCCGCTGCGCGTGTGGCCGGACTCGCGCGATGCGAACGCCGCGGCGCTGGTGCTGGCGCGCGAAGGCCGCGAGCCGGCGTTCCGCGAGCGCGTGTTCTCCGCGGCGTTCGAGGAGCGCCGCGAGCTGGACGCGCCCGGCGCCGTCGCCGCCTTCGGGCGCGATCTCGGCGTGTCACTCGACGCGGATCGACTGGAGCGCGCGCGCGACGAGCTCGCGTTCCGCACGCAGGTCGCGGCTGCTGAGGACGTGACCGGGGTGCCGACCCTGATGCTCGACGAGTTTCCCTTCGGCGGCATCCAGTCGCGCGAGACGACTCGCCTGGTCCTCGCGCGCTGGGCGAGCCGCAAGCTCGCGGGCGCTCTGCATGGCTGAGCGCGGGAAGGCGCCGCTCGGCCCGCGCGCGCCGCGCGGCGACGGGGTCGTGCGCGTGCGGCGCGAGACACAGGGCCGCGGCGGGAAGACGGTGACCACGGTCGCCGGGGTCGGCCTGGCCACCGACGAGTTACTCGCCCTGGCGAGCGACTTGAAGCGGCGCTGCGGCACCGGCGGCAGCGTGAAGGACTACGTGATCGAGATCCAGGGCGACCACCGCGAGGCGATCGTCGCGGAGCTCGAGCGGCGCGGGTTCAGCGTCAAGCTCGCCGGCGGGTAGCGCGGCGCGGTAGGCTGTCACCGTGGAAGTGCGAAGGCTTTCGAGCGGCTGTGGCGCGCTGGTGACCGGAATCGATCTCGCGCGCTTCTCGGACGGCGAGCAGCACGAGCTGTGGAAGGCGTTCCTCGAGCACGGGGTGCTGTTCTTCGCCGACCAGCGACTCACGCCCGCGGACCACATCGCCTTCGCCAGGCGGCTGGGCCCGATCGCGATCAACAAGTTCTTCCCCGAGAACACCGAGCACCCGGAGATCGCGGAGGTGCGCAAGGAGAAGGAGCAGCGCACCAACATCGGCGGCGGCTGGCATGCCGATCACAGCTACGACGAGGCGCCGGCGCTGGGCTCGATCTTGGTCGCGCGCGAGCTGCCCGAGGCCGGCGGCGACACCATGTTCGCGAACCTGTACGCGGCCTACGAGTCACTCTCCGAGGGCCTGCAGCGCACGCTCGGGACCCTGCGTGCGAAGCACTCGAACCGCCACCTCTACGGCGCGCAGGGTCTCTACCGCAAGAGCGATCTCGCCGGGCAGCTGAAGGGCGAGGAGGGCGTCGGCGACACCGTGCACCCCGTCGTGATCACTCACCCGGAGAGCGGGCGGAAGGCGCTCTACGTGAATCCGGGTCACACGCTGCACTTCGAGGGCTGGAGCGCGGCCGAGAGTCACTCGTTGCTCCAGTATCTGTACGCCCACGCGACCAGGCCGGAGTTCACCTGCCGCTTCCGCTGGTCGCCCGGCTCGGTGGCGTTCTGGGACAACCGCTGCACCTGGCACTACGCCATCAACGACTACCACGGAGAGCGCCGCCTCATGCACCGGATCACATTGGCGGGCGTGTCACTGAGTGCGGGGTGACTCAAGACCGCGCCGGTCCGCTCCGAAACCCCTCGGCATGGACGTGGCATTGCAGGGGGCTTCGAAGGCCGAGGAGCTGATCCCGCTCGAAGACCCAGGCAGTCACTACGCGTTCTCCAAGATCTTCGAGGCCAAGGCCTGGGGCGCGGCGCGCCGCAACCGCGAGCGCCTGAAGCTCCTGCAGAGCCTCGACCGCGCTCTCGAGGAGATGCTCCACGACGGCGAGCGCGTCGAGTGTGTCGCCTGGGGCGAAGAGTACTCCCTGCTCGAGTCCTATTTTCTGCGCGTCTGGGCCCACTTCATGAACCGTCGCGCGCTGCTGCTGACCAGCGAGCGGGTGCTGGTGCTGCAGATCAGCGTGCGCAGGAAGCTGCTCGAGCTGAAGTCACAGGTCCGCTTCGCCGCGATCGAAAAGGCCAAGACCACCTGGACGGGGCTCGTGCGGATCTCCCCGAAGCGGGGCAAGGCGCTGGATCTGGCGCGCCTGCCGCGCCCCATGCGCAAGGCCTTCGCGCGCGCCGTCGAAGCCCGGCGTCAGGCCGCGCATGTCTCCAGCGTCGCGACGCGCGAGCACCTGTGCCCCCACTGCTACGAGCCGCTCGCCGAGCTCGTCCCCGCGTGCCCGAAGTGTCGCGGCACGTTCAAGTCGCCGAGCCGCGCGCGCTGGCTCTCGTTCGCGTTCCCCGGTCTCGGCGACCTGTATCTCGGCCATCGCTGGCTCGGCTGGTTCCAGATCGCGTGCGGGTTCTTCGTCTGGTCGGTCCTCGCCGGGGGCATGTTCGACGGGAGGCACGGGCCGGCGGACTGGGCGGCGAGCGCAGTCACGGTCGCGACCGTCCTCGTGCTCCTCCACGGCGTCGACGCCTGGGTCACCGGACACACCGCGCAGAAGGGCCTGTACCCGGACCAGCGCGGGGTCCGCGCCGGCTAGCAGCGCGGAACGCGGCCCGCCCGCTCGCGCTAGAATGGGCGCGGAGGGCCAAATCGTGTCCAATCCCGTCGCCCTGTCTCTCGTCGATCTGACCGCCGAGCTGCACGCGCGCAAGCTCTCTCCGGTCGAGCTCATGGGCGCGGTGCTCGCGCGCATCGAGGCGACGAATCCGGCGCTGAACGCGGTGGTCGCGCTGCACGACCGCGGCGAGCTGATGGCCCAGGCGCGCGCTGCCGAGGCGCGCATCGCGCGCGGCGAGGGGCGGCCGCTCGAAGGCGTGCCGCTGGGCGTGAAGGACCTCGAGGACACCGCGGGGCTGGTCACCTCGCACGGCTCGCTGCCGTACAAGAACAACCTGGTGACTCACGATTCGGTGCAGGTCGAGCGGCTGCGTGCGGCCGGCGCGATCCCGATCGGCAAGACCAATGCGCCCGAGTTCGGAGTCACTGCGATCACGAAGAACCTCGTCTACGGAGTGACCCGCAGTCCGTGGAATCAGGAGCGCACGCCCGGCGGCTCGAGCGGCGGCTCCGCGGCGGTGCTCGCGGGCTGCGTCGTGCCGCTGGTGACCGCCAGCGACGGCGGCGGCTCGACGAGAATTCCCGCCAGCTTCGTCGGCGCGTTCGGCATGAAGCCCACGTACGGGCGCATTCCGCACGAGCCGCACCGGCTCTGGTACTTCGGCGACACGGCGGTGCACGGCCCGCTCACCAAGACGGTCGCCGACAACGCGCTGTATCTCGACATGACCTGCGGCTACGATCGCCGCGACCCGAAGTCACTGCCCCACCCGGGCTTCTCGTACCGCGAGAAGCTGGCGAGCGGCGTGCCGCGCAAGCTGCGCATCGCTTACTCGGCGGACCTCGGCTACGCGGTCGTGCAGTCCGACGTCGCGCAAGCCGTCTACGACGCGGCGCGCGTCTTCGAGAAGCTCGGTCACGAGGTCGTGGAGATCTCGGGTGGCCCGCCGAAGCTCGGCGAGGCTTGGGGGGTGTTCGGCTCGTTCGAGATGGCCGCCGCGCAGCTGCACCTCTTGCCCGAGCACGAGGGCGAGTTCCAGCGCGGAGTTCTGGCGTCGATGAAGGGCGCCTGGGACATGACACCGAACTGGTTCAGCCAGGCGGCGCAGGCGCGCCTCGCGCTCTCGACCTGGGCCGCCTCGATCTTCGAGCGCTTCGATCTCTTGATCACGCCGACGGTTCCGTACGATCCGCCGCCGGCGAAGGGCCCGTTCCCGAGCGAGACCGAGGGCAGGCGGCAGCTCGCGTGGGGCGTCGCGTCGTTCACGATCCCGTTCAATCTGTCGTGGCACCCCGCGTGCTCGCTGCGCGTCGGGCTGTCGCGCGCGGGGCTGCCGATCGGCATGCAGATCGTGGCCGAGCGACACCGGGACGAGCTCGTGCTGCAGGCCGCGCACGCGTTCGAGCGCGAGCGTCCGTGGCACCCGCACTGGCCCGCCGTCTAGCTCGCGTGCAATAGTCCGAGGGCGATGAAGATCGCCCTCGCCGCCGATCACGCCGGCTTCGCGTTCAAGGAGAAGCTCGCCGCGGAGCTCCTGCGCCTCGGTCACGAGCCGATCGACTTCGGCACGCTGTCGAGCGAGTCGTGTGACTACCCGGACTTCGCGATTCCCGCCGCGCAGAGCGTCTCCGACGGAAAGGCGCAGCGCGGGATCCTGCTCTGCACGAACGGGATCGGCATGTGCATGGTCGCGAACCGGGTTCCCCACGTGCGCGGCGCGCTCGTATACAGCGCGCGCACGGCGGAGATGACTCGCCGGCATCACGACTCGAACGTCCTCTGTCTGGGCGCCGGCGAGTTCCCGGCGGAGACGCTCCTGGAATGGGTGCGCCGCTGGCTCGAGACGCCCTTCGAGGGCGGGCGTCACGAGCGCCGGATCGGGAAGCTCGAGGCATTGGAGCGAAAGTGACTCGCTCCGCGGATCTCGCGGAGCTCGAGGCCGACGCGGCGTTCGTGCACGCGTCGCTCCCGCAGACGCCGCAGATCGCCTGGCCGCTGCTCGCCGAGCGCGCGGGCCGCGAGGTCTGGCTGAAGCACGAGAATCACCAGCCGATCGGCTCGTTCAAGATCCGCGGCGGACTCACCTACCTGCGCGAGCTGCGCGCGCGCCAGCCCGGCGTTCGCGGCGTCGTCGCGGCGACGCGCGGGAACCACGGCCAGAGCGTCGCGTTCGCCGCGCGCCGCTTCGCGATTCCCGCCGCGATCGTGGTGCCGGTCGGAAACAGCGCCGACAAGAACGCCGCGATGCGCGCCTTGGGAGCGCGGCTGATCGAGCACGGCCGTGACTTCCAGGACGCCTTCGAGTACGCGCAAGAGCTCGCGAAGGCGGACGACCTGCACTTCGCGCCGTCGTTTCACGAATGGCTCGTGCGCGGAGTCTCGACCTGGGCATTCGAGCTGCTGCGCGCGGCTCCCGACCTCGACACGCTCTACGTGCCGATCGGACTGGGCTCGGGCATCTGTGGCGCGCTGCGCGCGCGCGACGCGCTCGGCGCCGCGACCCGGATCGTCGGTGTGGTGGCCGAGCGCGCGCCCGCGTACGCGCTGTCGTTCGACGCCGGCCGCGCCGTGGCGACGGATTCCGCGGACACGTTCGCGGACGGGCTCGCGGTGCGCGTTCCGGATCCCGAGGCGCTCGCGCGGATCCGGCGCGGCGTCGAGCGCGTCGAGCGGGTCTCCGAGGCCGAGATCCGCGCTGCGATCCGCGCGATCTTCAGCGACACCCACAACGTCGCCGAGGGCGCCGGCGCAGCGGCGCTGGCCGCATGTCTGCGCGAGCGAGGCGCGGCCGCGGGCCGGCGCGTGGGCGCCGTGCTGTCGGGCGGAAACATCGATCGCGAGCGATACGCCGAGATCCTCGCCGAGAAGGAGTGAGCTTGCGACCTACACCGATCTGCGTCGCCTTTCTCGTCGCCGCGCTCGCGGCCGACGCGCGCGCGGGCGATCCCGCCGCGAACCCGTGGTTCGCCGCCGGGCGCGAGGCCGTGAAGCGCGCAGCCGCGGGCGCGCCCATTCCGCACGCGAAGAACGCGATCCTGTTCATCGGCGACGGGATGGGCATCGCGACCGTGACCGCGGCGCGCATCCTCGAGGGCCAGCAGCGGGGCGCGAGCGGCGAAGAGAACCTGCTCTCGTTCGAAAAGCTGCCGTACACGGCGTTCTCGAAGACCTACACGGTCGACTTCCAGGTCGGTGAGTCGGCGGGCACGATCACCGCGATGCTGACCGGCGTGAAGACGCGCTCCGGCGTGCTCGGCGTCGACGAGAGCGTGCGGCGCGGCGACTTCGCGGGGGCGAAGGCGGCGTCGGTGCCGACCTTGCTCGAGCGCGCCGAGGACAAGGGAATGTGGACCGGGGTGGTCACCACGACGACGGTGACTCACGCGACTCCCGGCGGTTGCTACGCGCACACGCCCGAGCGCAACTGGGAGAACGACGCGGCGCTCTCGCCCGGCGCGCGCGAGGCGGGCTTCCCCGACATCGCGCGCCAGCTGGTCGAGTTTCCGCACGGCGACGGCATCGACGTGGTGCTCGGCGGCGGGCGCTCGAACTTCCTGCCCGCGCCCGCCGGCTCGCGCGGCGACGGGAAGGACCTCACCGCGGCGTGGACCCAGCGCTTCCCCGACGCGCGTATCGCCACGACCCGCGACGAGCTGCTCGCGGTCGACGGCGCGAAGACACACCACCTGCTCGGCTTGTTCTCGCCGGAGCACATGAGCTTCGAGATCGAGCGCGCGAGCGCGACGCCCGTGGCGCAGCCGTCGCTCTCGGAGATGACCGCCAAGGCGATCGAGATCCTGTCGCGCGCGCCCAAGGGCTACTTCATGATGGTCGAGGGCGGCCGCATCGACCACGGCCACCACGCCGGCAACGCGCAGCGCGCGCTCAGCGAGACGATCGAGTTCGCGAACGCGGTGCAGGTCGCGCTGGCGAAGACGAATCCGAGAGACACGTTGATCGTCGTGACTGCCGACCACAGTCACACGCTGACGATCTCGGGTTACCCCAAGCGCGGCAATCCGATCCTCGGGCTCGTGGTCGGCTCGATCGGCGAGGGGGAGCCCGGCAACGAGCCGGCGAAGGATCTCAGCGGCCGGCCGTACACGACGCTGAACTACGCGAACGGCCCCGGCTATCCGGGGAAGTCCGACGCGCAGCCGGAGGGCTCGAAGCAGTTTCCGCACCGGCCGACCGCGGTCGAAGGCGTGAAGCTCGGCCGCCCCGAGCTCACCATGAAGGGCGCAGAGGATCCGAGCTACCTGCAGGAGGCGCCGATTCCGCTGCCGGCCGAGACCCATGGCGGTGAGGACGTCCCGATCTACGCGGGCGGTCCCGGCGCGCGGCTCTTCCACGGCGTCCAGGAGCAGAACTTCGTGTACCACGCGCTGGCGGCGGCGCTCGGTCTTGCGACACCGTAGGGTGTCAGCATGAGCGAATCGTACGACGTCGCCGTGATCGGCGGCGGTGTGATCGGCGTCGCGTCGGCGCGCCTGCTCGCCGAGCGCGGCGCGCGTGTCGTGCTGCTCGAGCGGGGCGAGCTCTGCTCGGGCGCGTCGTACGGAAACGCGGGCTGGATCTCGCCGAGTCACGGCACTCCGCTGCCCGCGCCCGGAGTGATTCGCCAGGCGCTCCGCTGGCTGCTCGACGCCGAGAGCCCGTTCTACGTGAAGCCCCGCCTCGACTTCGAGCTCGCGCGCTGGCTGTTCGAGTTCGCGCGCGCGGCGACCGCGCCGCGCGCGAACGCGACGATGCGCGTGAACCGCGAGCTGATCGTCGCGAGCCTCGCGCTCTACGAGAAGCTCGAGGCGCAGCTCGGCGCGGAGTTCGGCTTTGCGCGCCGCGGCCTGGTCGTGGCCTGTGAGTCGCTCGAGGGATTGGAGAAGGCGGAGCACGAGCTCGCGCTGCTGCGCGCGCTCGGCGGCGCCGGCCGCGCGCTCTCGGCTGCCGAGCTGCGCGAGCTCGCGCCGCGCGCGAGCGAGTCACTCTGCGGCGGCGTGCACTTCCCCGAAGACGCGCACCTGGACCCCGAGCGGCTCGTGCGCGCCCTGGCGGAGCGTGCGAGCGCGCGCGGAGCGCGCCTCGAGGAGCGCCAAGAGGTGCTGGCGTTCGAGCGCCAGGGCCGGCGGATTTCGCGGATCCTCGCGACGCGCGGCGAGTTCCGCGCCGACCAGGTCGTGCTCGCCGCGGGCGCCTGGTCGCCGAGCCTCGCGGCGCTCGTCGAGCTCCGGCTGCCGGTGCAGGCGGCGAAGGGCTACAGCGTGACCGTTCGGGCCCCCGCCGGCTTCGGCGAGAATCCGGTGCTCCTCTCGGAGGCGAAGGTCGCGGTGACTCCGCTCGGCGACCGGCTGCGCTTCGCCGGAACGCTCGAGCTCGCGGGCCTCGACTTGGCGGTGAATGCGCGGCGCGTCGCCGCGATCCTGCGCGCCGTCGAGCGCTTCCTGCCGGGCGTGGCGCAGGCGGAGCGCATCGAGACCTGGCGCGGTCTGCGGCCGGTCACTCCCGACGATCGGCCGCTGCTCGGCCGGACGCGCGCGCTCGAGAACCTGATCGTGGCGACCGGCCACGGCATGAGCGGCGTCTCGCAGGGGACGATGACTGCGCAGATCGTCACCGAGCTGTGCACCGGCGAGCCGCCGAGTCTGCCGCTCGCGCCGTTCGCGCCCGACCGCTTCGCTTGACCGCGGAGATCTTCAGCGCGGGTCACTCGAACCGCACGGCGGCCGAGCTTGTCGCACTGCTCGCCGACGCCTCGATCCGGGGAGTCGCCGACGTGCGCCGCTTCCCGGTGTCGCGGCGCTTTCCGCAGCACTCCCGCGACCGGCTCGCGGCGTCGCTCGCCGGCGCGGGCATCGCGTACGCGTTCTTCGGCGACGCGCTCGGCGGACGCCTCCTGCCCGCGGTTCCGGCCGAGCGCTCGCGCAACGGCGCCTGGCGCGATCCCGGGCTGCGCGCGTTCGCGGACGCGCTCGAGTCACCTGTCTTGGAGGCGGGCCTTTGCGCGCTCGAGCGCCTGGCGCGCGCACAGCGGACCGCGCTGCTCTGCGCCGAACGCGACTGGCGCGACTGCCACCGGCAGATCCTCGCCGATGCGCTCGTCGCGCGCGGCTGGCGCGTCGTCCACCTGCTCGCGCCCGGCGAGCGCGCGGAGCACCGGCTCGCGGCGAGCGCGCGCCTCCGCGGCGGTCGGCTCTCGTACCCGTCGCTGCTCTAAGGTACGCTGCCCCATCCGCAGGAGGTCGCGATGCCGCGCCGGATCACTCTGTGCTTCGCAGTCTCGCTCATGCTCGTCGCCGCCCTCGGCGGCGGCTGCTCGCGCTCGCGCGAGTCGAAGCCGCCGACCCCGAGCGCGCGATCGCTCGCCGCGATCTGGAGCGACATCCTCGCGCAGCGCGACGCGATGCACGCGATCTTCACGAAGGATCTCGAGCTCGTGACCCACGAGGACTGCGCCAGCGTCAGCGCGGCGGCGCGGCGCATCGACGAGCTCACGAGTGAGTTCGTGAATCGCGTCGGCGCGACGAGCGCGCCGGGCGAGGGCCGCCTGCGCGCGCTGGGCGACGCCCTCGGCCGCGTGTCCGCGGTGCTCGCGAAGGTACGCGAGACCGCGCTCGCGGAAGCGCCCGGCGCGTGGGTCGGCTTGCGCTTCCCGCTGGATCAGTCGCTGAAGGGGCTCGAGAGCTACTTCACCGCCGACGACTTGGGGAATCAGAGCGTGACCGCCCGGCCCGACTTCGAGACGAGCCCGCCGCCGCCGCCGTTTTCGCCGATCTAGGGCCCGACTTCGCGAGCTCGAGGATTCGCGCGAACTGCGCCGGCGCGACGGGCATGACCGAGAGCCGCGAGTGAGTCACCAGCTTCAGGCCGGAGAAAGCGCGGTCGGCCTTGATCGTCTCGAGCGACACCGGCGCGTCGAGCGCGTACTGCGCCGCGAGCTCGACCGCGCGCCAGCGCGGGTCGTCCGCGGTCGGGTCCGGGAACGCCGTGCGAGTCACTTTCGCGACGCCGACGATCTCCGCGACGTGCGAGTGGTAGAAGAGCACGAAGTCGCCCTCGGCCATCGCCGCGAGATTGTTGCGCGCCTCGAAGTTGCGCACGCCGTCCCAAGTCGTGCGGCCGTCGGCGACCAGCTGCGAGAAGGGGTAGACCTCGGGCTCCGACTTCAACAGCCAGTGATTGGCCATCAGACCAGCTTTCGCACGCGCTCCGGCATCTGCTTCGCCACGCGCACGATCGGGATGCCGGTTTGCGTGCCGAGGTACATCTCGTGCATCGCGCGCGGCATGTCCTCGAAGGCGTACACCTCCTTGTGGAGGGTCGGCTTGAACACGACGCCGTAGAGCTCGGTCGCGGCGCCGCAGCCCTCGACCGTCTCGTAGTGCGTGTGGTCGATGGTCACCTGCTTCACCGACTGCAGCGTCGAGTTGTAAGTGACTTGCTGCGAGAGCTGCCAGCCGGCCGAGACGTTCACGCCGCAGCGCGCGGCGACCGCCAGGCCCGGCTCGAAGACCGGTCCGCGCAGCATGTCGCAGACCAGGTGCATGTTGGCGCCGCCGGTGAGCTTGCGGACCTCGCCCTGGAAGGCGCGCACGTCGTCGCGGCTCGCGAAGCGGTTGAACGCCTTCTGGTCGATGCCGGTGATTCCCTGGCGCTCGAGCGCGGCGCGCCGCTCCGGGGAGCCCGAGCAGAAGTACGCGCGGTGGCCCTCGGACTTCGCGAGCATCAGGAACAGCTCGCCCACGCCGCCGCCGAACGAGAGCACGTTCAGCCGGCGCAGTCTCTCGTCCGAGACCTTCAGCCGGAAGATACCGAGCGCGCGGCGCCACAGGTGATAGGCGGTGGGAGCCCGCAGGGGCAGCGCCGCCATCTCGAACAGCGAGAGGCCGCAATCGAGCGGCGCGGGCACGAGCTGCCACTCGCCGACGACCGCCTCTTCCGCGTACCAGCCGACCGAGTCGGGCTGGTCGTATGCCCAGATGCGCAGCGGATAGCCGTAGGCGTCGGGCTCGCCGTTGCAGTGTGTCAGCGCGACGTCGCCGGGCTTGAAGCGCTTCACCTCCGCGCCGACCGCGAGCACTTCGCCGACGGCCGAGTTGCCGGGGTAGATCTTGCCGCCGCGCCGCGCCGCGATTCCGTCGGTGTCCGCGAGAATCGCGTGGTCGACGTTGTGCTCGCCCGAGACCGCGAGGATCCGCAGGTGCACGTCGCGCGTGCCCATCGGCCGCAGCTCGAGCGCGTCGAGCTTGAGGACGTTCGAAAAATCGAACTTCGCGGTGTCGCCGCCGCTGCGCTCCTTCTCGGCGGCGATGTCGCTGGCGCTGATCGAATAGGCGCGAACCATGGCGCGCATGATGAACGCCACCCGAACCAGGTTCAAGCGTGGGGTATGATGTGCCCGTGAGCGACGAGACCAAGCTCCGTCGACTTCTGCCGAGCGAAGTGGCCGCGCAGATCCAGGCCAAGATCCTGGACGGCTCGTTCGCCCCCGGCGACCGTCTGCCGCCAGAGCGCGAGCTGGCAACTCGCCTGCGCGTGAACCGCAGCTCGGTCCGCGAGGCGCTGAAGAAGCTCGAGGAGCTGCGCCTGGTCGACATCCAGCAGGGCTCGGGCACGCGCGTGCGCGCGACCGAGCACGCGAGCTTCGAGCTGCTCTTCGCCATGATGTTCCCGGCGGGGCCGGAGAACGCGACTTGGATCCGCGAGCTGCTCGAGCTGCGCGAGGTGCTGCTGCCCGGCGTGCTGCGCATCGGGCTCGCGCGCGCCAGCGACGCGGAGCTGGAAGAGGCGGTCGCCGAGATACACCGCGTCGCCGACCCGGCGCTCGGCGCCGAGGCTTTCGTCGACGGCCTGCGCGAGCTGCAGGGAGTGATCGCGAAGCTGACTCACAACCGCGTGATGATTCTGCTCGCGAACTCGATGATGCGCTTCCTCGCGCAGCGCCCACTGGTCCACGACATGCTCGACCTGGTCTCGGACCGGAGGCCGCTGGTTCCGCTGCTGCAGCGCTTCGCGATCGCGGTCGCCGCGCGCGACGTCGACACCGCGCACCGCGCGTCGCGCGACATCCTGCGGCGGGTGACCCGCCTGGTCCTGGCCGCCGCCGAAGGCAGTCACGGCGCCGCGTCCGCATCCGAGGACAGTTGACCCTGTCGGCTGCGCGCGATAAAACCGACCGGTCCCCCTAGCCCAAGCGAGGAGCACGTGCCGATGAAAGCCCGCGCCAATCGCCGCACTGCGGCCGCGAAGAGCTCGATCGAGTTCTTCAAGGGCTTCCTCAAGAACCCGCGCGAGGTCGGCTCCGTGATTCCGAGCTCGCGCTTCCTGACCCGGCGCACGCTGGAGTGCGGCGACGTGCGCGACGCGCGCGTGATCGTCGAGCTCGGACCCGGCACCGGTGTGCTGACGCGCCACGCGCTCGAGCACATGCGGCCCGACGCGAAGCTCGTCGCGATCGAGATCAGCCGCGATTTCGTCGAGGTGCTGCGAGCGGAGATTCCCGATCCGCGCCTGTACGTCCACCACGGCAGCGCGACGGAGATCGAGGCCGCGCTCGCGAAGATCGGCGAGCGCAGCGCGGACCTCGTGATGTCCGGCATTCCGTTCTCGACGCTCGAGCGCGGCGTCGGGCTCGCCACGCTGCGCGCCGCGAAGCAGGTGCTCGCGCCCTCCGGGCGCTTCGTCGCGTATCAGTTCCGCAGCAAGGTGAGAGACATCGGCGAGCCCGTGTTCGGCACGCGCGCCGAGACTCACAGCGGCTTCTGGAACGTGCCCCCGATGAGGATCTACGTCTGGAGGCAGGCCGAGAGTCCGGCGTGAGGGTCGAGCTCGCGAGCGGTCGAGACACGATCGCCGGCGAGCTCGCGCTGCCCGAGACCACCGCTGCCGCGCCCGGCGTCGTGGTTCTTCACGACGTCTGGGGACTCAGTGACGTGTATCGCGGCGTCGCGAAGCGGCTCGCGAGCGCCGGCTTCGCGGCGCTCGCGCTCGATCTCTACGCGCGCGGCGAGCGGCCGGGAAGCCCGGCCGACATGCCCGCCGTCATGCGTTTCATGCACGCGCTTCCCGATCGCCGCGTGCTCGCCGACGTGCAGGCCGCCGCCGACTACCTGCGCGCGCGCCCGGAAGTGGGCGGCCGCGCGGTCGGGCTGACCGGATTCTGCATGGGTGGGAAGTACGCGTTCCTCGCGGCGAGTCACTGCGCAGGGCTGGCGGCCGCCGTGCCGTGGTACGGAATGCTGCGCGCGCCGTCGCTCGACGCGGAGAACCCGGAGCATGCGCTCGACGCGCTCGAGCGCGTGCGCTGTCCCGTGCTCGCGCTGTTCGGCGCGGACGACGCGCTGATTCCGCAGTCCGACGTCGAGGAGCTGCGCCGGCGCGCGGGCGCGCGCGGCCTGCCGATCGAAGTCGTGGTCTATACCGGCGCCGGCCACGCGTTCGCGAACGAGTCGCGGCCCGAGGCCTACCGCGCCGCGGCGGCGCAGGACGGCTGGCGGCGCGCGCTCGAATTCCTCGCGAAGCATCTCTCGTCTCGCTGAGCTAGAGTCGCGCCGTCCGTCAGAGGGGGGAGAGACGAGGCGCGGGCGCCGTCCCGAGCCGAGTTGGCAAGCGATGCAGATCGCGCGCAGCGAGCCGCAGGCGAGCGAAGGCAATCGGACGCCGAGCGTCGACGAGGTCGAGCTCTCGGAGCTGCACGACCCCGAGGAGATCGAGGTCGCGACCGACGACGGCTGGACCCTGGTCGTCACGCGCTATCGCCCTCGGCCGCAGCCGTTCGCGCAGCCGCTGCGCGACGTGCCGCTCCTGCTCGTGCACGGCTACACGCAGAACCGCCGCGCGTGGAGCGCAGGTGAGTTCGTGAAGAACATGCTGTTCTTCGGCGCCGATCTCTTCCTGCTCGAGCTGCGCGGTCACGGCAAGAGCACTCCCGAGTTACAGCGCAGGCGCGCGCGCGCGGCGGGAATCGATCCGCCCGCCGACGTCGACTACGGCTGGGATCTCGACTCACACCTGCTCTTCGACCTGCCCGCCGCGGTCGCCGCGGTGAAGCGCGCCTCGGGCCGCGACCGGATCTTCTACTGCGGCCACAGCCTCGGCGGCATTCTCGGCTACGCGTACGCGACGCTGTTCGACGACTTGCTCGGACTCATCACGATCGGCGCGCCGTCCGACTTCGCGCGCCTGCCGCTCTGGCTGCGCGCCGTGTCGTTCGCGCCGCCCGTCGTGTTTCCCGCCGTCGACGTGATGCTCGCGGGCGCCAACGCGGCGCGCCTGGCGGCGCGCGCGCTGCGGCGGCTTCCCGGCCTGCGGCCGCCGCCGCGCGCTTTCGCGCCGTGGCGCTTCAACCGGCTGCCGTTCCGCGCGGCGTTCCGCTGGCTCGAGCAGAACCTGCGCGGCGCGATGCACGCGCCACTCACCGGGCGCATGCCGTTCAGCCGGCCGCTCCTGTATCAGCCGCGCAACGTCGCGCTGGGCGCGCTGCGGCCGCTGCTGCGCGAAGGCGGCAACGACGAGCCGCGCGCGACGCTCGAGCAGCTCGCGCGCTGGGCGCGCCGCGGCGAGCTGACCAGCCCGGCTCTGCGCCACGACATCGCCGCGGCCTTCCCGCGCATCCGCATTCCGCTCGCGATCTTCTTCGGCGACGAGGATCCACTCGCGTCGGTGCGCACGACGCGCAGCGTGTACCGCTCCGCGTCGAGTGACTACCTGCTGTGGCGACCGGTGCGTGGGAACAGTCACCTCGAGCTGACGATGGGCTACGACATCCGGCAGATCTGCTACGACGTCAAGAATCTCATGACGTACGCGCTCGACCACGAGGGCGCGTCGACGTCGCTGCCGCGCCGCCGCCGCGCGCGCTGACTCGCCGCGGTGGAGATCTACCTGGTCCGGCACGCGGCGTTCGCCGCCGAGCCAGTCACTCTGCGCAGAGACCCGCCGCTCTCGGAGCTCGGGCGCTCGCAGGCGGCGGCGCTCGCGGAGAGACTCGCCTCCGTCCGCTTCGACCGCTGTCTCGTCTCGCCGCTCGCGCGCGCGCAGGAGACCGCGCGCGCGCTGCTGGCCGGTCGCGCGCTCGAGCTCGAGACGCACGCATGTCTCGCGGAAGGCGAGTTCGGCGCGCTCGACGGGCTCGCGCGCGACGAGGCGCGCGCCAGATATCCCGAGTACTTCCGCCTCGGGCACACCGTCCTCGCGCGGCTCGCGGCGACGGGGCGCACCGCGCCTGGCGGCGAGACCCGCGAGGCGTTCATCTCGCGCGCGGGCGCCGCGCACGCGCTGCTGCGGGGGCCGCTCTTCGCGCCGAGCGCGCGGGCGCTGGTCGTCTCGCACGGCGGGCTGCTGCAGTACCTGCTGGCGCTCCTTCTGGGGCACGAACCCCGCGACCAGGCGGCGTACGGCTTCGACACCTGCGGTGTCGTGCGCGTGGAGGCGTATCGCGAGGAGCCGGGCTACGGGCCGTTCGCCGCGCTGCGCTTCGGCGCGCCGCCGTAGCACCGCGTTCGGGAACGCGCCGCAGCGATTTGCTGCACGCCGCGTTTTTCGTCCCGGTCGCCTTGACCCGCCAACGTGTCACAGGTAACCATGCGCGCGTCGCATGGGATCGGGGAAGAGGACCGCCGTTGGGCTCAGTGTGGCCGTCGTGTGTGCCGCGGTCTTCGCGGCCGGTGCGACGGGCCTCTATCAGTACACGCCCGAGGAGCTGACCGGTCCCGAGCAGCCGATCGCGTTCAATCACCAGATTCACGCGGGCGCGATCACACCGGGAAGTCCCGGCGCCCAGGGAAATCTCGGGATCCCCTGCCTGTACTGTCACGGCCCCGCCGAGCGCGGCTGGAACGCGACGGTGCCCGCCGTGTCGGTGTGCATGGGCTGTCACCAGTACGTGAAGCAGGGCCGCACGCCGGGATCCGAGCAGGAGATCGCGAAGATCAAGGACTACTACGACCGCCGCGAGTCGATTCCGTGGGTGCGCATCCACCACCTGCCCGACTACGTGCAGTTCAAGCACATGCGCCACGTCCAGGCCGGCGTGGCGTGCCAGGAGTGCCACGGCCCGATTCAGGATCTGAAGCGCGTGTATCTCGTGCCGCAGACGCGCTTCACCAAGCGCAGCTTCTTCCTGCCGACCGCGAAGCTCGAGATGGGTTGGTGCATGGAGTGTCACTTGCAGCGCGGTGCGACCGACGACTGCGTGGCCTGTCACTACTAGCCCGGGGACCGAGACGAAGATGCCGGAGATCGACCGACGAGACTTCCTGAAGATCGCGGGCCTGACGGCCGGCGCGGCCGCCACGGTCGCGTGCAGGGAGCCTGTCCACAAGATCATCCCCTATCTCAACCAGCCGGACGAAGTGACTCCTGGCATCGCGACTTACTACAACTCGACGTGCCGCGAGTGCACCGCCGGCTGCGGCATCCGCGTGAAGACGCGCGAGGGCCGTCCGATCAAGATCGACGGCAATCCCGACCACCCGCTCTCGAAGGGCAAGCTGTGCGTGCGCGGCGAGTTCGGCCACATGCGAACCTACGACACCGCGCGCTTCGCCGGACCGATGAAGCGCGTCGTCGACGCGAGCGGCGCACGCGCGCTGGCGCCGATCACCTGGGAAGAGGGAATGGCGGCGCTCGTCGACGCGCTGCGCAAGGGCGGGAACAAGACGGTCTTCGTCGGCGGCGCCGAGACCGGCACCCAGGACGCGCTGCTCGACCAGGTGCTCGCGGCGCTCGGGCCCGCGCACCGACTGCGCTTCGAGCCGTTCGCGCACGAGGCGCTGCGCAGCGCCGACCAGCTCGTGTTCGGGACCGACGCGATCCCGCAGTTCAAGATCGCGGCGGCCGACGTGCTCGTCGCCTTCGGCACCGACTTTCTCGAGACCTGGCTCTCGCCGCTCGCGAACCAGGCCGCCTTCACCGACGCGCGCAAGGCCGGCAAGAGCTTCGCGGTCTTCGTCGGCCCGCGGCTCGGACTCTCGGGCGGAAACGCGGATCAGTGGCTGGCGCCGAACCCGGGCAGCGAGGCGCTGGTCGCCATCTCGCTCGCGAGCGAGGTCGCGAAGCGGCGGGGCGGCGGCCCCGAGTCACTGCGCGGCCTGCTCGCGAAATTCTCCGCGGCCGCGGTCGCCGAGAAGACCGGAATCGCGCCGGCGACACTGGAAGGTGTCGCGGCGCGGATCGCCGCCGCCAGCGCGCCGCTCGCGCTGCCGCCGGGCGTCGAGGTGCAGGGCACGAACGCCGCGCGCTTCGCCGCCGCCGTGCAGATCCTGAACGCCGTCTCGGGGGCGATCGGCAAGACGGTGGTCTTCGGTCCCGATCACAATCTCGGCAAGCTCGCGCGCTTCCAGGAGCTCTCGGAGCTCGTCGGCAAGATGCGCGGGGGCGAGGTCGGGGTGCTGCTGGTGCACGGCTCGAACCCCGCGTACAGCGCGCCGCAGGTCGGGCTGGCCGACGCGATCCGCTCCGGCAACGTGTTCACCGTGAGCTTCGCGTCCGCGAACGACGAGACCGCGGAGCTGGCCGACCTGATCCTGCCGGATCACACCGCGTTCGAGTCCTGGGGCGACGCGGAGCCGGTGCGCGGCGTGAAGACGCTGCAGCAGCCGACCGTGCGCCCGCTCTTCGACACGCGCGCGACGATCGACGTGCTGCTCGACGCGGCGCGCGCGCTCGGCGCGAACGTGCCCGCGGGCCTGTTCCGCGACTTGCTCGTTTCGGCCTGGGGCGGGCGGCTGGCGTTCGACACCGCGCTCGCGCGCGGCGGCGATTTCAAGGAAGTGAGTGCCACGAGCGTGTCACTCGCCGGCGGCGCCGCGTCGCTGGACTTCGAGCCCGCGCCGCTCGCGGGCAACCCCTCGGACCCGGTGCTCGTCGTCTATCCGTCGCACCACCTGTACGACGGCCGGCTCTGGCGCGTGCAGGCCCTGCACGAGATTCCGGATCCCGTCACCAAGACCATGTGGGGCAGCTACGCGGAGCTCCACCCGGAGACCGCGGCGGTACTCGACATCGAGATGGGCGACGTGCTCGAGATCTCGACCGACGCCGGCAAGCTGCGAGTCACGGCCTTCCCGCACGAGGCCATCCGGCCCGGCGTGATCGCCTTGCAGGTCGGCCGCGGCGGCGTGCCGCGCAACCCGAAAGCGCCGCTCGAGCCGCAATCCTACTGGCAGCGCGACGTGATCGGCGTGAACGCCTTCGCGCTGATCCCCGGCAAGCTCGACCCCCAGAGCGGCGCGCTCGCCTGGCTCTCGACTCACGTCTCGGTGACGAACACGAAGGGCCGCAGCCCGGTGGTGCGCGCGCAGCTCACGTTCGATCAGGAGAACCGCGGCTTCGCCAAGGCAATCACGCTCGCGGCGCTCGCCGGTGGCGGGAGTCACTCGCACGGTGAAGGTCACGGCGAGTCGCAGGGCGCCGAGCCGGCCGGCCGCAAGCGAACCGGACCGATTCAGGGCAGCGCGGCTCACCTGGAGACCAAGGAATACGATCCGGCCGCCGACGCGAGCCCGGACAGCCCGTACCGCTGGGGCATGTCGATCGATCAAGAGGCGTGCACCGGCTGCAACGCGTGCATGGCCGCCTGCATCACCGAGAACAACGTCCCGGTCGTCGGGCCCGAAAACATCCGGATCGGCCGCGAGATGCACTGGCTGCGCATCGAGCGCTACGTCGAGCTCACGGACGAGCACGAAGTCGACGTGAGACACACCCCCATGCTCTGCCAGCACTGCGGCGCTGCGCCGTGCGAGAGCGTCTGCCCCGCACTCGCGACTTACCACAGCAAAGAGGGCCTGAACGTGATGGTCGAGAACCGCTGCATCGGCACGCGGTTCTGCTCCAACAACTGCCCCTACAAGGCGCGCCGCTTCAATCACTGGTCGTACGACTGGTACGTGCCCGAGCCCGAGAACTGGGCGCTCAATCCCGACGTCATGGTGCGCGCGAAGGGCGTGATGGAGAAGTGCACGTTCTGTGTGCAGCGCATCAACGGCGCCAAGGACGTCGCGCGCAAAGAGAGCCGCACCGTGCGCGAGGGCGAGATCGTCACCGCCTGCCAGCAGGTCTGCCCGTCGAACGCGATCGTGTTCGGGAACCTGCGCGACAAGGCGGCGGTCGTCACCGAGCTGCGCAACGACCCGCGCGCGTACCGGGTGCTCGAGCACCTCTACACGCGCCCGGCGGTCTCCTATCTGATGAACATCCGGCGCGTGGAAGAGGCCTAGACATGGCGGCAGTCAGCGAGCCGGTCCCGCAAAGTCCCGACCAGATCAACGACGACATCCTGCGCGTGCTCGAGCCGCCGACGCCGATCTACGTGTTGATGGTGCTGTTCCTCGCGACCCTGGTCGGCATCGGCCTGGTCGCGTTCCTCTATCAGACCTATTGGGGATTGGGAGTCACAGGACTCACTCACCCGGTCATGTGGGGCGTGTACATCACGACCTTCGTGTTCTGGGTCGGCATTGCGCACGCGGGCACGCTGATCTCCGCGATCCTCTTCCTGTTCCGCGCGAGGTGGCGCAACGCCGTGAACCGCGGCGCCGAGGCCATGACCGTGTTCGCGGTGCTGATCGCGGCCATGTTCCCGCTGATCCACATCGGCCGCGTCTACAAGTTCTACTTCATGGTCCCGTATCCGAATCAGCGCGGCGTGTGGCCGAACTTCAAGTCACCGCTGGTCTGGGACCTGTTCGCGATCAACACCTACATGATCGTGTCGATCATGTTCTTCTATGTCGGGCTGATTCCCGACCTGGGCGCCGCGCGCGATCGCGTGCGCGACTGGCGCCGGCACCTGTACCGCGCGCTGTCACTCGGCTGGCGCGGCTCGTCGGAGCAGTGGCGCCACTGGTCTCGGACCGTGCTCCACCTGTCCGGTCTCTCGACGCCGCTCGTGCTCTCGGTGCACAGCGTCGTGTCCTGGGATTTCGCCACCTCGATGGTACCCGGCTGGCACACCACGATCTTCGCGCCGTACTTCGTGGCGGGTGCGATCTTCTCGGGCATCGCGATGGTGATCACCGTGCTCGTGCCGGTGCGCCGCGCGTTCCACCTCGAGGCGTATCTGCGCAAAGAGCACTTCGACAACATGGGCAAGCTGATCCTGCTCACGTCATCGATCGTCGGCTACTCGTACGGGATGGAGTACTTCATGGCCTGGTACTCCGCGAACCCGTACGAGCAGATGTCGTTCTGGTGGCGCGGCTTCGGCTATCACTGGACGTCGACTTGGATCATGATCAGCTGCAACGTGCTGTCGCCGCTGCCGCTGTGGTTCAAGTGGTGCCGCACGAACGTCGTGTGGATCTGGGTCACTTCGCTCTTCATCAACGTCGGCATGTGGTTCGAGCGGTACGTGATCATCATGACCGGGCTCTCGCACGAGTATGACCCGGCCGCCTGGGGCTACTACGTGCCGAGCTTGACCGAGCTCACAATTCTGGTCGCGAGCTTCGGGCTGTTCCTCACCATGTTCACGGTCTTCCTGCGGCTCGCGCCGGTGATCGCGATCCAGGAGATCAAGGAGCTCTGGTACGAGGATCACGCGCACGCGCACGGCGGCGGGGGTCACCACTGATGGCCCAGGTGCTCGGCGTGCTGAAGTCTCCCGACGACCTCGTCTCCGCGATTCACGAGCTGAAGGGCGCGGGCTTTCGCGAGCTCGAGATCTACTCGCCCGTACCGAGTCACCACATCGAGGAAGCGCTCGACCGCGGGCCGTCGCCGATCAGACTGCTCACCTTGATCGGCTGCCTGACCGGCGTCTCGTTCGCGTACTTCATGCAGATCTGGGTCGCCTACGACTGGCCGCTGGTGGTCGGCGGCAAGCCGTTCGCCTCGATCGTCCCGGACACGATCATCGGCTTCGAGCTGAACATCCTGATCGGCGGTCTCTTCACCGTTCTAGGGCTGATGTTCTTCGGCATGTTCCGCACGCGCAAAGGTCACGACGCCTACCAGCCCGGCTTCTCGGGTGACTCGTTCGGCTGCGTCGTGGCGTGTCACGGCGATCAGGTCGCGCGCGCCCAGGAGCTGCTGAGGCGCGCGGGCTCGACGGAGGTGCGCGTTGTCGAGGGCTAGGACGATCGTCGTCGGCGCGCTCTTCGCGGCGCTCGCGGGCTCCGGCTGCTGGGAGCAGGTCGACAAGCACTGGTTCGATCAGATGAAGAACGGGCCCGCGGTGCAGACTTACGCCGAGAAGCCGTTCGATCCGCCCGAGGGCACGATCCCCGCCGGCGGCATGCCCGAGCGCATCGGGCCCGACAACCCGATGTTTGCCACGCCCATGTACGCGCCCGAGGCGCGCGAGCTCAAGAACCCGTTCCCGGCGACGCCCGAGTCGATCTCGCGCGGCAAGCACGAGTTCGAGACTTACTGCGCGGTGTGTCACGGCGAGGACGGAATGGCGTCGCAGACGCCCGATCATCCGGTCACCGTGAAGCTCGGCGCGAACGGCGCTCCGCCGTTTCCGCTGGCGGCCACGCCGAGCTACACCGACGGCATGATCTTCACGAAGATCCGCTACGGGAAGCCGCTGATGCCCGGTTACCCGCAGATTCCGGACGAGGACCGCTGGCACATCATCAACTACATCCGGACCTTGTTCAAAGGGATATCGTGACCGTGACTCAAGACGTCGCTACCCCTCGGTCTCTCCCCACGCTTCCGACGGCGATCTTCGGCCTTCTGGTGCTGGTCGGCGCGATCACGTTCGCCGTCGGCGCCGCCAGCTCGGACGCCGAGCTCTCGAGGCGCACCTTCCGCGTCTTCCTGCACAACTGGCTGATGTGGGCGGTGCTCTCGAACGGCGCGCTCGTGCTCTCGTCGGCGATGCGACTCACGAACGCCCGCTGGCAGGGTCCGATCCACCGCGTCGTGGACTCGATGGGCGCGTACGTGCCCGTGTCACTCGTGCTGTTCTCGGTGATCTATCTCGGCCGGCACGACCTGTACGCCTGGGTCGACCATCCGGTCGCGGGCAAGGAATTCTGGTTCGAGCCGACGTTCGCGTTCACGCGCGACACGATCGCGCTG
>JBIOJK010000047.1:0-25360 GCA_044450765.1 Myxococcota bacterium | reverse complement strand
GCAGACTGCCGCGGCTCACCCGCACTACGACTTCCACGTCGAGGCACGCATCGTGCCGAGCGAGCGCGCGGCACACGTCACGCTCGAGCTCGGAAAGGGTGCGGAGAACGTCAAGCGGCTGCGCTTCCGGATCGACCCGCAGCGGCAGCTGCTGTTCCGCGGCGACGGCGACGTGCGCACCGAGGGAGCGCACGTCACGTGGACCCCGCCCGCGACGGGCGGCAAGCTGACTTACATCTTCCGCATCGACCACCTGCGCGACGCGCGCCGCTACGACGCGCGCTGCGCGAAGACCTGGGCGATCTTCCGCGGCGAGGACTTGGTCCCGCCCGCGCGCGTGCTGGTCGCCGACGGCGCGTACTCGCGCACACGCCTGCTCGTGCGCCTGCCGGACCGCTGGTCGATCGTGACTCCCTACGCGAAGTTCCGCTCGGGCGAGTTCAAGGTCGAGCACCACCGGCGCGGCTTCATCCGGCCGACCGGCTGGATGGTCGCGGGCGACCTCGGGGTCGTGCGCGAGGAAGTCGCCGGCGTGCACGTCGCGATCGCCGGCCCGCGAGCCATGGGCGTGCGCCGCCTGGACATGCTCGCGCTCCTGCACTGGACGCTGCCGACCTTGCGCGGAATCCTCGGCGCGCTGCCCGAGCGACTCACGATCGTGAGCGCGGCCGATCCGATGTGGCGCGGCGGTCTCTCCGGACCGAGCTCGCTGTTCCTGCACGCGCACCGGCCGCTGATCACCGAGGACGGGCCGAGCCCGCTGCTGCACGAGGTCATGCACACGGCGCTCGGCCTGCGCCCCGGAAACGACGGTGACTGGGCGATCGAAGGCTTCGCCCAGTACTACTCACTCCAGCTCCTCGGCCGCTCCGGAACGCTCTCGCCGGAGCGCCTCCAGCGCGCCTTGGAGCGCCAGGCGGAGCGCGGCAAGGAGGCGGCGCATCTGCGCAGCAAGAGCGTCTCGGGCGCCGGGACGGCGCGCGCAGTCACCGTGCTCCACGAGCTCGACCAGAAGATCCGCGCCGCCACGAAGGATGCCAAGAGCCTCGACGACGTCGCGCGGATCCTGGTCAAGGAAGGCGGCGTGCTCACCACCGACCGCGTGCAGCGCGCGAGCGAGCGAGTCTGCGGTCAAGACCTGTCGGCCTTCTTCAAGTCCGAAGTGCCCTAAGTCGAGCCGCGCGAGCGCCGAAAAGCCGGAATAACCTCGCGCGCCATCAGCTCGAGGTGCTCGTCGGCCCACTCCGGCGGCAGGCCGGGCGGGATCGTCCAGCCGTAGAAGCGAGTGACCGGGACGGACTGCAAGTAGGCGCGGATCGCCTCCGCGGCCTGCTCGGGGCTGACGATCATGATTCCGCGCGCGCGCAGGTCGGCGCCGCCGCGCGCCGTGGTCGCGACGCTCATGCCGGCGCCCGCGAACCACTCGGCGTAGAGGTTGATCTGGTAGAGGAAGTGCGGCTCGGCCTCGCGCCAGCGCCGTTCGGGGTCGCGCGCGACGAGCAACCAAGTGACTCCCGCCGCGAGCTCGCGCGTCGCCGGATCGACGCCGAGCGCCGCCAGCTCCTGCCGCCAGATGCTCACCAGCGGGCCGACCTGGCCGGTCGCGATGAAGCCGTCGCCGAGTCGCGCGGCGCGGCGCACCGCCGGCTCGCTAAAGCCCCCCATCCAGATCGGCAGCGGCTGCTGCACGGGCTGCGGCGTGAGACACACATCGGTGTAGCGGTAGAAGCGTCCCCGGGTCGTGAGTTTTTCGCCGGCGAACAGGCGGCGCAGGATCGGCACGGCCTCCTCCATGCGCGGGGCCCGCTCGCGCGCGGGAATGCCAAAGCCCGTGAACTCACCCGCGCGGTAGCCGACGGCGACGCCGAGCTGGAAGCGGCCGTTCGAAACGACGTCGACGGTGGCCGCGTCCTCCGCCACGCGCAGCGGATCGTGCAGCGGAAGCAGCAGAACGCTGGTGCCGATCTGGATCCGCCGCGTGCGCGCGGCGATCGCGCACGCGAGCGGCAGCATCGACGGCGTGTACCCGTCGGCGATGAAGTGGTGCTCCGAGAGCCACACGTCGTCCCAGCCCAGCGCCTCGGCGCGCGCGATCTGCGCCAGGATTCCCTCGTACAGCGCCGCGGGATCCTGTCGCCACTGCGGCGGGTTGCGGAAGTCGTACCAGAGCCCGAAACGCAGGGGTCTCTCCACGACTCCGTTACTCCTGTAGGCGCTTGATCAGCCGCAGCAGCCGCTCGCGCTCGACGACGACGGTCAGCATGATCATCCCGCCGAGCATGGTGAGCGTGCCGACGAAGACGCGCACCAGCAGCACCATGATGCCCGCGGAGAACTGCATGTTGCGCCCCAGCGCGTGCAGAAGGCGCGCCTCGAGCGGAGTCTGCGGCTCGATCTTCTCGAGAAAGAGCTGGCCGCGCTGGAAGATGAAAGCGAGCTCCGCGATCGGCGCGTCGAAGCCCGGGCGGTCGCGCGGATCGCCGCGCGGGTCGAAGCGCAGGATCGCCCAGCCGAGATAGACGGCGCCGAGCAGTGAGATGACCGCGCCGCCCACCGCGAGCAGGCGCTGGCGCCGGCGCACGCGCGCAAGGAACGTCGTCTGCTCGTCTTCGAGCGCGCCCATGACTAGCGCCCCGCGCGCCAGCCGAAGCGCGCGAGGTCGACCCGCTCGCGCGCATCGAAGCGCACGCCTTCGCGCTCGAGCAGCCGGCGCTGAATCTGCTCGGCGCCAGGGAAGCCGCGCTGTGACACCCGCCCCTGCGCGTTGATCACGCGCTGCCACGGCACCACGCGCTCGCCCTCGGGCAGCGCGTGGAGCGCGTATCCGACGAGTCGCGCCGCGCCTCCAAGGCCTGCCACACGCGCAACCTGGCCATAGGTCGCGACGCGACCCGCGGGGATTCGGCGCACGACTGACCAGATGCGCTCGTACGAGCTCGACTTCACCCTCACCCCCACCCGGGATTTCGGCACGTTGGTATGCTCTCATAAGCGGGATCGCCGGCCACCCCCGGCGCCAGCCCAGGAGGCTCGATGAGCCAGCTCACCGAGCGCGCCGTGCTCGACGCGCTCCGCCCGATTCAGGACCCCGACTTCAAGCGCTCGATCGTCGACCTCGGGTTCGTGAAGAACCTGCGCATCGAAGGCGGCGTGGTCTCGTTCGCGATCGAGCTCACGACCCCCGCCTGCCCGGTCAAGGAGCGCTTCGAGGGCGAGGCGCGCGCGGCCGTCGAGAAGCTTCCGGGAGTGACTTCGGTCGAGGTCGCGATGACTGCGCAGACGCGCGGCTCGACCCACGCGTCGAAGCCGGAGGGTCTCGAGGACGTGAAGAACGTGGTCGCGGTCGCGAGCGGCAAGGGCGGCGTCGGCAAGTCCACGGTCGCCGTGAACCTCGCGCTCGCGCTGGCCGAGTCGGGCGCGAAGGTGGGGCTGCTCGACTGCGACGTGTACGGCCCGTCGATCCCGCTCATGCTGCACATCTCGGGTCGGCCGCAGGTGACTCCCGACAAGAAGATCCACCCGCTCATGAGCTACGGGCTGAAGCTGATGTCGATCGGCTTCCTCGCGGGCGACAACGCGCCGGTGATCTGGCGCGGGCCGATGGTGCACGGGATCATCCGCCAGTTCCTGTCCGACGTGAAGTGGGGCGAGCTCGACTATCTCGTGCTCGACCTTCCCCCGGGCACGGGCGACGCGGCGCTCACCATCTGTCAGACGGCCCCGCTCGCGGGCGCGGTGATCGTGACCACTCCACAAGAGGTGTCTCTGATCGACGCGCGCAAGGGCCTGCAGATGTTCCGGCGCGTGAACGTGCCGGTGATCGGGATCGTCGAGAACATGAGTTACTTCGTCTGCGACGGCTGCGGCAAGCGGCACACCTTGTTCGGCGACGGCGGCGCGGAGCGGGCGGCGCGCGAGCTCGAGACCGACGTGCTCGGCCACGTGCCGCTGCAGCCCGACGTGGTCGCGGCCGGCGACGCGGGCAAGCCGACGGTCGTCTCCGCGCCCGACTCACCGGCCGCGCGCGAGCTGCGCGCGATCGCGGGTCTCGTCGCGCGCAAGCTCTCGCTCCTGAACGCCGAGGCGCCGGCGGTGGTCGGCACGAACATCGAGTGGGTCAACACGCCCTGATGAAGGTCGTGCGCTGGGACAAATCCGCCTGGAGCTTCTCGGGCGAGAAGCTGTCGAAGGTCGGGCTGTTCGCGTCGGAGCGCTTCTTCCTCGACCTGTACTGTCTCGAGCCGGGACAGAGTCAGAAGCCGCACGCGCACGCGGGCTGCGACAAGGTGTATCTCGTCGCGGCGGGCCGAGGCCGCTTCCGGGTCGGCGACGAGGAGCGCGAGCTCGCCGCCGGCGAGGCCGTGATGGCCGACTCGGACGAGCTCCACGGAATCCAGAACGACTCGGGCGCGCGCCTGGTCGTGCTGACTCTGATGGCGCCGCCCCCCGGGAAACACGCCTAGGGCGATGGCCGAGCGCGCTGCGCCGGTCGCGCTCACGATCGCCGGCTCGGATCCGACGGGCGGCGCGGGGCTGCAGCTCGATCTCCAGATCTTCGCGCTGCACGGCGTTCACGGCATGGCCGTACCGACAGCGCTCACCGTGCAGACCACGAAGGGCGTGCGCCGTTCGAACGCGGTGTTCCCGAGCGTGGTGGCCGAGCAGCTCGCGGCGCTGCTCGACGACATCGCGCCGTCCGCGCTGAAGCTCGGCATGCTGGCCAGCGACGACGTGCTGCTCGCGGTCGCGAACGTGCTCGATCGCGGCGCACTTCCGCGCGTCGTCGATCCCGTGCTGCGCGCGAGCGACGGCTCGCTCCTGCTCGAGCAGCGCGCCTTCGGAAATCTGATCGAGCGGCTGATCGACGGCGCGGCGCTGGTGACTCCGAACCTGCCCGAGGCCGAGGCGCTCACCGGCGAGACCGACCCGGAACGCGCCGCGCGCGCGTTCCTCGAGCTGGGCGCGCGCGCCGTGCTGGTGAAGGGCGGGCATGCGGACGGACCCGACTCCGACGACTTTCTCGCGACGCGCGAGGGCGCCGGCGTCTGGCTGCGGGGCACGCGCAGCGACGTCGGCCCGGTTCACGGCACCGGCTGCGCGCTCTCCGCGTCGATCACCGCTCGGCTCGCGCGCGGCGAGTCACTCGAGGCGGCGGCGCGCGGCGCGAAGGCGTACGTCGCGCGCGCGATCGCCGGCTCGCGCGCGCTCGGCAAGGGCGCGCGCATTCTCGCGCTCGGTCCCTCAGCGCCCGAGCGTGAATGAAGCTTCCTTCTGCAGCCGGTCCATGAAGGGCTGGCCGTAGGCCTCTTCCGGCGCCTCGCGCACGAGTCGATCGAGCACCACGGCGTCCTTGCCCACGAGAATGCGCCAGCGCTCCGCCTTCACGCCGTCGAGAATCACTTTCGCGGCCTCGGCGGCGGTCATCGGCGCCGCGTCGCGGAAGTTCTCGCCGATCATCACCAGCGCCTGCCGGATCTGATCGTTCGTCGCGCCGCCGACCGGGAACCCCGCGCGCTCGATGCGCGCGCGCGCCTCGTCGACCTGGTCGTCGCTCATCTCCTTGGGGTCGCGGCCGAGGATCTTGCCCGAGTTGATCACGATCGACGTGCCGATGTGACCCGGCATGACGAGCGACACTTTGATGTGTGGGGCGTTCAGCTTGAAGTCGTTGATCAGCGCCTCAGTGAAGCCCTTGACCGCGAACTTCGCGGCGCTGTACGCGGTGTGCGCCGAGTTCGGCCCGAGCGACGCCCAGAAGCCGTTCACGGAGCTGGTGTTGGTCAGGTGCGCCTCGCGGCTCGCGAGCAAGAGCGGCAGGAACGCGCGCGTGCAGTAGTAGACCCCGCCCCAGCACACGTCGAAAGTCTTGTCCCACTCGCCGCGCTCGTCGCGCACGAAGCTGCCGCCTCCGCCGATGCCCGCGTTGTTGAACAAGAGGTCGACGTGGTCGGTCTGGTGCTCTCGCGCGACCGCATCGCGGAAGGCGACCACCTGCCGCTCGATCGAGACGTCGGCGAGGTGCGTCGTGACTCGCACTCTCGAGCCACGGCCCGCGCACAGCGCCTTGGTCTGCGCCATGTTCTCCTCGGAGACGTCGCAGATCGCGACCTGACAGCCCGCGTCGGCGAGCTGGCGAGCCAGCTCGCGCCCCATTCCCGTTCCGCCGCCGGTGACGACGGCGATCTTCCCCTCGAAGCTCTTCATGGCGCGAGTCTACGCGGCGAGGCGAGCGCTTGCTTGCAGCCCCCGCCGCCCGATAGGCTGGTGTTCCCCGACGAGAAGGAGCCCGCGATGGCCGACTCGACCGCGCAGTCCGAGCTGATGCAGAAGCTCATGCAGCAAATGGCCGGTGGGCAGGCGCCCCCGGACGTGCCCTCGCTGCGCAAGATGCTGGACACATTCGCGCAGCTCCTGAACGCCGATCCTCCCGAGGTGGGCGCGATACACGAGAATGTGTTGCTGCGCGAGGTGGGCAGTGCGCGCGTGACCGCCGACGTGCTGGTGCCGGACCGCGCGGGCCCGCATCCGGTGCTCGTGTATCTGCACGGCGGCGGCTGGGTCGCGGGCAGCCCGCGCACGCACCGCAAGCTCGCGCTGCGCTTCGCCGAGGCCGGCTATCTGGTCGTGAACGTCGACTACCGCCTGGCGCCCGAGGCGCCGTTCCCGGCGCCGTTCGACGACTGCGTGTTCGCCGTGCGCTGGGCCGCGCAGAACGCCGCGCGCTTCGGCGGGGACGCGCGGCGCCTGGCGATCGGCGGTGACTCGGCCGGCGGAAATCTGTCGGCGGCGGTCGCTGCGCACCTGGCCAATGACTCGAGCGCCCCGGCGCTGCGCGCCGCGCTCTTGATCTACGGCGCCTTCGACTTCGAAGAGCTCTCGAGCCTCGACGCGGGCGTCGCGCCGGGCATGGACACGGAAGCCGCGCGCTCGCTGCGCGACGCAATGATCCACGGCTATCTCGGCCAGAATCCGCCCACTTCGCTGCTGCGCGACCCGCGCGTCTCGCCCGTGCACGCGGCGGCGCGGCTTCCGCCCGCGTTTCTCGTGGTCGGCACCGCGGATCCGCTGCTCGCGCACCAACGCGCGCTGGCCGCCGGACTCGAGCGCGCGGGCATTCCGCACGAGAGCGTGGTCGTCGACGGCATGCCGCACGGCTTCGTGCAGATGGAGTTCCTGCCGCAGGCGCTCGACTCGATCCGCAAGATGACGGCGTTCCTGGACCGCCACCTGGCCTAGGGCTTGGGCGCTTCTCCCTCCCGGCGCGGGCGGTCGTAGTCCAGGAAGAACTCGTCGAGCTGCGGCGGCGCGACGCGCGTGCCCGCCAGCATCGCGGTCGCCTGGCCGCGGTGGTGGATCTGGTGCACGAAGAGGTGCGCGAGCACCGCGCGCACGGACTCGCTGGTGAGTCCCTCGTCGCCGCGGTCAAGAGTGACTCGCCGCTCGAGCCCGCTCGCGTCGAGCGACTCGCAGAAGCGGATCAGGCGGCCGTCGGACTCGCGCTGAGCGGCGGCGAGCTCGGCTATGCGCGGGAACGGGATCGCGTTTTCGAGCGCGGCGTGCCCGCGCCCGCCCGCCTCGAGCCCCTCCAGGTAGTACGCGTCGACGACGAGGATGTGGTTCAGGGTTGCCTGCAGGGTCGGGAAGAAGCTGACTCGCGGCGCCTCGAGCTCCGCCTGAGTCAGCAGCGCAATCGCGGCGTGCAGGCGCTGATTCGACCAGACGTTGTTGCGGGCCATCTCTGCGCAATGAGCAGCGAGCGTCATGTTTGCATGGTGCCACGCGCGCGTGACTGCGGCTCGACCGACTCGCGATCCCCGAAGTGCTCGCGCGTGTAGACGCGCCCCGTGCCGCAGGCGTATGTTCGCGCCCGAGAGAGACCGGCATGCGGACCGCGATCCCAACGCTCCGAGCTGCGGCGGAGGCCATGGCGGGCGCTCGGCCGCCGCCAAAAGGCGTGGCGGTGCTCGGTTGCCCGAGCACAGCGACGTGCAGTCCGACATTCTCCGTGCGGCTTTGCATGCCCTTCCTGCGCATCCTCGCCCGCGAGGCGCTGCCGCCCGAGGACGTGGCGCGCCTGGTCCCGCGCGATCTCGAGGCCCGCATCGGCGTGTCGGCCGCCCTCGCGCTGCTCGACGGCGCCGTGGCGCTGACGGGCGATCCCGACCTGGGGCTTCGGGCGGCGCTCGAGGCCGAGACGGGCGAGTACGATCTCCTCGAGTATCTGGCCTGCTCCGCGACGAGCATCGCCGAGTCGGTGCCGCTGCTCGCGCGCTACGCTCGGCTCCTGAACGACGGCCTCGACATCACGCTCGAGCAGGTCGAGGGCCACGCCATCCTGCGCTTCGCGAGTCGGATCCCGCTGAATCGCGTCGCCGCCGACTTCCAGCTCGCGTCGTTCTACCGGGGCTTCGCGCCCGAATTTTCGGGCAGTCCGGCCGAGGTCTGGCTGATGCACGAGGCCCCCGCGGATCGCACGCTGTCGGAGCGCGCCTTCGCCGGGGCGTCGCTGCGGTTCTCGGCGCCCTGCGACGCGATCGTCTTCGACACCGCGCTCCTCGACCGGCAAGCCTCGAAGGCGGACCGCAAGCTGCACGAGCTCCTGCACCGGCTCGCCGAGGAGCGCGTGTCGGCGCTCCCCGCGGCCGAGCCACTGACGCAGCGGGTCCGCGAGCGACTCGCCGCCGAGTTCGCCGGCGGCGATCCGAGCGCGGAGCATGTCGCCGCCGCGCTCCACATGTCGCGGCGGACCCGGGTCCGCCGGCTCGCGCAGGAGGGTACGCGCTTCAAGGCCGTCCTCGACGATCTGCGCTCCGGCCTCGCCCGCCGCTATCTGGCCCTCGATCGGATCGGCGTGAGCGAGGTCGCTGCGCTTCTCGGGTTCTCCGACGCGCCCGCTTTCACGCGCGCCTTCCGGCGCTGGTCGGGTCAGTCCCCGAGCGAATACCGCCGCTCTCATCGCGTCGTCGCGAACTGACAAGAGAACGGCGCAGACGGGAATTGTGGTCGCCCCCCGGCACGTGCGGAAATCCCCTCCTTCGGAACGAAGGAGGATGACCGTGAAGGGCCTAGCGCGATCACTCGCGATCCTGACTTGCCTCACCGCGTGGTCACTCGCCGGACGCGCAGCAGCCGGCCCGCCGACCCTGTTGGAGAATCCGGCGGGGAGCGGACTCCACGGCCACCCCTACGATGCGGTCCCGACGACGGCGGCCATCCCGCAAGCTCCGGTTCTCGATCTCGAGGCGCTCGGCTACGTGGAGCGAGAGTTTCAGATCTCCGGCGGCGCGACCGTCTACCAGCAGCGGGGTTTCTGGGGCTCGGACGGCGCCTGGAGCGTATCGGCCGCGCAGACGAACGTGCCTTACACGACGCGTCTGTTGGTGCGTTACCCGACCGACCCGATGAAGTTCAACGGCACGGTCGTGTTCGAGTGGCTCAACGACACGACGGGCGGAGATCAAGATCCCCTGTGGTCGCAGATCTATCAGCAGGCGCTTCGCGACGGCTACGCCTATGTCGGCGTGACCGCCCAGGCGGCCGGGATGCGCGACCTCGCAGCCTGGGACCCGGTGCGCTACGGCGCGCTCGGGTCGAGCAATGACGGGCAGTCCTACGACATCTTCACGCAGGCGGCGCAATCCGTCAGAGCGAACGGCGCAACGCTACTCGGCGGCCTCACTCCCAGTCGGCTGATCGGCGCGGGTGACTCGCAGTCGGCGTTTCGCATCGTCACCTATGTGAATGCAATCCAGCCAGTGACTCACGCGTTCGACGGCTTCCTCGCGGTCGGTCGAGCCGCGGTCGGGGCGCCGCTCGGCAACGGGCTGATTTCGACGTCCCCGCTCCCGGCGCTGATTCGCACCGACAACAGGACGCCGTTCATTCAGCTCAACACCGAGGGAGACATCGTCGAGTTGGGCGCCGGGCTATCGAGACAGGCAGACAACAACACCCTGCGGACTTGGGAGCTCGCGGGCGCAGCGCACATCGACGCCCATGAGGCGACCTACGAGCTGGCCACGATTGCCCGCGATCAGCCGACGGTCCCGGTCCCGATGTGTCAGTTCGGAACTCCAATCACCGGCACCGGCACGCCCTTGGACGGCATCAATCAGGTCAACAACATGCCGCTCTTCGAAGCCGAGGACGCGGCACTCGTGGCTCTGCACAAGTGGCTCAGTCAGGGGATATCGCCGCCGCACTCCCCGCGGATCTCGACGACGCTGTTCTTCTTCGTGTACGACGTCGTCCAGCGCGATCAGTACGGCAACGCGCTGGGCGGGATCCGGTTGCCGGACATCCAAGCGCCGATCGAGTCCTATTCGCCGATCAATTTCTCGCAGGTGAGTCCCAACAGCCTGAACATCAATCCGGCGGCGCTCATCTCCCTGGTCCAGAGCACGCTCACGACACTGTTCGTGACCGGCAGCATCGATGACGCCGAGCTCCGGTCATCCGGGCTCTGCCTGCTGTCCGGCTTCTTCACGCCACTCAGCAGCTCGACCCTGTCGCGTCTGTACCCGACTCACTCTAGCTACGTTTCGAGCTTCACGGCTGCAGCGAATGCAGCGGTGTCGGCGGGCTTCCTGACTCCGGCGGACCGCGACGCCGCGGTCGCGGCCGCACAGGCGGCGCCGATTCCGTGAGGTAGGTCGAGATGCGACGTGCGACTCGGCCCAGTACGGCATGTGCACTTCGCTCGGTCGGAGCAGCTGCTTGCGCCGATCGGGGGCCAGAGCGAGACGCTGCGATCATGAAGGCATCGGCCGATCTGCATCGCCAGATCTTCGCTGGTCCCTCGGGCCCCTGAGCGACAGCTCAGCTCAGTCGCTGCCGGCTGCCCACCCGTGCGAGAATCGGGCATGCGCTGGAGCCCGAGCGAGGAACAGGAGGAGCTGCGCCGCGTGGTGCGGCGCTTCCTCGACGAGAAGTCGCCGGCCGCCGAAGTGCGCCGCCTGATGGAGGCCCCGGAAGGCTACGAGCCCGGTGTCTGGAAGCAGCTCAGTCAGGAGCTCGGCCTGCCCGGGGTCCACATTCCCGAGTCATACGGCGGTCAAGGCCTCGGCTTTGCCGAGCTGGCCATCGCGCTCGAGGAGATGGGCCGAGCGCTGCTGTGCGCTCCGTTCTTCGCGTCCGTCGCACTGGCGGCAAACGCGATCCTGAACGCGGGCAGCGAGTCGGAGAAGAGCGCGCTGCTGCCGGGGATCGCCGCGGGCGAGACACTCGCCACGCTCGCGGTCGCCGAGCCCAACGGCCGCTGGGACGCGGGCGGAATCGAGCTCGAGGCGCGGCGAGCCCCGGGCGGCTGGACCCTGCACGGCGAGAAGTCGTTCGTGCTCGACGGAGCCATCGCAAATCTCGTCGTGGTCGCGGCGCGCCTGCCGGGCTCGGCGGGGCGCGAGGGGCTCGGGCTGTTCCATCTGCCTGCGGACAGCGAGGGGCTGGCGCGCCGCCCCCTGGTCGCGCTCGACCCGACGCGCAAGCTCGCGCGACTCACCTTCCGCGGGGCGCGCGCCGAGTCACTCGGCGAAGCCGGCGCCGCGGCGGCGCCGCTCGAGAAGACGCTCGATCAAGCGGCCGCGCTGCTCGCCAACGAGATGGTGGGCGGGGCGCAGAAGCTGCTCGACATGACGGTCGAGTACGCGAAGACGCGCGTGCAGTTCGGGCGTCCGATCGGATCGTTCCAGGCGATCAAGCACAAGTGCGCCGACATGCTGATGGCGCTCGAGCTGGCGCGCTCCTCGGCGTACTACGCAGCCGCCTGCGCGGACGAGAGGCCCGACGAGCTGCCGGCGGTCGCGTCGCTCGCGAAGGCGCAGGGATCGGATGCTTATCTCGAGATCGCCGCGGAGAGCATCCAGATCCACGGCGGGCTCGGCTTCACCTGGGAGCAAGACGTGCACCTCTACTTCAAGCGCGCGAAGGCGAGCGAGGTGTTTCTGGGCGATCCGACTCACCACCGCGAGCTGCTCGCGCAGCGTTTGGGGATTTGATGGCCGAACGGACGGACGCCGAGAGCGTGCGCCGCGAAGTCCGCGCCTGGCTCGAGGCGAATTGGAATCCCGACCTGTCGCTCGTCGAGTGGCGGAACAAGCTCGTCGACTCGGGCTGGGGCTGTCCGACCTGGCCGGTTGCGTGGCTCGGGCGCGGTCTGTCCGTGTCACTCGCGGACCTGGTCGCCGAGGAGTTCGAGCGGATCGGCGCGGTCGGCACGCCGGGCGGCGGCGGCATGACTCTGGCCGCGCCGACGATTCTCGAGCACGGCTCCGACGACCTGAAGCGCCGGCTGCTGCGGCCGATCGTCACCGGCGAGGACACCTGGTGCCAGCTGTTCAGCGAGCCGGGCAGCGGCTCCGATCTCGCGGGACTCACGACCCGCGCCGAGCTCTCGCCCGACGGCGACGAGTTCGTCGTCAACGGTCAGAAGCTGTGGAGCACGAGCGCGCACCACGCGCGCTACGGCATGCTGCTCGCGCGCACGAACTGGGACGTGCCGAAGCACCGAGGCATCAGTTACTTCGCGCTCGAGATGCACCAGCCCGGCGTCGTGGCGAAACCGCTCAAGCAGATGAACGGCCACGCGTCGTTCAACGAAGTGTTTCTGAACGACGCACGCGTGCCGGTCGCGAACGCGATCGGCGAGGTCGGCAACGGCTGGACCGTCGCGCTCGCCACGCTGGCGCACGAGCGGCGCTCGTTCGACGCGCTGCGCGCACTCGGCCGCGCGCCGAAGGGCAAGGGCCGCGCCTACGACGAGCAGCGCGCCGAGAACGACGAGATCATGGCGCCGTACACGTGGTACCCGCAGCGCGCGGGCCGCGCCGACCTGATCGTCGAGCGCGCGAAGGCCACCGGGCGCAATCGCGATCCCGTGGTGAGACAGGAGATCGCGAAGCTCCTGTCACTCGCGCGCGCGACCGAGTGGACGGCGCGGCGCGCGAAGGCCGCGCGCGTGCTGGGCCGGCCGCCCGGGCCCGAGGGGTCGCTCGGCAAGCTCTACGCCTCCGAGATCGCGCGCGCCTGCTCGCGCGTGCACACCCTGATCAGCGGGAGTGACTCGATGCTCTCGGCCGCCGACGGTCCGCTCGCCGGATTGATCGCCGAGATCCTCGTCTCGGTGCCGGCGGTCTCGATCGCGGGCGGCACCGACGAGATCCAGCGCAACATCGTGTCCGAGCGCGTGCTCGGCCTGCCGAAGGACCCCCAGACCGACGCCGAGCGCGCATTCCGCGACGTGCCGAGGAACAAGCGCTGATCCACTTCGAGGTGACGGGCCGCGGGCCCGCGCTGCTGCTGACGCACGGTTTCTCCGGCAGCTCCGCCGACTGGGGAAAGCTCGTCGGGCCGCTCTCGGAGCGCTACACCGTGATCACCTGGGATCTGCGCGGCCACGGGCGGAGTGACTCCCCCGCGGACCCGGCCGCGTACTCGGTCGAGGTCTCGCTCGCGGACATGGCGGCGCTGCTCGACCGCGCCCGCGCCGCGCGAGCCGTGATCGTCGGTCACTCGCTCGGCGGCTATCTCTCGCTCGCATTCCACCTCGCGCACCGCGAGCGCGTCGCCGCGCTGGTGCTTCTCGACACCGGCCCCGGCTATCGCAAAGACGACGCGCGCGCGGGCTGGAACCGCATGGTCGAGGAGCGCGCGCGGGCCTTCGAAGCCAAGGGCCCGAAGTCCCTCGGCCTGGCGCTCGCCGCGCGCGGCATCCTGGCGCAGCGCGACGGAAGCGCGATCGAATCACTTCCCACGATCGCCGTGCCGACCCTGGTCGTCGTCGGCGAGAACGACAAGACCTTCCTCGCCGGCTCGCGCTACATGGCCGAGAAGGTTCCGGGCGCAAAGCTGGAGGTCATCGCCGGAGCGGGTCACTCGCCGCAAGAGACTCATCCAGAGGATGTGCTGCGTGTGCTGAGAGCGCATCTCCGGTGAGAGCGGAAACGCGCCGATTGGCGCCTGGCTACTTCGCCCGCTCGATGTAGCGCTTCTCGGTCGGGTCGACGCGCAGCTTTTCGCCGGACTCGATGAACGGCGGGACCTGGATCGTGACTCCGTTCTCGAGCACGGCGGACTTCCCGGACTTGGAGGCGGTCTGGCCGCGCACGACGGCGTCGGCGGAGCGCACCTTGATCTCGACGACCTTCGGCAGGGTGACTCCGATCGCCACGCCGTCGAGCAGCTCGACGGAGCAGCGCAGGCCCTCGGAAAGCCACGGCTTCGCCTCGCCGACGACGTCGTCGGGGATGGTCATCTGCTCGTAGCTCTCGATGTCCATGAACACGGCGCCGTCGGCGTCGCTGTAGAGATAGTCCATGTCTTTCGACTCGATCGCGGCCTCTTCGACCTGGTCGCCGGTCGAGAGCTTCAGCTCCTTCTGCGTGCCGTCGAGGATGCTGCGGAACTTCACCTGGATGAAGGCGCGTCCCTTGCCCGGCGTGCGGATCTCGCTCTCCATCACGCGGTAGGGGCGTCCGTCGAGCATCACGTTCATTCCACGTCTCAGTTCGTTCGCCTGCATTCTGACTTTCCCTACCCCGCCCGAAGGCGCGCGAGCAACCGCTCCCAGATGTTTCCGAACCCGCCGTTGGACATGACGAGCGCCACGTCCTTGCCGGTGCGGTGGCGGGCGAGATACTCGATGATCTCGTCCACCTCGGCGAGATAGTGAGCCTGCTTGCCGGCCTGGCGCACGCGCTCGATCACCACGTCGGGCCGCATGCGCTCGTCTTCCTTCAGCGCCTCGGCCTTGAAGACCCCCGCGAGAATCACTTCGTCGGCCGCGGTCAGCGCGTCGGCGAAGTCGGCCTCGAAGAAGCGGCGCCGGCTGGTGTTGGTGCGCGGCTCGAAGATCGCGAACAGGCGGCGATCGGGGTAGCGCGAGCGGATCGCTGCGATCGTCTCGCGCACGGCGGTCGGGTGGTGCGCGAAGTCGTCGATCACCGCCATGCCGGCCGCTTCGCCGCGCAGCTCCTGCCGCCGCTTCACGCCGCGGAACTCGGTCATGGCGCGCGCGGCGCTGTCGGGCGCCAGGCCGAGGCTCGCGCAGACGGCGATCGCGCCGAGCACGTTCTCGACGTTATGTCGCCCGAAGAGCGGCATGCGCACGCGCGCGACCCGCTCGTCGCGCTTCCAGACCGTGAACTGCGTGCCCTGGGCATCGAACGCGATGTCGGAGACGCGCCAGATCGCGCCTTCGCGGAAGCCGTAGCCTTCCACGGGCGCCACGGCGCCCGCGAGCACGGCGCGCACCGACTCGGCGTCGGTCGCCGCGATGATCTTGCCGTCCGCGGGAATCTGAGACACAAGCTGCCGGAACGCGTCCTGAATCTGCTCGAGTGACTGATAGATGTCGGCGTGGTCGAACTCGACCGACGTGATCAGCGCCGTGCGCGCGTCGTAGTGCAGGAACTTCGGGGTCTTGTCGAAGAACGCCGAGTCGTACTCGTCGCCCTCGATCACGAACTCGGGTCCCGCGCCCAGGCGGAAGCTGCCGCCGAAGTTCTCGAACACGCCGCCGATCAGCGCCGACGGGTCGCGCCCGGCGTGAGTCAGCATCCAGGCGACGATGCTCGTCGTGGTGGTCTTCCCGTGCGTGCCGGTGACGACGACGCTGTGCTTCCCGCGCAGGAAGAAGTGCTGCACGGCGTCGCAGAACGACACGTACGACAGGCCTCCGTCGATCGCCGCGCGCGCCTCGGGGTTGTCGGGCCGCGCCGCGTTGCCGATCACCACCACCAGGTCGGGCTCGTCGCCGCGCACGCGCTCGGGGCTCCAGCCCTTCTGCACCTCGATGCCGGCCGCGCGCAGCTGGTCGCTCATCGGCGGATACGCGTCGGTGTCGCTGCCAGTCACTCGGAAGCCGCGCTCGGCCAGCATGCAGGCGAGCGAGCCCATGGCCGTGCCGCAGACCGCCACGAAGTGCACGTGGTGGATCTCTTCGATCGGCGGAATGCTACGCGGCAAGGAACGCCTCCCAGATCAGATCGTGCACCTGCGGGCGCAGCTCGAACTTGCTCCGCTTCGCGACCAGGTGGATGCGGTTCGCGAGCAGCACGGCGATCATGCCGCGCTCGAGGTCGATCCAGAGACTCGTGCCGGTGAAGCCGGTGTGGCCGATCGAGCGCTTCGAGAAGTGCGTGCCCGAGGTCGACTGACCCTCCGTCGGCGTGTCCCAGCCGAGCGCCCAATCACTCCCCGGCGCGATCTCCTGGCGCCGGAAGAACTCGCGCGCGACCTCGGCCGGAAACAGACCGGAGCGGCCGCGCTCGGCGGCCAGCATCTCCTGCGCGAAGCGCAGCACGTCGGGCGCGCTGCCGAACAGCCCGGCATGACCCGCGACTCCGCCCATCGCCCAGGCGTTCGGGTCGTGCACCTCACCCCAGAGCACGCGCTCGCGCCAGCTGCACTGCTCGGTGGCGGCGTAGCGCCCGCGCTCGCCCGCGAACGGCAGTCGGTTGAAGTGAGTGCTGGCCATGCCCAGCGGCTGGTAGACGCGCCGCGCGCAGAGCGCGTCGAGCTCCTCGCCCGCGACGGCCTCGACCAGCGCGCCGAGCGCGATGAAGTCCAGATCGCCGTAGACCGAGGCCTCGCCCGGCTCGTGCACCGGAGCGCTGCGCAGCACGCGACTCACGATCTCGCGCTTGCCGTCCGGCGAGCCGACCACGTGCTCGCCGCGGCGCCGGTCTCGCTCCGCCAGGTCCGCGTGATACGCGCGCCACGGCCGCAGGCCCGAGCTGTGAGTCAACAGGTTCCGGACGCTGATCTTCTCCTTGCCCCGCTCCGCGAAGGCGGGCAAGTAAGTCGCTACCGGGGCGTCGAGCTCGACGCGCCCGTCGGCAACCAGCAGCATGGTCGCAGCGGTGGTCGCCATGACCTTCGTGAGCGACGCGAGGTCGTAGATCGTGTCGAGCCGCGCTTCGTGGCGCTCGGGCACCAGCACCGCCGCGCCGTACACGCCGTCGAACGCGAGCTCGTCGCCCATGCGCGCCAGGATCACGGCGCCGGGGAGCTCGCCGGCCTCGATCGCGCGTTCGACCGCGCGCTCGACCTTCCCCAGCCTGCGACTCACTTCGGCGCGCTTCACGCGTCGACCTCCACGACCGGCTCGAGTCCCGTGAGCAGAGCGCGATCACCGTCCAAGCGCGCGCGCACCCCCACGGCGAGCGCGCGATTGTCCGCGACGTGGCCGAACGGCAGATCCTCGACGATCGGGCCGCGCACGGCGGCGCCGAGAATCTCCCGCACGGCTTCTCCCGCGGACGCGCCAGGGTAGCGGGTCGACTCGCACTGCACGAGCTGACCGACCGCGACGCCGCGAACGCGCGCGAGCCAGCCGGCCTCGCGCAGGTGAATCAGCGCGCGGTCGATCGCGTACGGCGCCTCGGAGATCTCCTCGATGAACAGGATCGCGCCGTCGAGCTCCGGCTCCCACGGCGTGCCGACGCTGGAGTGGAGCATCTTCAGGTTTCCGCCGACGAGCGGCCCCTCGGCCGCTCCGCCGCGCACGCTGCGGCCCGCGAGCGGCGCCAGGCCCGCCGGCTCGCCGCGCATCAGCGCGAGCTGGCGCGCGCGCGCCTCGGGCGCGACGTCGCCGCGCTCGAGCATCGGACCGTGGATCGAGGCGACGCCCGCGCGCGCCTGCAGATACGAGAGCAAGTGAGTCGCGTCGCTGTAGCCGACGACGAGCTTGCGCGCGCGGCGCAGCTCGTCGGGATCGATGCGCGCCAGATAGCGGCTCACGCCGTAGCCGCCGCGCGCGCACAGGATCGCGCCGACCTGCGGGTCCCGAAGCAATGACTCCAGGTCGGCCAGCCGCTCCGCGTCGCTCCCGGCGAGATACCCGGCGCGCGCGCGGACGTTCTTGGCGACGACGAGCGGGTGACCCTGGGTCGCGAGCCAGGCGAGTCCGCGCTCGAGCGTCTCGGGCTCGACGGGGCCCGACGGCGCGCACACGCCGATCGCCCGATCCGGCCGGAGCGCGCGCGGGCGAAGCAGGGCGCGACTCAGAACGGCGGCTCCGGGTCTCCCGGCAAGCCGAAGTCGCGCGCACCCGAGAAGCCCGCCTCGGGCGGCGGGGCGTCCCCGCGGTTCGAGAGACTGTGGAAGCGGCCGTGCTCCTTCGCGAACTGCAGCTTCACCGTGCCGATCGGACCGTTGCGCTGCTTGGCGATCAGGATCTCGGCGATGCCCGCGTCGGGTGTCTCGGGATCGTAGACCTCGTCGCGGTACACGAACATGACGACGTCGGCGTCCTGCTCGATCGCGCCCGACTCGCGCAGATCGGCGAGCTGCGGCCGTTTGTCGGGGCGGTTCTCGGGACCGCGGTTCAGCTGCGACAGCGCGAGCACCGGAATGTCCAGATCCTTGGCCAAGAGCTTCAGCGAGCGGCTGATGTCGGCGACCTGCTGCTCGCGGCGCTCGCCGCCGTCGCGCGTCTGCCGGCCGAGCACGAGCTGGATGTAGTCGATCACGACCAGCGACAGCTTCTGCTCGCGGTCGATGCGGCGCGCCTTCGCGGCGATGTCGCTCACGGATATGGCGGCGCTGTCGTCGAAGAAGATGCGCGCGGTCTCCAGCACGCTCGCCGCCTGAGTGAGTCGCCGCCAGTCGCGGTCGGTCAGCATGCCGTTCACGAAGCGGTTGTTGTCGATCTCGCCCTCGCCGAGCAAGAGCCGCAGCGCGAGCTCGCGCTTGGTCATCTCGAGCGAGAAGAACGCGACGCAGCCGCCGAAGTCGAGCGCGTGATTGCGCGCGATGTTCAGCGCGAACGCGGTCTTGCCCACGCTCGGGCGCGCGGCCAGGATCACGACCTCGCCGCCGCGGAAGCCGCCGGTGAGCTGGTCGAAGTTCTCGAAGCCCGTGCGCACGCCGACGAGCTGCCCGGACTGCACGCGCTCGATGTACTCGAACGTGCTCTGCATCTCGTCCTTGATCGACGTGAAGCCGGCCTGCGAGCCGTGCTCCGCGATCGCGAGCACCTCGCGCTCCGCGTCCTCGACCAGAGTGCTCACGCTCTCGAGCCCGTCGTAGCCCCGCGCCGCGAGCTTCTCGCAGGTGCGAATCAGCGCGCGCGCGGTCGCCTTCTGGCGCACGATCTCCGCGTGGTGCTCGACGTGGGCGGCGGTCGGGACCGCGTCGGCGAGCTGTGACAGAAATGCGGTGCCGCCGCTCTGCTCGAGCAGGCCGCGCTCCTCGAGCGCGCTGCGCAGGGTGATCAGCGAGATGCCCTGCTGCTTGTCCGCCAGGTCTCGGATGACCTCGTACACAATTCTGTGTCGGGGCAGGTCGAACGCGCTCGGATCGAGCTTGTCCGAGACCTTGTAGAACGCCTCGACGTCGAGCAGGAGCGCGCCGAGCACCGCACGTTCGGCCTCGTGGTCGGTGGGAATCGCGCGCAGTACTTCGTCGGCTCTCGGCAAGTGGCCCCCCGCCCCGCCGTTCACTGTCTCCGGCGGCCCGCCGGAATCCTACGCGAGTCTACTCGGCGTCGTCGTCCGCGTCGCGCGGTTCTTCGGTCTGCAGCCCCTCGGGCTCCGCGGCCGCGGCCGCGGCCGCGGGCTCGCCGCTGGAGACGACCTTCACGACCAGCGGCGTGTGCACCTCGCGGTGCAGGCGAACGGTGATCGGGTGATCGCCGACGCTCTTGATGGCGTCGGCGATGACGATCTTTCGGCGCTCGATCTCGACGCCAGCGGCCGCGAGGCGGGCTGCGACGTCGGCGTTCGTGACCGAGCCGAACAGCTTGCCCTCGGGGCTGGCCTGCATCTCGAAGCGCAGATCGACCGCCTGGAGGCGCCGCTCGATCTCGCGGAACTCCGCGATCGCGCGCTTCTGGATCTCGTCGATCATGCGCCGCTGGTGCTCGACCTGCTTCACGCGCGACGCGGTGGCGAGCATCGCCTTGCCCTGCGGCAGGAGATAGTTGCGGCCGAAGCCGGCCTTCACGCGCACCACGTCGCCGGCGTTGCCGAGGCGGTGAATGTCCTCGGTGAGGATCACTTCCATGGTGGCCATTTCGCCGGTCTCCCTACGCGTGCGCCGTGGTGTACGGCAGGAGCGCCAGATGGCGCGAGCGCTTGATCTCGACGGTGAGCCGCCGCTGGTGGCGCGCGCAGTTCCCGCTGATCCGCCGCGGAATGATCTTGCAGCGCTCGGTCAGGAAGATGCGCAGCGTCTTCGCGTCCTTGTAGTCGATCTCCAGCTCTTTGTCCGCGCAGAAGCGGCACACCTTGTGGCGGGTGAACATCTTGCGGCCGCCGCGGCGGCGCTTCTTCTGCGGGCGCTTCGCGATCACTTCGACCATGACTTACTCCTCGTCCTCGTCGCCGCGGTAGCGATCGCGGTCGCGGCCGCCGCCGTCGTCGGCGCCGCCGAAGCGCACCTCCTCGTCGTCGTCGTCGAGCAGCGGGCCGCGCTCGCCGCTGCGCTCGCGCTCCTTCTCGCGCTCCTCGCGCTCGGCGCGCTCTTTCTCGCGCTCGGCGCGGCGTCGCGCCTGTTCTTCGGCCTGCTTCGCGGCCTCGACGACGCGCTTCTCGATGTCTCGCACGTCGTCGTTCGCCTGCACCGAAAGATAGCGGAGCACGTCGGCGTCGATGCGCATCAGGCGCTCGATCTCGGCAACCTCTTTGCCCAGGCCCAGGAAGTTCACCTGGAAGTAGTGACCCTTCTGGAACTTCTTGATCTCGTAGGCGAGCCGGCGCTTGCCCCAGTCGTCGCGCAGCAGCAGGCGCCCCTGGTTGTCGGCGACGACCTGATCGATGCGCTGGTGGATCTCAGTCTCGCGCTCGACGCTGGCGTCGGGCTGGATCACGTAGACGAACTCGTACTCTCGCAAGTGCACTCCTCGTGGGTTCTGGCCCCGAACGAAGTCGGGACCGAGGAAAGGCAGGGGGCGCAGTCTACCTGGAGGCCCGTGGCACTGCCAGCGGACTTCTCGATCCGGCGGCTCCGGCGTACGATGCCCTCAAACCAGGACAGAGAGGGGCGAGATGGCGAAGCGGAAGGTCGCGAAGCAGAAGGTCGCGAAGAAGAAGGGCACGGCGCACAAAGGTCGGGCGAAGACGTCCGCGCGGCGCGCTGCGAAGCGCGCGGCGAAGCCGAGCAAACGCGCCGCCCCGGCCGCGGTCTCGGCCGCGGCGAGCGCCACCCCCTATCTGTGCTGCAAGGGCGCGAGCGCTGCGCTCGACTTCTACCGCAAAGCCTTCGGCGCCCAGGAGCGCATGCGGGTCGCGGGCAAGGACGGCTCGATCGGGCACGCCGATATCGCGATCGAAGGCGCTTCGATCATGCTCTCGGACGAGTGGCCCGAGGGAGGAGTGTTCAGCCCGCAGACGCTCGGCGGCAGCGCGGTCACGATTCACCTGTACGTGCGGGACGTCGACGCGTTCACCGACCGCGCCGTCTCGGCGGGTGCTTCGCTGCTGCGCCCGGTTGCGGATATGCCGTATGGCGACCGCAGCGCGAGTCTGCGAGATCCCTTCGGCCACCGCTGGAACTTCGCGACCAAGAAGGAAGAGGTCTCCAAGCAGGAGATGGAGCGCCGATTCGGTGGGGCCTTCCTGGTGACCTGATGCGCGTGACCTGATGTGCGCTCGCGCGTTGTAGTCGTCGGAGTGATGGAAGCATCCGACGAGCGCAGACGCGTCGTGGCCGCGCGGCGGGACCCCGGTCCGTTCGCCGCGCTGTACGCGGCGAACTTCGAGCTGGTCTACGCGTATGTCGCGCGGCGCGTGAAGGGCCGCGCCGAGGTCGAGGACCTGACCTCGGAGGTGTTCCGCCGCGCGCTCGCCGGGCTGCCCGGATACGAGTCGCGCGGCGCCCCGTTCTCGGCCTGGCTCATGCGCATCGCGGCGAACGCCGTGGTCGACCGCGCGCGGCGCGCGAAGCGCCGCGAGCCGACGGCGCTCGAGCTCGGGCCGGAGCCGAGCGAGCCCGAGCGCCTGGATGCCGAGAGCCGCGCGCGTCTGTTCCGCTGTGTCTCCGAGCTTCCGCCCGACCAGCGGCGAGTCATCGAGCTACGCTTCGCGCAGGAGCGCTCGCTGCGCGAGATTGCGGCCGCGCTGGGCCGGACGGAAGGGGCGGTGAAGCAGCTGCAACTGCGCGCGCTCGCGGCGCTGCGCAAGAAGATCGGGACTCACGATGCCTGAGCGGAAGACCAATGCGGACGAGCTCGACCAGCGCGTGGAGGCAATCTTGAACGAGCCGGATGCGTCGCTCTCGCGCGCAAACGCGGAGCTGTCGGCGCTGTTGCGCGTGGCGGTCGAGCTGCGCGATCTGCCGCGCGCCGCATTCCGCGACGAGCTGCGCGTCGCGCTGCGCCCGCCGCTCGAGCCGCGCGACCTGCGCGAAGAGACGAGCTCGCTGCGCGGGTTCGAGTCACGGCTGCTCGGGTCACTCGATCGGGCCTCGATCTTCCTCTCGAAGTTCTCGGGCGACGACGCGCCCTGGGAGCGCCACCCGGACGGCGACGAGCTGATCGTGGTGCTCGAGGGCGGCGGCGAGATCACGGTGCTGACCGAGAACGGGCCGGTGACCTCGGAGCTGCGGCCGGGCCGGCTCTTCGTCTGCCCGAAGGGCCTCTGGCACCGGGCGCGGCCGCAGCCGGCGATGACGGCGCTCTACGTGACTCCTGTCGCGGGCAGCGAGCACTCGTTCGCGGAAGATCCGCGAACTGCCTGACGTCAGCGAGGAAGACGAGAGGAGTCATTGGTCATGATGCAACCCGCAGAGAGCTCCGCGCTGCCCCCGGGGGTCGCGCTCGACGGGCGGCCGGCAGCGCTCGGAGAGCGAGTTCCGCGAGCTGTTCCGCTCCGCGGGCTTCCGGCTCACGCGCGTGGTCCCGACTCTGGCGCGTGTCTCGCTGATCGAGGGCGAGCTCGTCTGAGGGGTGTATTCTGACGGCATGGCAAGTGACTCGAGAAGCCGCCGCGAACAGCGCGACGTCGTCCGCCTGAGGAAGATCTGCCTCGCGCTGGCGGAGACGAGCGAGAAGCTCTCGCACGGCGAGCCCGCGTTCTTCGTCTGCAAGAAGATGTTCGCCATGGTCGACGACCACCACCACGGCGCGGCGGACCTCTCGGTCTGGCTGAAGAGTGACTTCGACACCCAGGCGACTCTGGTCGAATCCGCGCCCGTCCGCTTCTTCGTGCCGCCGTACGTGGGCAAGTCCGGCTGGGTCGCCGCGCGCCTCGACGCGAACACGGATTGGCACGAGGTCGCGGAACTCGTCGCGGAGGCATGGAGTCGCGCCGCGCCTCCGCGACTCACTCGCTAGTGCGCGGCGGTCGCCGCCTGCTGGCGCTTGTGCAGCTCCTCGACGGTGGCGGACGACGCGAACGACGGCTTGAAGAGCGAAGTCATCGCGGGCACCAGCAGCATCGCGCCCACCATGTTCGCGGCGAGCACGATCGACATGAGCAAGCTCATGTCGGCCGCGAAGCGCAGGCTCGAGATGAAGTACCAGAAGATGATGCCGCCGACCAAGGTCGACCCCGTGAAGAAGACGGCCATGCCGGTGGTGGTGATCGAGACGCGGATCGCCTCGTCCATGCTGTGCCCGCGTTTCCTCTCGTGGACGATCCGATCCATGAGATACAGCCCGTAGTCGACGCCGACCCCGACGCCGAGCGCCTGCACCGGCAGCGTGTTCACGTCGAACCCGATGTTCGCGAAATACATGTAGGCGAGTGACACGAGAGTCGCGGTGCCGAGCGAGATGCAGAGCAGCGTCGCGATCGCGAACGAGCGGTAGGTGAGCACGATCACCAGGAAGATCGCGGTGAACGACGCGATCAGGGTCGCGTTGTTGCTGCCCTCGACTTCATCGTTGCTGGCGCCCAGCACGCCCATCAGGCCCGACGCGAGCGCGAAGCTGGCGCCCTCGGCCCACTGACCCGACTCTCGCCGCGCGAAGTCACCTCCCTTGTACTGCACCCACAGCTCCGGCAGCTCGTACAAGCCGCGGCGGCGCACCTGCGCGTGGACGCCGGCCGCCTCGTCCTGCCACTCGGACTCGACCGTGTAGTAGCGTCGGTCGAGCTGCGCCGACTTCTTGAGCGCGTAAGCGGTCACGAGGTCGAAGCCGGGCACGGTCGCGAGCTTCTTCAGATCCGCGTCGGCGATCTTCCCGACGCTGTCGTATCCCTTCTCGACCAGACTCTGCACCAGCTCCTTGCTGGTGCGCGGCAGCGTGAGGATCCGCTTGGTCGAGTCCTCGGGAGGCGGCTCGCGGCGCCCCGGATGAGTCACTTCCTGCTTCTGGTAGACGCCCTTGTCGTCGCGCACCATGGCGACGAGCTCGGGGTCGCGCGGCGGGAGCAACGGACCGAGCCACCAGCGGATGCGCGCTTGCAAGTCGTTGCGCGGCGTGTCGAGGCGGATCGCGTAGTGCCCGGTCGGCCGGTCGAAGATGTACTCCTGCGCGCGGTGCACCGCGTTGTGGATCGTCTCGGCCTGGTGGTCCTTGTAGAACACGCGCACGGTCGCGTTCTGAGCTTCCTGGTCGCGGTACGGATTCAGCACGCGCGGATCGGGCGAGCCCGCCTCGTACAGATAGAGCAGGCCGCCGATCTGATCGGTCGAGTACGGAATCGAGGCCCAGCGCGGGTCGCTGTTGTGATACGCGCGGTTGATCGCCTTGAGATAGTCGACGATCGAGACCGTTCCGCCGACCTTCGGATCCTGCTCCATGTAACGCTGGAACGCCTCGATCTCGCGCATCGCGTCCGGCTTGTGCACCGCGCCCGGCTCCTCGGTCTCGACGACCACGGTGAGATCGTCCGCGCCGTAGAACTTCTTCGCGACTTCCGCGGCGGACTGATTGAATTCGCTGTTCGGCCAGAGCACGGGCGTGCCGGGGTGTGACTCGCCGATCTTGACCTTCAGCGCCACCGTGCCGCACAGCAACACGATCACCAGCCACACCGCGACGATGCCGCGTTGCCAGACGGGATTCGTCGACACGTACGCAATGCGCTTCAGCACCGCCATGATCGCCGACGGAACGTAGTGACTCGTGTCCTTCGGAGCCGGGAAGTAGGCGATCATCAGGCGGTTCAGGAGCATCTCGGTGAAAATGATCGAGATCGACCAGAACGCGCCGAAGATCGCGACCTTCTTCATCAGCGCGATCGACGAGACGCCGATCACGATGATGCCGATGGCGTCCGCGACGATGCCGAGGAAGCCCGGAATCAGGAGCTCCGCCATCGACAGCACGACGGCTTCTTCCTTGTCCCCGTTCAGGCGCTCGTACTCCTCGTAGAAGCGCTCGACGAACTGCACCGAGTGACTGATCGCGCGCGCGGTGATGACCATCGGGATCACGAGCACGAGCGGCTCGATCTGATACCCCATGAGCGCGGTG
>JBIOJK010000046.1:0-26509 GCA_044450765.1 Myxococcota bacterium | reverse complement strand
GCCGGAACGCGCGCAGCTGCCAGTCCGGGTGCCACTCGCCGTGCTCGTGCCAGACGCCGAGGTAGTGAGTGACCCGGTCCACCTCGTAACCCGCGGCCCGGCCGTCGCCGCGCGAGAGCGCCGCGAGCACCGAATCGCGCAGCGCCGGCGAGAGCGCCTCGTCGGCATCGAGGCAAACGACCCAGTCGTGGGTCGCGCGCTCGAGCGCGAAGTTCTTCTGCTTCACGTAGCCGAGGAACGGCTGTTCGATCAGGCGCTCGGTGTAGCCGCGCGCGACCTCGCGCGTGCCGTCCGTGGAGCCGGAGTCGACCACCACGATCTCGTCGCAGAAGGCGAGTGACTCGAGACAGCGGCCGATGCGGTCCGCCTCGTTCAGGCAGATCACGACCCCCGAGATCGGGGGTGGCGCGACGCGCTGCTCGCTCACGTGCGGACCCGCTCGACCGTGACCACGCCGCGGATCTTGGCGATCTGGCGCAGCACGCCTTCCAGGTGCTTGCGGTTCTTGACCGAGAGCTCGAAGACCTGGATCGCGCGCTTGTCGTCGCTGGTGTGGATCTGCGCGCTGTCGATGTTCACGCCCTCGGCGCTGATCTTGTTCGTGACCGCCGCGAGCAGGCCCTGCCGGTCCTCGGAGACCACGCGCACCTTGACGCGCACCAGCTCGCCCGGCGCGTCGTCCCAGGTGACCGGCACGCGGCGCTCGGGATCCAGGTGGAAGATCTTCGGACAGTCACTCGCGTGTACTGTGACTCCGCGCCCGCGCGTGATGAAGCCCTCGACCGAGTCGCCGGGCACCGGCGCGCAGCACTTCGCGAAGCGGACGAGCACATTCTCCATGCCGGACACGCGCACCTGACCGGTGCTGCGGCCGACCGAGAGCACGCGCCGCAGCAGCGAGGGCTTCGGCTCGGGCTCGTCCTCGCCGACGCCGGCGATCTTGCGCGCGACCGCGCGCGCGTCGAGCTTCCCGTACGCCAGCGCCTGCAGCAGCCCGTCGAGGTCGCGCACCGCGAGCTCCTTGGCCGCGTTCTTCAGCTCCCCCGACTTCGAGAGCTTGTCGAACGAGAGACCGCGCTTGTGCAGCTCGCGGTGCAGCAGATCGCGGCCGAGATCGCGCGCGCGCTCCACCTGCTCGAGCTTCAGGAAGTGCCGGATGCGGCTGCGCGCGCGGCCGGTCACGACGAAGTCGAGCCACTCCTGCCGCGGCCGCTGATGCGGCGAAGTCACGATCTCGATCGTGTCTCCGTTCGCGAGCGTGTGTCGCAGCGGCACGAGCTGGCCGTTGATCTTCGCACCCGCGCAGTGGGTGCCGACTTCGCTGTGCACCGCGTAGGCGAAGTCGATCGGCGTCGCGCCGGCGGGCAGCGCCTGTACGTCGCCTTTCGGCGTGAACACGTAGACCTCGTCGGAGAACAGATCGACGCGCACCGTCTCGAGAAACTCGTTCGGGTCCTTCAGCTGCTGCTGCCACTCGAGCAGCTGGCGCAGCCACGCGAACTTCTGCTCGTCGTTCGCGCGTGTCGAGCCGTCGCCCTTGTACTTCCAGTGAGCGGCGATGCCGAGCTCGGCGACGCGGTGCATCTCCTGGGTGCGGATCTGCACCTCCATGCGCTCGCCGAACGGGCCGATCACCGTGGTGTGGATCGACTGGTATCCGTTCGGCTTGGGCATCGCGATGTAGTCCTTGAAGCGGCCCTGTACCGGCTTCCAGAGTCCGTGGACGATGCCCAGCGTCTCGTAACAGGTCGTCGTGGTGCCGTCGACGATCACCCGGAACGCGATCAGATCGTAGATCTGGTCGATCGACACGTTCTGCTGCTGCATCTTCTTGTAGAGGCTGTACGCCTCCTTCAGCCGGCCCGTCACTTCGCAGTGTAGGCCTCGCGCGTTCAGCTCGGTCTGCAGCCGCGTCCGGACGTCGACGATGTAGCGCTCGCGCTCCTTCTTCGTGCCCGCGATGCGCTCTTCGATCTGCGCGTACACGTCGGGGTGCAGGACGCGGAACGCGCGGTCCTCGAGCTCCTCCTTCATCCAGTAGATGCCGAGGCGGTGCGCGAGGGGCGCGTAGATGTCGAGTGTCTCGCGCGCGACGCGGCGGCGCGAGTCCTCGTTCATGTACTCGAGCGTGCGGATGTTGTGCAGCCGGTCGGCGAGCTTGATCAGGATGATGCGGATGTCCTTCGACATCGCGATCAGCATCTTGCGGAAGTTCTCGGCCTGGGCTTCTTCGCGGCTCTGGAACTCGATCTTCGACAGCTTCGTGAGCCCCGCGACCAGCTCGCCGACCTCCTCGCCGAACTGGTTCCGGATGTCGGCGTCGGTCGCGAACGTGTCTTCCACGGTGTCGTGCAGCAGGCCCGCGGCGACGGTCACGTGGTCGAGGCGCATGGCGGCGAGGATCTCGGCGACCGCCAGCGGGTGAGTCAGATACGGCTCGCCCGACAGCCGCATCTGCCCCTGGTGCACCTTGGCGGAGTAGACGTAGGCCCGCTCGAGCAGCGAGATGTCGGCGTCCGGCGCGTTCGCCTGGACCTGCTCGACGATCTCGTTGATGCGCGCCATCTAGCCGCGCTCCCCGCGCGCCTCGCGGATGATCTGCAGCAGCGCTTCGACCGCCTTGTCGACCGAGTCGTTGACGATCCGGTGGTGACACTGCCCGGCGTAGACGAGCTCCTCCTTCGCGCGGGTGAGTCGCCAGCGCAGCACGTCCTCGGTCTCGGTGCGCCGGTCGCGCAGCCGCGTCTCGAGCACGTCGAGCGACGGCGGTTCGATGAAGACGCGCACCGCGTGGGGCAACCGCACCTGCAGCTGCTCGGCGCCTTGCATCTCGACTTCGAGAATGAGGTCGAAGCCGTGGCCCGTCGGCTGCTCGACCGCCGCTCGGCTCGTGCCGTAGAAGTGATTCTGGTAGACGGCGTACTCGAGAAACGCGCCCGCCTCGATCATGCGGCGGAACTCGCGCTCGTCGACGAAGAAGTAGTCGACGCCGCTCTTCTCGCCGGCGCGCGGGGCGCGCGTCGTGTGCGAGATCGAGAAGCGGATCTGCGGGTCGGCCTCGAGCACGCGGCGCACGATCGTGCTCTTGCCGACCCCCGACGGGCCCGAGACCACGAACGGAATGCCGCGCCGCGCAGTCACGTCGCCTCTTCGTCGTCGCCCGCGCCGGCGAGCCGCAGCGCGATCGTCTCGGGCTGCACCGCGGAGAGCACGACGTGATCCGAGTCGGTGATGATCACGGAGCGCGTCTTCCGCCCCTGAGTCGCGTCGACGAGCTTTCCGCGCGGAGCCGCCTCCTCGCGCAGGCGCCGGATCGGCGCCGCCGCGGAGCCGACCACCGCCACGACGCGCGAGGCGACGATCACGTTCCCGTAGCCGACGTTCAAGAGCTTCACTCGACGTTCAGAACCTGCTCGCGGAGTTTTTCCTGCTCGGTCTTCAGCGCGACGACCGCGCGCGACAGCTCGCTGTCCGCGGACTTCGAGCCGATCGTGTTCGTCTCGCGGCCCATCTCCTGGAGCACGAACTCGAGCTTGCGGCCGACGGCCCCCGGTGCGTCGAGCGTCTCGCGGAACTGCTCGAGGTGACTGCGCAACCGCACGGTCTCTTCGGTGACGTCCATGCGGTCGATCTGCAGCACGATCTCTTGCTCGAGCCGGGCCGGATCGGTCTCCAGCGCCGGCGCCAGCGCGGCCAGTCGCTTCTCGAGCCGCTCGCGCAGCCCGGCGCGCGCGACCTCGACGCGCGCCTCGACGGCGACGAGCAGCGCCTCGATCCGGTCGAGGCGGCCGCGCAGCTCGCGCTCGAGTGACTCGCCCTCACGCGCGCGCATCTCGACCGTCGCGGCGCAGGCGCGCTCGATCGTCTCCAGCACCGCGGCGGCGAGTGACTCCGTCTCGAGCTCCGGCTCGCGCATGCGCGAGACACCCGGCAGCGCGAGCAGCGACGCGACCGCGAGCTCCTCCGGGCGCGCGAGGTCGTGCGCCAGCTCCTCCGCCGCGCGCGCGTAGCTGCGCGCGGCCTCGAGGTCGATCTCGAGCCGCGGTGCGAACGCGCCCTCGCGCGGCAGCCGGACGGCGATCTCGACCTGGCCGCGCTCGAAGTGGCGCGACGCCGCGCCGCGCACCTCGCTCTCGAGCGCCGCGAGCTCGCGCGGCAGGCGTGCGCGCACCTCGAGGTGGCGCGAGTTCACGCTGCGCACCTCGGCGCCGATGCCGTCGGGGCCGTCGGCGCGGCCGAAGCCGGTCATCGATCGCCGCAGCCGCGTTCCCGCGGGGCGAGTCACCGGGTGAGCCCCCGCTCCACCAGCTCGCGCTGCGCGCGCTCCGCGTCGTCGCGGGGCTTCTGCGCGCGCGCGAATTGAATCACTTCGTCGATGCCGTCCTCGAGCCGCAGCTTCGCCTCGAAGCCGAGCACCCGCTTTGCGTGGCCGGGGTCCGCGAAGCAGTGGCGGATGTCTCCGGCTCGGAACTTTCCGGTGATGTCGGGCGCGATGCGCGCGCCGAGTCTCTCGGCCAGCAGCTCCGCCACGCGGCGGATGGTCGTCGGCCGGCCGGTGCCGACGTTGCACACGCGTCCGCCCGCGGCCTCGCAGCGCAGAGCGAGCAGGTTCGCGCGCACGATGTCGGAGACGTGTACGAAGTCGCGCGACTGCTCGCCGTCCTCGGTCACCAGCGGGCGATTGCCGTTCAGCAGGCGCGAGCTGAAGATCGCGGCGACCCCCGTGTAGGGATTCGAGAGCGCCTGGCGCGAGCCGTACACGTTGAAGTAGCGCAGCGCGACGGTCGGAATGCCGTACGCGTTCCCGACGGCGAGAAACAGCTCCTCGTGGTCGCGCTTCGTGACTGCATACACCGAGGTGGGTTGCAGCGGTTTGGTCTCGGGCGTGCCGATCGGGCGCAGCGGCCGGCCGGCGCCGTCGACCAGCTCCCACTGGCGCTTCTCGAGCTGCGCGTCGGGGCGCAAGCTAGGGCTCGCGACGCGGCCCTCGGCGTCGAGATACGCGCCCTCGCCGTAGATCGACATCGAGGACGCGACGACCAGCCGCTGGATCGCGCCCTTGCGCGCGACGATTTCCTGCAGCAGCACGCCCGCGCCGAGTGAGTTCGCCGAGATGTAGCTCGCGATCTCGTACATCGACTGCGCGACGCCGACCGCGGCCGCGTCGTGAATCACCACCTCCACGCCGTCCAGCGCGCGCCCCACGACTTCCGCGTCGCGCACGTCGCCGCGCAGGTACTCGGCCTTCGGCGAGGCGTAGCTCGGCCAGCCCGCGCCGGCGCCGTGCACCTGCGGGTCGAGCGAGTCGAGCACGCGCACGCGCTGGCCTTCCGCGACGAGCGCGTCCACGAGGTGAGAGCCGATGAAGCCCGCGCCGCCGGTGACCAGAATCTTCATGGGTCGTCCCCCGTCCTTTGGATCGGCCGGCCGCTACGCCGCCGCGAGCCCCGAGGTGGCGGGCTCGCCGGCGCCGTGCCAGGCGAGGATCTTGCGGTACTCCTGCGCCCGCCGCCCGCCGAGAGCGCTGCCGCAGACGACCTTCGCCAGCACGATGCCCCGCAGCGCAAGATACACGGCGCGCGAGCGGTTCTTGCGAAAGAAGATGTAGCGGCTGCGGTAGTACTCGATGCGCGTGCGCAGCGGCAGCTTCTTCTTGGTCGACTCGCCGTACAGGTGGATCACGTGCGCGTCCGGCAGGTGGAAGACGCGCCAGCCCGCCTTGCGCATGCGGTGACACCAATCGGTTTCTTCGAGGAAGAAGAAGTAGTCCTCGTCGATCAGCCCCACCTGCGCAATCACTTCGCGCCGCGCGAACAGACACGCCCCGAGCACGGCTTCCACCTCGACCGGCCCGGGGTAGTCCACGCGCTTGCTGGGCCAGCGCTTCGGGAAGACCCGCCGCAGCAGCGACTGACCGACGATCTCGGAGACCAGCGTCGGCGAGTTGTGGATGCAGTTCTGCTTGGTGCGATCGGGATTGAGGAGCTGCGGTCCGACGGCGCCGACGTCGGGGTGCTCGTCCAGGAAGCGCACGCAGGCCTCGAGTCCGCCGGGCAGCACGATCGTGTCGCTGTTCAGCAGCACCGCGTGGCGCCCGCGCATGACTTCGAGGCCGCGGTTGTTGCCGGCGCCGAAGCCGATGTTCTTCGGCAGCGCCAGCACGCGCGTCTCGGGGAACTGCCGAGCAACCGACTCGACGGTCGCGTCGAGCGAGCCGTTGTCGACCACGATCACCTCGTAAGTCAGACCGAGCACCGCGTCGCGGATCGAGGCGAGACAATCGAGCACGAGGTCGCGCACGTTCCAGGCGACGATCACGATCGAGAGGTCGACTTCGCCGCTCACGTCGCGAGCTCCAGCTCGACCGAGCCCCGCCAGTCGCGCTGCGAGAGCGCGGCTCGCGCCTCGGCGAGAACGCGCGCGGGCAGCAGGCGAGTCATGCAGCGGTGGTCGATCGGACAGACCTTCAGCTGACAGGGTGAGCACTCGACGGGCTCGCGCAGGAGCTTCGTGCGCTTCAGGTTCAGATTCGTGTAGCCGACCGCGGTCGGCCCCATCAGTACGATCGTCGGCACTTCGAAGGCCGCGGCGATGTGGCGCGCGCCGGCGTCGTTGCAGACCAGCAGCTGGGCGCGCGCGAGCACCGACTTCAGCAGCGAGAGCGACATCGAGTCACCGCCCAGCATCGCGATCTCGACACCGGCGAGTGTCGCGATCTCGGCCGCGAGCGCGCCCTCGCCGGGTCCGTGCACCAGCGCGAGGTCGGCGCCGTCGGCGCGCAGGCTGCGCGCGAGTTCTGCGACATACGCGAGCGGCCACAGCTTCGACGGTCCGAAGCCCGCGCCCGGCGCGAGACACACGAGCGGTCGCGCGCCGCCGAGCCCGGCCGCAGCGAAGCGCGCGTCGCACTCGCGCTCGGCGTCGGGCTCGAGAAACAGCTCGACCTGCGTGCCGAGATCGGGCGCGCCGAGGCGGCGCACGAGCTCGAGGTAGTAGCGCTCCATCGCGAGCGGAGCGAAGCGGCCGTTCACGCGCGGCGCGGGAACAGGATCGCTGAGCAAGAGACTCCGCCCGCGGCGCGCGTAGCCGATGCGCTGCCTGGCGCGCGAAGCGAAGGCGAGCAGCGCGCTCGCGAACGAGTTCGGCAGCACCAGCGCGAGGTGACTGCCGCGCAGCTCGCGCGCCACGCGCATGCGCTCGCGGTGCTGCGCCAGCTTCGAGCGGTGGCCGTAGATGTCGTGCGCCACGATGCGGTCGACGAACGGCGAGCCGCGCAGCACGCCGACCAGCCCGGCGCGCAGCACGGCGCTGATCTCCGCCTCGGGCCGCCCGCGGCGCAGCGCCCGCAGCGCCGGCGTCGCCATCACCACGTCGCCCAGGTGGTTCGGCAGCACTACGGCGATTTTCTCTTTCACTACGCCCACTTAGTCGGCACGCTCCGCGCGGTCTCCCGCCCTCCTAGATACCCCGCTCGGGCGTCTCGAGCAATGCGAGTGCGGCCGCGACCACCGCCTCGGGCTGGACCGCGCGCATGCACGCGCGCGCGGGGCAGCCCTCGCGGCACGGGTTGCAGCCGACGTCGCTCCGCACGATCCGGCTCGGCGCCGAGCGGCTCGGCGCGTTCTCGACCGGATCCGTGGGGCCGAAGATCGCCACCACCGGCGTGCCCGCCAAGCCCGCCAGGTGCATCGGGCCGGAGTCGCAGCCGATGAACAGGCGCGCGCGCGCCGAGAGCGACAGGAACTCGGCGAGCGACTCGGTCGCCGGTGCGAGCGCCGCCGCCCCGTTCGCTGCCCCGACGACGGCGCGCGCGGCCTCGCGCTCGCCGGCGACCGGACCGAACGCGACCAGGGTCGCGACACCCGCGCGTGTATGGAGCTCGCGGGCGACGGCCGCGAAGCGCTCCGCCTCCCAGCGCTTGTAGCCCGTCTTCGGGCTCGTGCCCGGGTGCACGAGCGCGAAGCGCTCGGGCAGATCGCGAAACAGCTCCGCGCGCGCGGGCTCGAGCTCGAGCACCGCCGGCTTGTCCGGAATCTCGCCGCCGACGAAACGCACGAGCGCGGCGTTGCGCTCGAAGCGCGACATGTGCGCGGGCGACACCGGCGCGCGCAGGGTCGAGAGCCAGTGACTCGCCTCCTTCGCGATCGGCGGGCCGTAGCCGACGCGCACCGGGATGCCGGCGGACCAGGCCAGAAACGCGCTGCGCAGGACGCCGTGGAAGTCGATCGAGAGGTCGTAGCGGCGCGCGCGCAGCTGCGCCGAGAACTCGCGCAAAGTCGCGAGCGCCACCAGCGGATGTCTCGCGCGCAGGCGCCGGCGCGGCACCTCGACGCGCTCCGAGAGACCCGGCAGTCCGACCAGGCCCGCCGCCGCGCGATCCTCCACCAGCCAGTCGATCTCCGCGCTCGGGTACAGCGCGCGCACGCCCGCGAAGGCGTAGCGCGTGCGCACCACGTCGCCGAGCGCGCCCAGGCGAATCACGAGGATGCGCTCCGCGGGGATCGGGCCTAGCATCAGGCGCGATGGTCGCCCCTCGCCTGCTGTGGCGCTACATGTTCTTCGACATCCTCCTGCACGCGCTGCTCGGTCTGTTCGCGATCACGGTGCTGCTGGTCATCTCGAACCTGTTGCGCTTCATGGAGGAGCTCGCGGCCGCCGGGATCGGTCTCTCCGCGCTCGGCCAACTCATGATCGCGATCCTGCCGGCGTACGCGTCCTACGCGCTGCCGACGGCGCTCCTGTTCGGCGTGTTGCTCTCGTTCGGCCGCATGTCCGCCGACGGCGAGATCGTCGCGATGCGCGCGAGCGGAATCAGCGCGGCGCGGCTGCTTCCGCCGGCGCTCGCGCTCGGCGCGATCGCGGCGGTCGGCGCGGCGTATCTCCTGTTCGAGATTCAGCCGAGAGCGGTGACTCGCATCCGCGCGCTGCTGCGCGAGCTCGCGGGTTCGATGGACGTGGTCGAGCCCGGGCGCTTTCTCGAGTTCGGCGACCGCCTGCTCTTCGTGCACTCGTTCGGCGGGCCGACCTGTCCGCTCGAGGGCGTGCTGATCGGCAGCGCGACCGAGGGCGAGCGCAGCTTCTACGCCGCGTCGCACTGCGGCGTGCTGGAGAACGACACGACCGCGCACGTGCTCGCGTTCACGCTCTACGACGGGTCGGTTCACTTCCAGGATCCGGATCCGTCTCGCTACCGGCGCATCCGCTTCAAGACGATGAGGACGGCGATCGACGTCTCGGGAGTGGTCGACCCGAAGCCCGGCACGTCGCAGCTCACGTTCTCGGAGCTGGTCGCGGCGTCGCGCCTCCCGATGGATGATCCCGAGCGGAAGCGGCTGAACGGCGCGTACGGCACGTCGCTCTCGGTGCAGATCAACCGGCGGCTCGCCTTCCCGTTCGCCTCGCTCTTGCTGGCGACCGTCGCCGTACCGCTCGGGGTTCGCCCGATGCGCTCCGGCCGCTCCGCGGGCGCACTGACTGCGATCGTGGTGCTGGCGCTCTACTGGCTCGCCTTCTCGTTCTGTGACTCCGCCGCGACGCGCGGGATCGTGCCGGCCTGGCTCGGCTTCTGGATCCCGAACGCGCTCGCGCTGGCGGTCGGAGTCTCGCTGATGCGCCGGCTGGCATGGAGCGACGACTGATGCGCGGGCCGGTGCGCAACGTCCCGCCGGGCTACGTCGTGCACCGCGTCGCCGACGCCTGGCTGGTCTTCGACGCGGCCTTTGCGCCCGAGCTGGTGAGTCTGCGCCTGGCCGACCCCGCCACGCGCAAGCGGCTGTTCGCGCGCGCGCCGAAGCGCGGCCGCGGAGCGGTGCCGAGTGTCTCGCTGCGGCGCGACGCGCACGTCGTGCTGCGCCGCTACCAACACGGGGGGCTCTTCGGCGGCCTGACGGGCTCGCTGTATCTCGGCCCGTCGCGCGCGCTCGAGGAATTGCACGTGACGGCGCGCGCCGAGGCCTCGGGGGCGCCGGTGCCACACGTGCTCTGCCTGGCGCTGTGGCCCGCTGCGGGCCCGCTCTGGTCGGCGCTGATCGGCACCCGCGAGGAGCGCGGCGCGCGGGATCTGCTCGACGCGCTGCTCGCATCGCGCGACGCGCGCGCGCGCGGCGCCCTGCTGCGCGAGGTCGGAGCGGCCGTGCGCAAGCTCCACGACGCCGGCGTCGACCACCGCGATCTGCAGCTGCACAACATCCTGGTCGTCGAGGAGCACGGGCGGCGCCGCATCGTCGTCGTCGACCTGGACAAGGCGGTCTACCACCCGCGCGGCGCGCTCGCGCCGAGGCTGCGCGCGCGGAATCTCGGGCGACTCACTCGCTCCGCCGTGAAGGCCGGGCTGTTCCGCGGCTCGATCGGGCGGCGGGAGCTGGCGGCCTTCGTCGGCGCCTACACCGCCCGGGATCGCAGGCTGCGCGGCGAGCTGCGCGGCTGGATTCGCGGCGAGCAGTGGAAGCTGGCGCTGCATCGCCTGGGCTACCGACTGAGCGGCGAGCGCCGCGCGGCTAGAGCGGCCGTGCCTCTTCGACGAGCATGACCGGGATCCCGTCCTCGACCGGATAGGACAGCCGGCACGCCGGGCAATCGAGCGACTGTTCCGCCCCGTCCGGCGCGCGCTTCACGTCGAGCTCGGCCTTGCACTTCGGGCAGACCAGGATTTCGAGCAGCTCCGGATCGATGCGCGCGCTCATGCGTGACCCTGACTGCGGACCAGCTCGGCCAGCGCGCGCGCCTGCATCATGAGCTCCTCGAGTTGATCGAGCGGAAACTGACTCGCGGCGTCGCACAGAGCTTCGCGCGGGTTCGGGTGAGTCTCCAGGAAAATGCCGTTCGCTCCCGCGGCGACCGCCGCGCGCAGCAACACCGGAATGTGTTGCGGCACGCCGCCCTTCGGGTCTTTGCTCGGAATGCCGTAGCGGCGCACCTGGTGACCCGCGTCGAAGATCACCGGGTAGCCGAGGTCCCGCATCTCGGGGATCGCGGTCATGTCCGCGATCAGCTGGTTGTAGCCGAACTGCGCGCCGCGCTCGGTCACGAGAATGCGCGTGCAGCCGGCGCGCTCGAGCTTTCCGATCGGGCTCGCCATTCCGCCCGGCGAGAGAAACTGACCCTTCTTCACGTTCACCGGCTTCCCGGCCTTGCCCGCCGCGATCAAGAGCGAGGTCTGCTGGCACAGGAACGCGGGGATCTGCACCACGTCCAGCACTTCGCGCGCGGCCGCGATCTCTTCGACGCTGTGGACGTCGGAAAGCACGGGCAGCTCGAACTCCTTGCGGATCCACGCGAGCATTTCGAGGCCGTCGTCGACGCCGGGTCCCTGGTACGAGAGCTCGTCGCCGCGGTTGTCCTTCAGATAGGACGACTTGAAGATCAGCGGCAGCGAGAGCTTCTCGGAGAGCTTCTTCAGCCGCTCGGCGGTGGCGCCCATCAGCGACTGGCTCTCGATCACGCAGGGGCCGCAGATCCACGCGAGCGGCAGACCGGCGCCGAGGCGAACGCGTCCCGACGTGGCGTCGCCGATCTCCACGGTCTGCATGGACTTCACGCGCTCTCCTCGGGAGGGTTCGGCGCGGAGCTTAGCCCGCGGGCCCCGGAGCGGCTAGCGGAGCTGGGCGAGCACCGCGGGCTTGAGGATCTTGTCGTCGCCCTCGACGCGAAAGACGTCGTCGAGGCCGAGCGCCGACCAGGGAATCAGCTCGCCTTCGGGGCCTTCGACCGCGAAGCCCGCGTCGCGGATCATGCGGTAGGTGTCGACGGCGCCCTTGCCCTTGGTCGTGAGATAGCCCTCGACGAAGAGTGAGTTGGCGGGCCAGAGCGAGAGCGCTTCCAACGAGCGCAGGTGTCCCTCGCGTCCGGCCGCGATGCGCACTTCCGCGCGCGGATTCGCGAGCCGCATCATCGCCAGCACGCGCAGCGCGCGCTCGGGATGCAGCGAGCCGTCGGACTGCAGCGGGTTGCCCTCGATCGGCAGCAGGAAGTTCACGGGGATCGACGGGACCTCGAGCTCGCGCAGCGCGAGCGCGACCTCGACGATGTCGGCGTCGGTCTCGCCCATGCCGGCGATCAGCCCGCTGCACTGCTCCAGGCCGGCGGCGCGCGCGGCGCGCAGCGTCGCGACCCGGTCGGCGTAGCTGTGCGTACTGCAAATCGCCGGGTAGTGCCGCTCGCTGGTGTTCAGGTTGTGATTCAGCCGGTCGACCCCGGCCTCCTTGAGCCGCCGCGCCTTCGCCTCGTCGAGCAGACCGACCGACACACAAATGCGTACGGGCACCTGGGCGCGGATCGCGCGCACCGCGTCGGCCAGGAAGTCGATCTGCCGGTCGGTCGGCCCGCGCCCGCTCGCCACCATGCAGTAGCGGAACGCGCCGGCGGCGTGCGCGCGCACCGCCTCGGCGACCAGCTCTTCCTTCGGCTTCCACGGATAGGGGCGCAGCGGCGCGTTCGTGACTGCCGACTGCGAGCAATAACCGCAGTCCTCCGGACAGCGCGCGTTCTGCGCGTTGTTCAAGATGTGCACGCGCACGCGGTTGCCGAAGGTCTTCTCGCGCGCGACGCGCGCCTCGTGCAAGAGCGGCAGGAGCGGGAGCTCCGGGCCCAGCAGGCGCAAGAGCTCCGCGCGGTCGAGCGGCGGTCCATCCAAGCTGCGTCGCGCGAGATCCATGTCGAGCGCGCAGCATACCAAACCGGCGCGGCGCGCCGCGTTTGACCGCGGTCGGCGCGCATGACACGCTGACTCCGGGTCTGCAGAGGGAGAAAGTCCGATGGCCGAGCCGAGTCGCGGCGTAAACATCGCCGCCTGGGTCGTATGCGCGCTGATGTGCGCGCTCTACTTGATGACCGGGTCCATGAAGGTGACGAGCAACCCGCAGGCGGTCGCGGGCTTCCACAACTACGGTTACTCGGACGGCTTCCGCATGTTCATCGGGACCTGTGAGCTGCTCGGCGGAATCGCGCTGTTGATTCCGCGGCTCGCGTTCTGGTCGGCGTGCGGCCTGTTCATCATCATGCTGGGCGCCGCGCACGCGCACCTGACTCACGACGAGGCTTCTCACCTGCCGGTGGTGATCGTGCTGCTGGCGCTGCTGCCGTTCGTCGCTTGGGCACGCCGCTCCAGGGCCCTGCTCCTGTCGTAGCTCAGAGCCGGCTCGCGACGAACTCCACGAGCGGCAGGCCGCTCGCGCGATCGACCTCTTCCTCGAGCACGGCGAGCTCCGCGCCGGCGGCCCACGCGGGCGGAATCTTGATCGCGTCCTTCGCGGTCGTGACCCAGAGCAAGTCGGGATCGAGGCCGGCGAGGTCCGCCGGGGCGTAGGCGTGGTGGTCGCGGAACACGCGGCGCGCGCAGATCTCTGCACCGAGCTCGGCCAGATCGCGCGCCAGACGGTCGGGCCGCGCGATCGCGGCGAGGACTCCGACGCGCGCGCCGCGCAGCCGCTCGAGCGGCATGCGCGCGCCGGCCGCGATCGGCCGAAGGCCGAGCTTCTCGATCGCCACGCGAAAGCGCGGGACTCCGGGCGGAAGTCTCTCGACACCCGGCGGTGTCGGGTCTCCCGGGCCGGCGCGCGTGAAGACGAGCGCGTGCGCCCGCCCCAGCGCCCGCACCGGCTCGCGCAGCGGGCCGCGCGGCAAGCCGTGGCCGTTGCCGAGTCCGAGCCGCGCGTCGAGACACACCAGGTCGACGTCGCGCGCGAGCGGATGGTGCTGGAACCCGTCATCGAGCAGCAGCACGTCTGCGCCGAACGCGGCGATCGCGCGCAGACCGAGCGCGGCGCGCCGGACTCCGGCCAGCACCGGCACCCCCGGCGCGCTCGCGGCCAGAAGACACGCCTCGTCGCCGACGTCGGCCGGCGTCGCGAGCAGCCGCTCGCCGTCGGAGACCACGTTGAGCCCGCGGCTGCGCCGGCCGCCGACGCCGCGCGCGAGCAGGGCCACGCGGCTCCCGCGCGCGCGCAGCTCGCGCGCCAGGAACGCCGCGACCGGGGTCTTGGCCGAGCCGCCGACCGCGAGATTCCCGACCGAGACGACGCGCGCGTCGAGCCGCGCGCGCGCGCGCAGGCCCGCGTCGTACACCCAGCGGTGTAGGATCGCGCCGGCGCCGTAGCCGAGCGACGCCAAGGCGAGCGGCGCGAGGCAGACGCGGCGGGCGAGTGACTCGTCGACGCTCCACAGGAAGTCGGGCACGACTCAGCCCCGCGCCTCGAGCACCAGCGCCAGCGCGCGGTCGGTCGCGCCGCGGTGCTCCTCGAGGCGCTTGGCCGCCTCGCGCGCGGGGGCGTTGCGGTCCGGGTCGATCCACAGCTGGCGCAGCGCGCGCTCGAGCCCGGCCGCGTTCTCGATCGAGCGCAGCACGCCCAGCGGCGCGAGCAGCGCCTCCTGGGTGCGCTGGTTCTGCGTGTGCGGGCCGTGGACGACGACGCGCGCGGCCTGCACGGGCTCCACCAGATTGTGTCCCCCGATCGGCGCGAGGCTGCCGCCGACGAAGACCAGGTCCGCGAGCTGATACACGCTCGCGAGCTCGCCGACGCTGTCGACGACGACCACGTCCGCGTCCGCCGCTCCCTGCGAGCGCAGACCGACGCGCGCGCCGTTGCGGCGCACCGTGCGCGCGACCTCGGGCACGCGCTCGGGGTGGCGTGGCACCAGCACGAGTCTCAGCTCGGGGGCGTGACTCGCGCGCAGTCTCTGCCACGCAGAGAGCAGCGCCTCCTCCTCGCCCGGATGCGTGCTGCCTCCGACCAGGAGCGGACCGCGCCCGAGCGCGTCGCGCAGCGCCTGCGACGGCGGCGGCGCCGCGGGGCGGTCGAGCTTCAGATCGCCGATCACCGAGGTGCGCGCGTCGGGCGCGCCCAGGGCGACGAAGCGCGCGCGGTCGAGCTCCGCGCGGGCGCCGACGCGGTGGAGCTTCTCGAGCAGCGGCGCGAAGAACGGCGCCAGCAGGCGATAGCGCGGGTAGCTGCGATCCGAGATCCGCCCGCCCGCGATGATCACGCGCGTTCCGCGGCGCGCGGCCGCGGAGATCAGGGTCGGCCAGAGCTCGGTCTCGATCAGCACCAGCACGGAGACGCGCGCGCGCGCGAGTGACAGGTGCACGAGGCCCGGAAAGTCGAGCGGCGCGAGCCGCGTCCGCACGCGCGGCAGCACAGCGCGCAGGCGCGCGCGGCCGGTAAGCGAGGTCGCCGTGGCAATCACCGGCACGCCGCGCTCGACCAGCCGCGCGACCAGCGGCGCCGCCGCCTCGCACTCCCCGACGCTCGCTGCGTGGACCCAGACCGCCCCCGCCGGCATGCGTGGCAGCGGCCGCAGCCGCTCGATCACCGATCCGACGGGCCCGAAGAATCCGAGCAGCGCCGCGAGGACGAGCAGCGGCGACAGCAGGATGGCGAGCGGCAGGAGCAAGAGGTCGTAGAGGAGGATCAAGCGCGCCTCACGAGACCGAGCGCGAGGTCAGTGACTCGCTCCGCCGCTCCGGGCGGGCCCAGACGAGCCACGGCGCGCGCGAGTCCGCGCTGCATCTCGGCGCGCGCGGCGGGATCGCGCAGCAGCCGTGACACGAGCGACGCAAGCGCGGTCGGGCGCGCCTGCGCCTGGATGCGTTCGGGAACGACGCCCTCGCCTGCGATCAGGTTCACCATGCAGCTCGACGACACCGTGGCGAGCCTGCGCGCGAGCTCGAAGGTGAGCGGGCTCGTGCGGTGCGCGACCACCAGCGGCACGCCGAGGATGGCCGCCTCGACGGTCGCCGTGCCAGCGGCGCTGATCAGAACGGTCGAGACCGCCATCGCCTCGTGCGAGTGACCGCGCTCGATCGAGACGAAGGAAGGGGCGTCGAAGCGCATGTCGGCCAGCGTCGGCGCGACGATCAGCTGCACCTGCAGAGCCGGCAGGGCCGCGCGCACGAGCTCCGCGGTCTCGCGCAGGAGCGGCCAGTTGCGCTCGACCTCGTTGTGTCTGCTGCCGGGCAGGAGGCCGAGCACCGGCCGCGTCGGATCGAGTCCGAGCGAGCGCGCGAGCTGCGAGCGGTCGCGCTCGTGCGCGAGCGGGGCGAGTCGATCGACGAGCGGATGCCCGACGAACTCCGCGCGCACGCCGGCGGCGCGCAGATAGTCCGCCTCGAACGGGAAGATCACCGCCATCTGGTCGGTGCGGCGCGCGAGCTTGCGCACGCGACCCGCGCGCCAGGCCCAGACCTGCGGAGAGACGTAGTAAAGCACCGGCACGCCGCGGCGCTTCGCGACCGAGGCCAGCGGCAGATTCAAATCGGGTGAGTCGACGAAGACGGCGAGGTCGGGCCGCGACTCGCCGAGCGCTCGGCGCAGTCGCGTGTAGGCGCCGAGCACACGCGGCGCGCGGCCGAGCACCTCGGTGAGCCCCGCGATCGCGATCTCCGACTGCGCGACGATCGGCCGGAAGCCCGCGGCCGCGAGCGCGCCGCCGCCCAGACCGAATACGTCGAGCTCGGGCACTCGCTTGCGAAGCGCGTCGACGAACGCCGCCGCGTGCAAGTCGCCCGACGCGTCGGCGGTCGACAGGAAGACCTTCACTCGTCGACCTCGATCGGCTCGATCGCCTCTTGGATGCGTAGCGCCAGGTCGAGCGCGCGTTCGCCGTCCTCGCCAGTGACTTCCGGCTCGGCACGCGTGCGGACGCGCTGCTGGCGCAGGACCGCGCCTTCGCCGAGTGCGTCCGCGGCGTCGAACTCGAGCTTCTCGGCCGTGATCCGCGGGGGCTCCGCGCCGCCGATCGCGCCCACGCGGCGCACGAGCGTGATCTTGTTCTCGCCCAGGTCGAGTGACACGTAGGCGTCCGACTGGAACAGGCGCACCTTTCGCAGGCGCTCGAGTGAGACGCGGCTCGCGGTCAGGTTCACGACGCAGCCCCCGGCGAGCCGCAGCCGTGCGTTCGCGATGTCCTCGGTCTTCGACAGCACCGGCACTCCGACGGCATCGACCCGCTCCGCGTCGGCGCCGGCGAGCTCCGCGACGATGTCGAGGTCGTGAATCATGAGGTCGAGCACGACCGAGACGTCGGTCGCGCGCGCGGGATACGGCCCGATGCGGTGCGCCTCGATGAAGCGCGGCTTGCGCAGCGCGGGTCGGATCTCCCGGAACGCGCGCGAGAAGCGCTCGATGTGGCCGACCTGCAGTAGGCGCCCGCGCGCGCGCGCCAGCGCCACCAGGCGCCGCGCGTCGGCGCGCGTGGTCGCGATCGGCTTCTCGACGAGACAGTCGACGCCCGCGCCGAGCAGGAGCTCCGCCGTGCGCGCGTGGTCCGAGGTCGGCACGGCGATCACCGCCGCGTCCGCGAGCGCCGCGACGTCGGCGACGCGCGCGATCACGCGCGTTCCCAGCTTCTGCGCCACCTCCTCGGCCCGACGTGGATCGGTGTCACACACCCCGGCCAGCGAGAGCGCGCCCTCGGCGGCGAGCTGCGCGAGCTTCTCCGCGTGCAGCCGCCCCATGTGACCGACGCCGACCACCGCGATGCGCGGCGCGTTCATGCGTCCTCGGGGCCGAGCCCGACGATCGCGATCCCGGCGCGCGTGGCCGCCGCGAGCGAGCGAACCGGCTCGAGCACCAGCGTGCGGCCGACCTCGAGCCCGATTGCGCGGATCCGGCACTCACTCGCCACTTCCACCGTCGTCGGGCCGATCACGGGCACGTCGAAGCGCATGTCCTGCGCGCGCTTCGCGGCCTTCACCAGCACCGCGCCGGCGCCGAACTCGGCGGCGCGCCGCATCATGCGGTCCGTGCCCTCGAGCGCCTCGACGGCCAGCACCGTGCCCTGGCGCACGACGCACGCCTGCCCCACGTCGTGGCGGCCGAGACTCTCGATGACCCGCAGCCCGAGCGCGAGATCGGCGCGCGTCTTCGCGTCGAGCTCGCCCCCGCCGAGTACACCGCGCCGTGTCATGCGGCTCTCGAGGTAGCGCGTCGACTCGACCACCGGCAGCCCCTCCGAGGCGAGCTCGTCGGCAACCGCGCGCAGGATCGCGTCGTCGCCGCCGGCCCCCAGCCGCGCCAGCAGCGCGCGCGCGCGCGCGTCCGGCCGCAGCCGCGACGGATCCGCGAGCAGCGCGCGCTTGCTCACGGCGCCCGCGAGAATCACTTCCCGCGAGCCGGCGCCGCGCAGAAACTCGATCAGCTTGCCGAGCTCTCCCGCGTTCAGCCACGCGAAGGGTCCGGTCGCCTCGCGCTCGATCGCGGGGTCGGTGTTGTCCTCGATCGCCGCGATCGCGACCGAGAAGCCGCGCTCGCGCGCGGCTCGCGCGACTTCGAACGGGAGAGGCCCGCTCCCGGCGATCAGCCCGAGCACCGCCATCGCGCTCGACTTCCCGCGGCGCCGCGCTAGCGGCGTCGCGCGAAACCGTGCTCCGACTTCTCGAGGAAGGCCACCATGCGCTCGGCCTCGGGCGAGTTCGGCAGCTCGGCGCGCACGCGCGCGTACGCGTCGTTCGCCTTCAGGCCGTCGCGGAAGATCAGGCGGAACGCGCGCTCGACGTCGTCGATGCGCTCGGCCGGGATCCCGCGGCGCTCGAGGTTGATGCGGTTCATCTTGATCACGCGCGCAGGCCAGCCGTTCACCAAGGTGAAGGGCGCCGCGTCCTGCGTGAGCCCCGAGAGACCGCCCACCATGACCGACTCGCCGACCCGGACGTGTTGCTGAACCGCGACCCCGCCCGCGAGATACACGTAGTCCTCGACCACCACGTGACCGGCGAGCATCACGTTGTTCGCGAGGATGACGTGACTGCCGACCATGCAGTCGTGGCCGATGTGCGCGTTCACCAGAATCAGGTTGTCGTCGCCCACGCGCGTCGTGCCGCCACCGATCGCGGTGCCCGGATGGATCGTCACCTGCTCGCGGATCATGTTGCGAACGCCGATCTCGAGCCGCGTCGGCTCGCCCTTGTACTTCACGTCCTGCGGAGGCTCACCGAGTGCCGTGAACGGGAAGATCTGCGTCTCGCGACCCACTTCTGTGTAGCCCGAGACGACCGCGTGCGAGCGCAGCACGACGCCCTCCGCGAGCCGCACGTTGGGGCCCACGGTGCAGAACGGTCCGATCTCGACCCCCTCTGCGAGCTCCGCGCCCGCGTCGACGATCGCCGTCGCATGGATTCGCTTCATCGCACCCCCCTATCTCGGCACGAACGCCGCGAGCAGCACGGCTTCGGCGACCGGCTCTCCCGCGACGCTGGCCTTCGCTTCGATCTTGACCAGCTTCGAGCGCGCCGCGAGCGTGCGCGCCTCGAGCCGCAGCACGTCGCCCGGAACGACCTGGCGCCGGAAGCGCGCACCGTCGACGCCGGCGAGCATCGAGAGCTGCGAGCGCCGCTCCGGCGACGTGCTCGCGAGCCAGATCCCCGCCGCCTGCGCCATCGCCTCGATGATCAGCACGCCGGGAAAGATCGGTCGCCCGGGAAAGTGACCCCCGAGCGCCGGCTCGGAGGCGGACACGAGCTTCTCCGCGAGCACGTAGTTCTCGGCCAGCTCCAGCACCCGGTCGACCAACAGGAAGGGGGGGCGGTGCGGGAGCAGCTCGAGAATGCGCTCGATTCCGAAGGGCGCCTTCTCGAAGTCCAAGTTACTGCCCGTTCAGCCGCTTGATCACGAGGTCCGTGACGTCGAGCGCATCGGGCGCGAACAGCACGCCGGGAGTGGAGCGATCGAGGATCAAGTCGAACGACTTCTCTTTGCCGATCGCGTTCACGACCTCTTCCAGCTTCTTCGCGATCGGCTGGAGCAGCTTCTGCTGCTGGACGACGAGCTCGTCCTTCGCCGCCTGCACGTCGCGCTCGAGGTCGCGCCCGCAGCGCTGGTACTCGATCGCCTTCTCTTGCATCGCGTCGTCCGACATCACGAACTTCTGCGACTCGGTGTCTTCCTGGATCTTCTTGCAGGCGTTCGAGCGGGGCTCGAGCTCCTTCTTCTTCTTCTCCTGGAGCTGAGTCAGCGTCTTCTCCGCTTCCTTGCCCTTGTCGCTCGAGATCAGCGCGCGCTGGCGGTCCACGAGCGCGAGCTTGAAATCGGCGGCGGCTGGAAGCGCCGGAACGGTGAGCGCTAGCGCCAGGCCGAGGAGCAGGCCGGCGCGTCGAGTGGCGGGTTGCATGGAGTCTCCTTTGTGGGGGCTACACCGTGCCGTTTCGCGGCCCGGAGGGAAAGCCGGGGAGCGGGGGCTAGTACTGCTGGCCGCCGAGCGAGAACTCGAAGACCGAGCTCTGCTCGCCCGGCAGCTTGTTCAGCGGGAAGCCGAGCACGACCATGATCGGGCCGAACGGGCTGAACCATTGAATCCCCGCGCCCGTGCCGAAGCGGAAGTCGAGCGGGTTGATGAACTCGTTCTCGGCGAAGGCGTTGCCTCCGTCCATGAACACGATGCCGGAGAGTCCCAGCTCTTCCGAGATCGGGAAGTCGAGCTCCAGGTTCACGAGCATCATCGAGTTGCCGCCGATCACGTCGGTCGCCTTGAGATTCTCGAAGTCGCTGATGTTCTTGTCGGTGATGTCGTTGCAGATGAAGCCGGACTTGCACTGACCCTGGGGAGTCGTCTGGCCCGGCAGCGGCTCGCGGCCGTACGGCGTGAACACGATCAGGTTGCCCTGATGGCTCTGCGTCAGGATCGTGCGGTGCGGGCCGAGCGAGTGCTGCTTGTAGCCGCGCACCTGGAAGGCGCCGATCCCGCCCAGGAAGTATCTCTCGGTGAGCGGCAGCTTCAGGTCGCTGTCGATGTTCGCCAGATAGTCCACCTGCGCCGGCTGAGGCACGCACTGGTCGGGGCTCGACTGGCCGCAGTTCGGGAGCTTGTAGTCGGCGATCGTATTCCAGGGCAGGACGTAGCCGACGCGCGAGTTGAAGATGAACGTCGAGTCGAAGCCGAGCCAGCGCTTCATCGGGAAGAACTGAGTCGTCCGCGCCTCGGCGCGCAGGAACTTCGAGAACCCGCCCAGGCCCGCCGTCTCGACTGCGATGCCCGAGATGCTGCCGCTCTTCGGAAAGCGGATGTCGTCGCGAGTGTCTCGCCGCAGCGACAGCGTGACCAGCGAGCTCGACGTCGTGCCCTGGAACTCCTCGCGCTCGAGCAGCGACGCCGCTTGGAACTCCGTGAAGCCGGTGACCTTGCGCGCCGAGTACGCGTAGCCCGAGGAGAGGAACGTGGTGGACTCGTCGAGCGGGTACGAGAAGTTCATGCTCGCGCCGGTGATTTCCTGCGTGAAGTCGGTGTACACGGTCGAGGCGCTCTGCGCGGTGAGCGCGAGGCTCGCCGCGGTGCCGAACACGTAGGGCTCGATGAAGCGCAGGTAGTAACTCTTGTTGATCGAGCCGAGGTCGACGCCGGCCGAGAGCGAGCGGCCGGTGCCGAACAAGTTGTCCTGGCGCACGGAGCCGGAGATGATGAAGCCGTCGACCGAGCCGAAGCCCGCGCCGAAGCTGAAGCTGCCCGTCGGTCGCTCGACCACGTCGACCGTCATCGCGACGCGGTGCGGCTCGTCGGACGGCTTCGCCGCGATGTCGACTTCCTCGAAGTAGCCGAGCCGCTGCACGCGCTGCTTGCTGCGCGCGACCGCGGCGGCGGAGTACATGTCGCCCTCGTCGATCGAGAGCTCTCGCCGCACGACCGTGTCTGCCGTGCGCGTATTGCCGTGCAGATCGATGCCGTCGACGAAGTAGAGCTCGCCCTTCTTCACCTCGAAGTTGCACGCGACCGTGAGCTTCTCGGGATCGACCTGGGTGATCGGATTCACCGACGCGTCGTAGAAGCCGCGGTCACCGTAGAAGCCGCGCAGATGGTCCACGTCGCTGGTGAGCTTCGAGCGGCTGAAGACGTCGCCGGGCTTCTGCTGGATCAGGTGCAGCAGCTGATCGCGGTCCATGGTCTCGTCGCCGAGCACGTCGATCGTGCCGACCTTGTACTGGGGACCCTCTGTGATGTCGACGGCGACCTTGATTCCGTCGTCGTCGACTTGGACCTGCGGCTCGCCGACCTGCACGCGGATGTAGCCATTGTCCATGTAGAGGCGCTGGATCTTGTCGAGGTCCTGGTAGAACAGCGGCTCCGCGTACAGGCCGGAGTTGTCCCACATCTGCGTGACCCAGGAGGTGATCGTCCAGACCTTCGTCTGCATCACGGCGCGCAGCTGGCGGTCGGAGAGCGCCTGGTTGCCGTGAAAGTCGACCTCGCGGAGCTTCAGCTTCTTGCCCTCGACGACGTCGAAGTTCACGCCGACCGAGCCCTCGCCCTGGGGCTCCAGCGTGTAAGTCACCTTCACCTGGTAGTATCCCTTGGCCTGGTACTGCGCCTCGATGCGCTGCTTGTTCTCGAGCAGCAGTGGGTAGTCGACGGTGGAGCCGACGGTGACAGTCAGCTTCGGCTTGATGTCGTCGGAGCCGATCGCCTCGTTGCCCGAGATACTGACTTGACGGATGATCGGATTCTCGCTCACGACGTAAGTCACGAGGGCCTTCCCGTCCGGCGTCGAGTCGAGCTCGACGCGCACCTCGTGGAAGAAGCCGAGTCCGTAGATGCGCCGGATGTCCTCCGCAATCTTCGCGTCGGAGAGCTTCTCGCCCGCCTTGGTGCTGACGACGGCCTTCACCGCGTCGGTCTCGATGCGGCGGTTGCCCGAGACGCGAACCTCGGCGACGACCGCGCCGCCCGCGGGCGCCGCGCCGGTCGCGGGCGGCGCGGCCAGATCGACTGGCGGCTCTTCGGCGAGCGCCTGCGCCGCCAGCAGCAGCAGCGCCAGCGACGCGAGCGCGGCGACCCGAAAACGAGTCACGAGCGCGTCCGGGGCGGGCGCACGGGAAGCTTCGCGCGGAGTTCGAAGATCAAGCTGCGGCGCCCACTTCGGAAAAGGTGCCGGAGTTTACCCGAGAACCGGCCCCGGCAGGCATCCGCTACGACTCGAGCCTGCCCTCGACCAGGTAGCGCTTCTTGGCCAGGCGGTTCGCGAGCTTTTCGTTGTGCGTGACCAGCACGAGCGCCGTCTGCGCCTCCGCGTTCAGGCGCAGGAACACGTCGACGACGTCGTCGGCGGTGTGCGGGTCGAGATTGCCGGTCGGCTCGTCCGCGAGCACGACCGCCGGATTCATCACCAGCGCGCGCGCGATCGCCACGCGCTGGCGCTCACCGCCCGAGAGCTTGCCGGGCCCGTGGTGAAGCCGGTGCGAGAGTCCGACGGAGTCGAGGATCGCGCGCGCCCGCTCGCGCGCTTCGCGCTTCGAGAAACCGGCGAGCAGAGGCGGCATCATCACGTTCTCGAGCGCGTCGAACTCCGGCAGCAGATGGTGTGACTGGAACACGAAGCCGAGCGAGCGATTCCGGAACGCGGCGACCTCGTCGTGCGGGAGCGTGTAGAGGTCGCGCCCGCCGAAGCGCACCGAGCCGGCGGTCGGTCCCTCGAGCCCGCCCAGGATGTGCAGCAACGTCGACTTGCCCGCGCCCGAGACACCGAGCACGGCGAGTGACTCGCCCGGGCGCAGCAGCAGGTTCACGCCGGCGAGCACCTCGATCGTCTCCTCGCCCATGCGGAAGCGCTTCACGACGCCGACGGCTTCGAGCTCACTCATAGCGGAGCGCCTCCGCCGGATCGAGCCGCGACGCCTGCCAGGACGGCAGCAAGGTCGCGCCGATCGAGAGCACCATCGCGATCAACGAGATCAGCCCGAGCTGCGCCGGCTCGACCGCGTGCGGCAGCCGCTGGAGCTGGTAGACGTTCGCGGGCAGCACGTCGAAGCCGAACGTGCGCTCTACACCGGATTGGATCACGTCGAGGTTCCAGGTGATCACGAGCCCCATTCCGATGCCGACGGCGAGCCCGACCACGCCGATCAGGAAGCCCTCGATGGCGAACACGCGCAGGATGCCGTCGTCCGCGCAGCCCATGGTCTTCAGGATCGCGATGTCCTGTGACTTCTCCATGATCATCATGATCAGGGTCGCGACGATGATGAAGCCGGCGACGACCATGATGAAGGAGAGCAGCACGAACATCATCACGCGCTCGGTCTTCAGCGCCTGGAAGAAGCCGGGGAAGTAATCCTTCCAGTCGCGCGTGTAGTAGAGACCGTTCGCGTCGAGCGCGCTCTCGACCTGGCCCGCGAGCGCGCGCGAGCGGTAGGCGTCGACTGTGCGCACCTCGACGCCCTGCGCGACGTCGCCGAGCTTCATGAACTTCTGCGCGCCCGCGAGACTCGCGTACACGAAGCTCTCGTCGAACTGGAAGAAGTCGGAGCGGAAGACGCCGGCGACGCGGAAGCGCTCGAGCCGCGGCGCGGGACCGAGCGGCGTCGGCTGGCCGCCCATCGGCGAGATCAGGACGAGCGGGTCGCCGACGCGCAGCAAGAAGCGGTTCGCGATCTCCGAGCCCACGATCAGGCCCGGCAGCCGCGCGATCTCGCCGCCGCGCGGGTCGGGATCGAGATCCGCGAGTGACCCGGAGCGAATCGTCTGCACGAGCTGAGTCGCTTCGGCGACGGAGTCGATGTCGACGCCCTTCAGCACGATCGCCTGCAGCCCGCCGTCGTGGCCGCGCAGGATCGCGTCGGTCGCGAGGAACGGCGTCGCGCCGACGACGCCCGGCATGCCCCGCACCTGTTCCGCGAGATCCCGATAGTGCTCGATGTCGCCCGCGCGAGACATGACCGAGAAGTGTGCGCGCGCGCCGATCACCTTTTCTTCCCACATCGATGAAAAGCCGTTCATGACCGACAGCACGACGGTGATCACCGCGACGCCGAGCGCGACGCCGACGACGCAGATCACCGAGATCACGGAGATGAACGTCTGCCGCCGGCGCGCGACCAGATAGCGCAGGCCGATGAACCACTCGACCGGCTTGGCGCGCCGGTGCTCGACCAGGCCTGCGAGCACGAGCGGCCACAGGCCGACCGCGCCGAACAGGAGCACGAACGCCGCGATCAGCGCCGCGTCGTGCGCGACGTCGCTCCACTGCGGGAACGCGAGGCCGACCAGGAAGAGCGCGCCGCAGGCGAGGAACAGCGCGCCCACGCCCCAGGCGAACGCCCGGTGCAGCCGCCGCGCGCGCACTGCGAGCCAAGCCGCGAGGCCCGCGCCGAGCTGCGCCAACGGCGGAGACCACCAGATCGGCGCGCCGGCGAGCAGCGCGGCCGCTCCCAGCGCGAGCGCCGCGAGGGCGATCGCGGGGATCGCCACGCGCGGCGAGCGCACGAAGCGCAGGAAGTGACCCAGCACCAGCGCGGCCGAGCCCGAGAAGAACAGGAACATGGCGCCGAACGCCAGCGCGATCAGCGCCACCAGGCTCGCCGAGACGAAGCCGAGGCCCCGAGAGAGGACTTCAATCATCGCGCGGCCGCAGGTGCGGGAAGAGCTTCACCTCGCGCAAGTGACTCGCGCCGGTGAAGACCATCGCGAGCCGCCCGATCCCGAGCCCCATCCCGCCCGTCGGGGGCATGCCGTGCTCGAGCGCGCGCAGGAAGTCCTCGTCCAGCGGCTGCGCCTCCAGATCGCCGAGCCGGCTCGCCTCCGCCTGCTCTTCGAAGCGGACGCGCTGGTCGTCCGGGTCGTTCAGCTCGCTGAACGCGTTGCAGATCTCCATGCCGCCGATGAAGCCCTCGAAGCGCTCGACCATGTGGGGCCGTGCGGAGTCGCGCTTGGCGAGCGGCGACAGCGCCGCCGGGTAGTCGACGACGAAGGTCGGGGACACGAGCCCCGGCTCGACCGTTTCGGAGAACACTGCGTCCACCAGACCCGCCCAGGTGTTGGCTGCTCCAGGATCGACGTTCGGCACGCGCGCCTGCTTCACCGCGGCACGGAGTGAGTCGAGCTCGGACACCCGCTCGATGTCGATCCCGCACGCCTCGCGGATCAGCTCGGTCATGCTGCGCCGCGGCCAGGGCTGCGAGAAGTCGATTTTCACGCCGTCGCGCTCCACCGTGGGCGTGCCCAGCGCGCGCTCCGCCGCCAGCGCAACCATGCCCTCCACGAGCTCCATCATGTCGTGGTAGTCGGCGTAGGCCTGGTAGACCTCGAGCATGGTGAACTCGGGGTTGTGCTTCCGGTCCACCCCCTCGTTCCGGAAGTCGCGTCCGATCTCGTACACGCGGTCGAAGCCGCCGACCACGAGCCGCTTCAGGTACAGCTCGAACGAGATGCGCAGGAACAGCTGCTGGTCGTAGGTGTTGTGCACCGTCGTGAACGGGCGCGCGTGACCGCCCCCGTAGATCGGCTGCAGGATCGGCGTCTCGACTTCGAGGAAGCCCCTCGCGTCGAGATACTCGCGCATCGCGCTGATCATGCGCGAGCGAGTCACGAACGCGCGGCGCGACTCGGGGTTGGTGAGGATGTCGAGATAGCGCTGGCGATAGCGCGCCTCGACGTCCTGCAGCCCGTGCCACTTCTCGGGCAGCGGCCGGAAGGCCTTCGCGAGAAAGCCCAGCTCGCGCGCCTCGAGCGACAGCTCCCCCTTCTTCGTGCGCACGAGTTTGCCGCGCGCGAGGACGAAGTCGCCGACCTCGTAGCTCTGGAACTGAAGCCACTG
>JBIOJK010000045.1:0-26540 GCA_044450765.1 Myxococcota bacterium | reverse complement strand
GGCGGCGAGGACTTCACGCAGGCCGGCGGCTCGCCGTCGCCCGCGGGGCTGCGCAAGTCGGTGCTGGCCGAGGAGCTCGCGGTGCGCCACCGGCTGCCGCTGGTGCGGCTCTTGGAAGGCGGCGGCGGCAGCGTCGCGCCGAGAGACCCTGCGCGCGGTGCGGCTCCGATCGTCGTCGAGGCCTCCAACGCGCCGCCGCGCTTCCTGTCGTTCGCGCAGGCGATGGCGACCGCGCCCGTCGTCTCGGCGGCGCTCGGGGCAGTCGCGGGCCTGCCCGCCGCGCGGCTGGTCGCGTCTCACTTCGCGCTGATGGCGCGAGACACTGCACAGGTCTTGATCGCGGGACCGCTTCTGGTCGAGCGCGCGCGCGGCGTGCGCGCGACCAAGGAGGAGCTCGGCGGGGCGGCGGTGCACCTGCGCAGCGGTGTCGTCGACAACGCCGCGCAGGACGAGCGCGGCGTCTTCGCTCTGGTGCGCCGGTTTCTCTCGTACCTGCCCACGAACGTCTGGGAGTCCGCGCCGGTCACGGCCTGCGACGATCCCGCGGATCGCGCGGCCGAGGAGCTGATCGAGCTGGTCCCGCGCGAGCGGCGCAGGACCTACAAGATGCGCCGCGCGCTCGAGCTCGTCTTCGACCGCGAGAGCTTCTTCGAGCTCGGGCCCGGCCACGGCCGCTCGCAGATCACCGGACTCGCGCGCCTGCGCGGGCAGCCCGTCGGCGTGCTCGCGAACGATCCGAACTTCTACGCCGGCGCGATGACCGCGCAAGGCGCGCAGAAGCTGCGGCGCTTCGTCGAGCTCTGTGACTCGTTCCACCTGCCGGTCGTGAGTCTCGTCGACGAGCCGGGCTTCCTGATCGGCCCGGACGCGGAGCGGGACGCGACGATCCGCCACGGCACCTCCGCGATCTTCGCCGTGATGCAGTCGAGTGTGCCGTGGGCGTCGGTGATCGTGCGCAAGGCGTTCGGCGTCGCTGCGGCGGCGCACTTCGGGCCCGGCAGTCACGTGATCGCCTGGCCGTCTGCCGAGTCCGGGCCGCTGCCGCTCGAGGGCGGCGTGGCGGTCGCGTTCCGGCGCGAGATCGAGGCGGCGCCAGACCCGGAGGCGAAGCGGAGAGAGCTCGAGGACGCGCTCGCCGCGCGGCGCGATCCGTTCGCGCGCGCGGAGGGCTTCGGCGTGGCGGACCTGATCGATCCCAGACACACGCGCGCGGCACTGTGCGCGTGGGTGGAGTGGATTCAGCCGGCGCTCGCGCAGCTGCGCGGACCGCGCAGCTATGGGCCGCGGCCATGAATCACTGACTGTCCTGCCGGGGAGTCCGCTCGCCAGCGGGGCACCGCGCCCTGTTTGTGGCCGGCGGACGCGGGAGCCTATCATGCGCGAACTCGCACGTTGGGAGACTGGCTTGTCCGAGAACGTCCTCGTCGTCGAGCGCGCGGAGGGAATCGCGACGCTCACCCTGAATCGGCCGCAGGCGATGAACGCGCTCTCGCGCGAGCTGCGCGGCGCGCTCGCGGACGCATTCGAGCAGCTCGCGCGCGAGCCGGAGACGCGCGCGGTCATCCTGACGGGCGCGGGCCGCGCGTTCTGCGCGGGGCTCGATCTGAAAGAGCTCGGCCGCGGCGCCGGTCCGGTCGGCGCGCCGGCGGGGCAGCGCGACCCGGATCTGATCGCCGCGCTGGCGGAGTTCCAGGGGCCGATCCTCGGCGCGATCAACGGCGTCGCGATCACCGGCGGCTTCGAGCTGGCGCTGGCCTGCGACGTGTTGATCGCGTCGGCGGAAGCGCGCTTTGCGGATACACACGCGCGTGTCGGCATCATGCCGGGCTGGGGCCTCTCGCAGAAGCTCTCGCGGGCGATCGGCGTGTACCGCGCCAAGGAGCTCTCACTCACCGGCAACTTTCTCGACGCCGCCACCGCGGCCGCCTGGGGCCTGGTCAACCGGGTCGTCGCGCCCGCGGAGCTGCTGCCGACCTGCCGCGCGCTCGCGCGCGACATGCTGTCGGTCCCCGACGCCGCGCTGCGCTCGTACAAGCGCATCATCGACGCGGGCTTCGCGCTCGCCTTCGGCGAAGCTCTGGCGACCGAGCGCGCGCTCTCCGGGTCCGCGAACCGAGCGGTGACTGCCGAGGCGGTCGAGCGCGCGCGCGGCGACGTGCGGGCGCGCGGGCGCACGCAGGTGCGGAGCGAGCGCTCGTGAAGCCGCGCATCGGCGTCGGCATCTCCACCCTGCCCTCCGCCACACCGCGCGGCTTTTTCGACTGGGTCGAGCTCTGTGAGTCGTCCGACGTCGACTCGATCTGGCAGACCGATCGACTCGTCTCGGAGCAGCCGTTCCTCGAGTCACTGTCCGTGATGGCGGCGCTGGCCGGCGCCACGCAGCGCGTGAAGTTCGGCATGAACGCCGTGGTCGCGCCGCTGCGCGATCCGCTGGTGCTGGCCAAGCAGTGCGCCACGATCGACTGGCTCTCGGGTGGGCGCCTGTTGCCCGTCTTCGGCGTCGGGGGCGAGAAGGCGGCGGAGTTCCGTGCGACCGGGCGCGACCCCGGCGAGCGCGGCCGCCGCGCCGACGAGGTGCTGGAGATCGCGCGCCGGTTGTGGAGCGAGGAGCGAGTCAGCTTCGACGGCGAGTTCCACCACTACGACGGTGTCTCGATCGCGCCCCGCCCCGTGCAGCAGCCGCTGCCGCTCTGGATCGGCGGCTCGAGCCCGGCCGCGGTGCGGCGCACGGTGAAGCTCGGCACGGGCTGGCTCGGCGGCGTGCAGACCCCCGCGCAGGTCGCGCCGGTGGTCGCCGCGATCAAGAAGCTGGGAGCCGAGCAGGGCCGCCCGATTCCCGAGGATCACTTCGGCGCGAGCTTCGCCTTCCGGCTGGGGCCGGCCGACGACTCACTGGTCTCTCGCATCTCGCGCGCGTTCTCCGCGCGCGCCCGCGACGGCGGCGTCGACTTCGATCCGAAGGCCTACTTCGCCCTGGGTGACGCGAGCGCGGTGCTGGAGCGGGTGTCCCAGTACCGCGCGGTCGGGATTTCGAAGTTCGTGCTGATCCCGCTGGCGCAGAGCGAGGGCGAGCTGCTCGAGCAGACGCGCCGGCTGGCCGGCGAAGTGATTCCGGTCGCGCACGGCTGGAGCTGAGTCAGTCACTCTGGCGCGCGTAGGCGGCCAGGGTCGCGATCGCGTCGGGAACGCAGTCGACCGCGATCGCGCTGCCGCGCTCGGGAATCGTCTGCAGCTGCGACTTCGCGATCTCGCGGGCGAGTGTCTGCGCCATCGCCAGCGGACTCACGCGGTCGGTCTCGCCGTGCCACAGGAAGACCGGCGCGAGCACCTCGCCGAGCCCGAAGCCCCACGGCTCCGCCAGCACGCGCAGCTCTTGCACGACCCCCGCCACGCCGGAGCGGAAGCCCTCGTACGCGGCGTCCATGAAGATCGAGACGATCTCGGGCGAGTCGAGCGAGGCGCGCTCCGAAGCGGGCAAGGTGCCCGACACCTCGCGCAGCAGGCGCAGCGGATCCCGGTCGGCGAGCCGCGCCGAGCGCTCGTACAGCAGCCGCGACAGCCAAGGCACTCGGCGGGGCAGGAAGTGCAGGGCCATGCGCGCGCGCGGATCCATGCCAGCGAGCGCCCCCGGGCTTTCGTGCGGGGCAGTGCTGCTGACCAGCGCCACCGACCTCACGCGCTCGGGCAGGTGCGCCGCGCAGGCCAGGGCAAAGGCGCCGCCGCCGGCGACCCCGAGCAGCGAGAAGCGGTCGATCGCGAGCTGGTCGACGAGCTCCTCGAGATCCGGCGGCCAGTCGACCAGCTTGGCGCCCGGCCGCCCATCGGAGAGGCCGAAGCCCGATCGATCGACGGAGATCAGGCGGACATGGCGGTGCAGCGCGGCGACGTGCGCGATGCGCCCCTCGAGCCGCGATCCGAAGGAGCCGTGGAGGTAGAAGACCGGCAGCCCGTCTGCGTCGCCGAAGGTCGCGAAGCCGAGCTGGCGGCCGTCGCGCAAGCGAAGCGTCCGGTCGACGGCGGCGGAGTAGCGCTCGGTCACTCGAAAGCCCTGCCCTGACCCAAGGTTTTGCGCCGGCAGCAGGTCGCCAACGCAGGCCTGCTAGAGATAGTGTGTCCCGGCGCCGAAAAAGGGGCGCGGAAAGTCCCTGCAACCGGCAAGTCTAGTCCGAAGCATCAGGTTCGACAGGGACGCGACGATTGTTCCTGGCATGACCGACGTGCCGAAGACAGCGCGGCCCGGCGACGATCTCGAGCAGCGCCTCGAGGTCGAGCTCGAGTGCACCGAGTGCGGAGCGACCTTCGTCGCCGGCGTCTGGGACCACTCCTTTCGCTGCAGCTTCTGCGGCTCGGTGCTCGCGTGTGAGCGCGCGCTCGGCGAGGAAGTGTTCGCCGTCTCCGACGGCGGCTCGACCTCGGCCGACGGACTGGCGCTGCTGATCCGCAACGAAACCGAGAGTCACCGGAACGAGTTGATCGGGCGCGCCAAGGGGCCCGACGGCAATGGGGTCGAGTTCCCGGCCGTGATCGAGGCGCAGGTGGCCGAGTTTCGCGCGCGGCTCGAGCGCGAACTCTCGCTGGCCGAGGCCGGTGACTTCCTGGTGCCCTACGAGCTGCACGAGCGGACCGTGTTTCAGGGCGTGCTCGGGCGGCGCGGCGAGGCGAAGGAGTCGATCGTGCAGAGCATCTGCACCGAGGACGTGCGCCGGCGCTACGACCCGGCGCGCTTCAACTTGCGAGACCGCGGACTGAAGCTGCGCGGCTCGCGCGTCGCCCTGCTGCAGGAGTCGCATCTCGCGCGCGCCGGCGGGCGGGCGCTCGACGTCGCCAGCGGCGCGGAATGCGAGCCGATCGGGGACCGCGCGCGCGTGCAGACCGACCCGGGGCTCGAGGTCATCTCGCACCTCGAGGACATCTGCTCCGAGCGGCGGCTGCGCGTCTGGAAGCAGATGGGCTTCGCGCGGATTCGGCGCGGGACGGAGCTCGAGGACTATCTGATCGATCGCCAGTTCGGGACCGTCGCCGGTCGACTGGAGGGGCACGAGACCGATCTGTACCGGGCGCTCGCCCCTCGGCCGCTCGAGGAGGTTCTGCGCAAGCCGGTGCTGCGCGCGATCGCCTCGGAGTGTCCGAACTGCGGCGCCGAGCTCGCGCTCTCGCCGCGCGCGTGCGTCGCGTTCTGCGCCACCTGTCACGTCGGAATTCGGATCTCGGCCGCAGGCCTGAGCGAGCTCGCGTACGAGTTCTCGCCGACCGCCAAGACTGACGGCGCGGAAGCGCTGATCGGCTATCCGTTCTGGGCGTTTCCCGCGCGCGTGCGCGCCGGGAATCTCGAGTTCACGCGCTTCTGGGACTGGCTCGAAAAGGTGAGTCCGCAGCCGGCGGCGACGCGCTTCCGCGAGAACGACCCGGCCGAGGCGCGGCTCTTCCTGCCGGCGCGCGCGGTGTTCGGCGCGCGCGAGCTCGACGACGCATTCGCCGCCCTGTGCGCGGTCGCGACCTGGCGCCAGCCGACGGTCGAGGTCGGCCGGCCGCAGCCGGGCGACGGCGTGAGCTCGCTGGACGTCGAGCTCGACGAGCAGCAGGCGAGCGCGCTCGCGCACTTCGCGCTGGTGGCGCTGCACGACCGGCAGAGCACGCGCAGACTGACTGGCCTGAGCTTCAAGCAGTGGGTCGCCGACGCGCAGGTGACCCTCGGCGCCCCCCGGCTGGTCGTCCTGCCGCTGCCGATCCACGGCGGACAATGGCTGCCCGCGGGACCTGCGGCGCAGCGCGATCTGCGCCAGGGGCCGGTGTTTCCCAAGCCCGTCGCGCGGGCCGTGCTCGAGGACGCCGGGCAGATTCCGCGCCGTTCGCTGGCGTTCTCGCTGCGCTGAGCCCCGCTCAAGCCGCTCGAGCGCGCCGCCGAATCAGGCCGAGGTGCGCGCAGTGGCGCCGCCGCCGCATGTGGCTGTGAAGGAGAAGCGATGGCCAAGGTCGTGGAGACTCTGCGCGAACAGCGCGGCTCGCTCGAGCGGCTCGCCGCGCGCGTGCCTGGCTTCCGCGGCTATGTCGGGCGCGAGGAGCGCCGCGAAGCCGACAAGATCCTGCGCGACCACGGCGCGCAGCGGCTCGAGTGCGTGGTGAGTGACTTGCACGAGGCGATCGCGAAGGCCGCGCTCGAAGAGATGGGCGAGTATCAGGATCTGATCGCCCAGGTGGAGAAGCTGCGCGCGGAGCTGCGCTTCGCGGACCGCGGCTACTCGGGGTTCTTCGACGAGCGGAAGCTCGACTCGGACGCCGCGCTCGACGCCGTCTACGCCCAGGACGAACGCATCGTCGCGCAGGTGGAGGAGCTGGCCGCGCAGGTCGCAAACGCGGACTTCTCGCCGGCATCGCTGCGCGGCAACGTGAAGAAGCTCGGACTCGCGCTCGCCGATCGGCGCAACGCGATCCTCGGGCTGGGATCGAGGTAGTCATGTCGCAGTTCATCGAAGTGATCGAGTGTCTCGACCGCTCGCTCGAAACGATCGTCTCGCGCTTCCCCGAGCAGGGATCGGCGGACATCAAGCTCGGAGCGCAGCTGATCGTGCGCGAGAGTCAGGCCGCGATCTTCGTGCGCGACGGCCGCGCGCTCGACACGTTCGGCGCGGGCAGACACACGCTCACGACCATGAACGTGCCGCTGCTGACGAAGGCGCTGTCGCTGCCGATGGGCGGCCAGAGCCCGTTCCGCGCCGAGGTCTACTTCGCGAATCTGCGCACCTTCGTGAACCAGAAGTGGGGCACGATGGAGCCGATCCTGTTCCGCGACAGCGAGCTGGACATGGTCCGGCTGCGCGCCTTCGGCATCTACTCGTTCCGGATCACGAACGCGCAGGTGTTCCTGAACTCGCTCGTCGGCACCGTCGGCGAGTTCACCACCGACGCACTTGCCGATTTCTTCCGTGGACTGATCGTGACTCAAGTGGCGGAGTTTCTCGGCTCGCACCTGCACACCGTGCTCGATCTGGCGCAGCACTACGTCGAGATCTCGGCGGGCATCCAGGCGCACGTGCTGGCCGACTTCGAGAAGTACGGAGTGACCGTCGCCGACTTCAAGGTGCTCTCGATCTCGCCCCCCGACCACGTGCAGGAGATGATCGACAAGCGCGGCGGCATGGCCGCGGTCGGCTCGCTCGACAAGTTCGTGCGCTACCAGGCGGCGAACGCGCTCGAGAAGTCGGCGGCCGGCGGCGGGGGCAGCGGCCTCGCCGCGGCGGGAGTCGGCGCCGGCGCCGGGCTGGGGCTCGGCGCGGGCATGGCCGGTGTCGTGACTCGTGCGCTCGGCGGGAGCCCGGCGACGAGTCAGTGCTCGGCGTGCGGCTTCGGTCTCTCGGCCGATGCAAACTTCTGCTCGAGCTGCGGCGCGCGACAGCGCGCGGAGGCGATCCCCTGTCCGAGCTGCAACACCGCGAATCCGTCCGGCTCGCGCTTCTGCGCGAGCTGCGGCACCGCGCTCGGCCGGCCTGCCCCGAGCGCGACCTGAGAGCCAGAGGGGCGAGCCGAGGGCAGTCGCGCAGCTAGTCGGAGAAGAGCTCCGCGAGCGTCGCGAGCGCCCGCGGCACGCGCGGGCCGTACCACGACAGGAGCTCGCCTTCGATGATGTGGACCCGGCCGCTGCGAGCGGCTGGGCATGCGAGCTCGAGCAGCTCGCGGCGGTCCGCGTCCTCGAAGCGGTAGGGCTCGGTCGGCAGCAGGAGCACGTCCGGCGCGGCGGCCTCGAGCGCGCGCGCGTCGACGCGCGGGTAGCGCTCGGCGCCCGAGCCGGCGAATGGATTCTCCGCGCCCGCGCAGGCGATCAGGTCGCTGGCGAACGTGTCGCCGCCCACGACCATGAGCGGATCGCGCCAGACCAGCGCGACGGCGCGCGGACGCCGTGACGGCGCGCGCCGCGCGAGCGCGTAGAGGAGTGACTCGACTTCGCGCCCGATCGAGTCCGCCGGTCCCGCGCGCGCGACGATGCGGCCGAGCGCGCGCAGCTCGCCCAGCGCGCCGGCGACCGTGCGCGGGTAGGTCACGAAGACGCGCAGGCCGGCGGCCTCGAGCCGCTCGACGTCGCGCCTGCGGTTCTCCTCCTTGTTCGCGATCACCAGATCGGGGCGCAGAGCGGCGATCGCGGCGACGTCCGGATTCTTCGTGCCGCCGACGCGCGTCACGCGCGCCACGCGCGCCGCGGGGTGTACACAGAAATCGGTGACCCCGACGATCTCCGCGTCGAGGCCGAGCGCGAACAGCGCCTCGGTCCACGACGGGACGAGTGACACGATGCGCGCGGGCGGCGCCGAGAACTCGTGCTCTCGTCCCAGCGCGTCGGTCTCGAGCATGCGTCCCCCGGCCGCGACCGGGTCGCGCGCTACTGCGCGGGCCCGGTGTCGAACAGCATCCGCACGATGTCGGGATGACCGTGCGAGGTGGCGAGTGTAGCCGCCGACAGGCCGTCGGCGGTGCGCGCGTTCGGATCCGCGCCGCGCTGCAACAGCAGCTGCACGATGTCGCCGTGGCCGGCCGCCGACGCGTGCAGCAGCGGGGTCCAGCCCTGGTCGTCGCGCGCGTCCGCCTGCGCGCCCGCCGCGAGCAAGGCGCGCAGGTAGGAGATCTGCCCGTCGCGCGCCGCCTTCACCAGGGCGTTGTTGTTCTCGCGTCGGCGCCGCTCGCGCTCGTCGCCGCCGCCGGGAAGCACCGATGCCATCATCAGCGCGGTGCGGCCGTCCTGTGACTTCACGTTCGGGTCGGCGCCCTTCTCGAGCAGCAGCAGCGCGATCGGGCTGTGACCCGCGGCCGACGCCAGCAGGAGCGGCGTCCAGCCCGAGCGATCGCGCGTGTTCGGGTTGGCGCCCTTGTCGAGCAGGATCCGCGCGGCGTCGAGGTGACCTTCGCGCACCGCGCGCAGGAGCGCGGTCTGACCGTCTTCGGCCTTCGCGTCGACCTTGGCGCCCGCGCCCAGCAGCACCATCAGCGCCCGCACCCGCCCCTTCCACGCCGCGTACATCAGCGCGGTCTGGCCGGTCGAGCTGCGCGCGTCGACCTCCGCGCCGCCCTCGAGCAGAGAAGTCACGACGACCGAGCGGCCCTTCATCGCGGCCAGCATCAGCGGCGTCTGACCACCGTGCGCACGGTTGTTCGGATCCGCACCGGCGTGCAGGAGTGCGAGCGCGACATCGGTGTAGCCCTCTTGCGAGGCGAGCTGCAGCGCGGTCATGCCCTTGCGGTCGCGCGCGTTCGGATCGGCGCCGGCGTTCAGCAGCGAGACGACTGACTCGAGCTGCCCCGTCTGCGCGGCGCGCGTGAGCGCGATTCGGCCCGGCTCGCCGCGCACGCCCAGGCTGGCGTCGTGCTCGACCAACAGCTCCACGATGCGCGTGTGACCTTCGCGCGCCGCGCGCGCGAGGGCGCTCTGCCCGTCGCCGGAGCCGATACGCGGATCCGCGCCGCCTTCGAGCAGGATGCGTGCGATCGCCTCTTGGCCGTTCGACGCGGCGACTTGCAGCGGGGTCGTGCCGACGTTCGTCTTCGCGTTGACGTCGGCTCCCGCGCGGACCAGCGCGCGCACGACGTCGGTGCGTCCCTCGCTGGCCGCGCGGTAGAGGGCGGTCTGACCCGCGTTCGTGGTGTCGTCGATATTCGCGCCCGCGCCGAGCAGGATGCGGACCGAGTCGAGCTCGCCCGCGCGCGCCGCTTCACCCAGCCCCGACAAGCCGGCGCGGCTGCGCGCGTCGACGTCGACGCCCTTGTCGATCATCGCCGCGAGCAGCTTCAAGTCCCCCTTCTGCGCCGCGTCGACGAAGAGGTCGTTCGCGATGCGAAGCTCCGGAAGCAGGAGCGCCGGATCGGCTTTCGAGAGATCGGCTCCCGCGCGGCGAAGCTCGTCGACGACGTCTCGGTGCCCCTCGCGTGCGGCGACCTCGATCGCGGTATCGCCAGAGGCGTCGGGCGCGTCGATCGAGGCACCGCTGTCGAGCAGCTTGCGCACCGTCTCGCCACGGCCCTTCTCGGCGGCCAGGAGCAGCGCGGTCTTGCCCTCGACGGAACGCGCGTTGACGTCCGCGCCCTTGGCGAGCAGCGCGGCAATCAGCGAGTTCGTCGGGCTGCGGGAGCTGGTCGCATCCGCTGCGGCGACCGCCTCTTCGCCGCTGTCGGCGCGCAGGCTCCCGAGCAGGTTCGCGATGTCGTCGTGCTTCTCCGCTCTGGCGTGATCGAAGGCGGAGAGGCCCGCGTCGTCGACGCTGGCCGGCGTGGCGCCGTCGGCGAGGAGCGCGCCCACCGTGTAGGTGCGGCCGGCCGAGGCCGCGTACATCAGCGCGGTCTGCCCGTCGAGCGCGCGCGCGTTCACATTTGCCCCGGCGCGCGCGAGGGCGTCGACGACGCCGGTTCGCCCCTTCAGCGCGGCGAGCATGATCGGTGTCTGCCCGGTCGCGCTCAGCCCGTTGGGATCGGCCTTGTGCTGGAGCAGCAGGCGCACGATCGGCACGCGACCTTCCGCGGCCGCGAAGTGAAGCGGGTTCAGCCCAGCCGCGTTGCGAGCCGCGACGCTCGCCCCGGCGTCGAGCAGCTGAACCGCGATGCTCGTGAAGCCGCGCGCGCTCGCCTGCATGAGCGGCGTGAAGCCCTGATCGTCCGCGAGGTCGACGCGCGCGTGGTGCTTGATCAGGAGACCCGTGACTTCGCGCGAGCCCTGCGCGCTCGCGTGCAGCAACGCCGTCCAGCCGCTCGGGTCGCGCGAGTCGACCGCGGCGCCGCGAGACAGGAGGAAGTCGACCAGCTCGTCCGAGCCGAGCTGGGCTGCGAGCGCGAGCGGTGTCTCGCCCTCGGCGTTGGTGCACTGGAGCGACGCGCCAGCGGCGAGCGCAGCGGTCGCCGCGTCGACGTCGCCCTCGCGCGTGGCCGCGAGCAGCCGGCTGTCGCTGTCGTGCCCGACGTCGGTCGCCGCCGCCGTGCCGTGATGCGTCTCGCTAGCGCCGTCGGGGGAGACCGTGGCGCCCGTGGCTACCGCCAGGAGGAGCGCAGAGACCAGCAGGCGGCGCACGGAGGACCTCGTTTCAGGCAGAGCGCCCGCGCCGTCCGACCAAGACAGCGAGGGAGATCGCGATCAGCCCGAGCGTTGCGGGCTCGGGTACCCCCGGCACGATCCCGGACACGAGCACGACGTAGTCGTTGAAGCCCTTGTCAGTGCTGCCGGTCTCGAACGCAATCAGGAACTGACTGTCGAGGAACAGACCGGGCCGCTGACCTGGAAGCTTGAGCATCGTCGAGTCATTCCCCTGGAATACCTTCACGCGGACGCCGCCATTGAGATCCGCCTGGGTGAAGATGAAGGCCGGGTTCTGGTGCTTCGCCGGCGTGTCCTTCAGCACGAATCCGAACGGCCCGTCGAAGCCGGACGCCTTCTTCTGCAGCCCGCTGCGAATCACGATCGTGTCGTCGTCGCTGAACGTGACGGTCGCGACGTCCCTCAGCGCGTCCCGCAGCAGATAGGCCGGCTTGGTGGCCTGATCGGGGTCGTAGATCCCGAACGAGACCTTCTCTTTGCCGGTGAAATTGGCGGCGACGCGCGCCGTGAGCGGGCTCGAGGTGTTCTGCCAGAGCTCGATGTTCTGCGACGCGTTCGCGTCGATCGCCGGGCCGGACACGACCAGCCCGTCGAGGATCTGTTGGAGCGTCGGAGCCGGCTTCGGCGCCGAGTGCGGGCTGCTCTTCCCGATCGAGCTCGCAGCCGCCGGGCCTGCCAGCAGGACGAGGAATACCAGCGCCGCTCGGAATGTTCGCTGAGTCATCGGTCTTCGATCCCGTCTGGCCCGGTCATGGATCCTGACCGGACTGTCAGCATGGGCGTGAGTGTAAGTCGCGTAGGTGAACGCCCACAAGGCCCAAGTATCCACCGTTGTACCATGAATTACGTTACTCCGGGACAAGTTCCGTGGCGCAGTACACGCGCAAGCGGAGTGGAAAGACGATTGCGAGAGCCGGTCTTCGGGCCGGGACTGCGTGTGGCCGAGCACGCGGCTCGGCTCCGCGGATCGCTGCGGTGCTCTAGCGGGCTCCTCGTCTGGATGCCTTGCCCGGCAACCAGCGTAACCCTCCGTCTCGGTCCGGCCGAGTCGGCCCGCACGAGCGGCCCGCGCCCGGCGATCGCCGCGAGAATCCCCGAAACCGCGCGAACTCGACTCACGCGCGCCATGCTAACCCGCGAAGTCGCAGCCGCCGTGACACGGCCGTGAGGAGGCCGTGAAGAATCTGCCCCGGCCCGGAGTGCTGGCTCAGTCGCGTTCGAGCAGGACGGCCACGAAGCCGAAGATCACCGGGATGAAGAGCACGCCGCAGGTCGCCGCGAACATGTACATGAGGTCGAACGAGTTCGGTTGCATCGCTGCGGATCTCCTCGATTCCTAGACGTCCCAGCGGTCGCCCGCGTAGAGAAGCTCCTTCAGCGTTCCCTCGCCGCGCGCCGCGATCTGTGCCCGGTTCTGGGCCAGGGTTTGGTCCTCGAAAGTCGGCTCCGAAACGGCGCGCAGAACGCCGATCGGCGTCGGAAACTGGGGCGGCGCGCAGCGCGCGAGCAGCAGCGCGAGACCCGGATCCGCGCTCGCCTCGTCGTGAGTGATCTCGACGCCGCCGTCGGCCTCGCCGCGCTTCGCCACATACAGGCGCGTGTGCGCGGTGTCGAGCTTCACGACGCGGTCCTCGTCTTTGCCGAACACCAGCGGCTGGCCCTGCTCGAGCGAGAGCAGGTGATCCGATTTGGTCTTGCGGTCCTTCAGCTCGTCGAACGCGCCGTCGTTGTAGACGGGGCAGTTCTGGTAGATCTCGAGCAGCGCGGTGCCCTTGTGCTCCGCCATGCGCGAGATCATCCGCTGCAGGTGCTGCGTCTCGGTGTCGACCGCGCGTGCGACGAAAGTGGCCTCGGCCCCGAGCGCGAGTGACAGGGTTCTGAACGGCCGCGCGACCGAGCCGGACGGCGAGCTCTTGGTCTTCATTCCGACCTCGGAGGTCGGCGAGAACTGGCCCTTGGTGAGTCCGTAGACCTTGTTGTTGAAGAGCAGGATCTTCAGGTCGACGTTGCGGCGCAGCGCGTGAATCAGGTGATTCCCGCCGATCGAGAGCGCGTCGCCGTCGCCGGTCACGACCCAGACCGTGAGCTCCGGTCGCGCGAGCTTCAGCCCCGTCGCGATCGCGGGGGCACGGCCGTGGATCGTGTGGAAGCCGAACGTGTCCATGTAGTACGGGAAGCGCGAGCTGCAGCCGATGCCGGAGACGAAGACGATCTTCTCCTTCGGGATGCCGAGCTCGGGCATCACCTTCTGCATCTGAGCAAGGATCGCGTAGTCACCGCAGCCGGGGCACCAGCGCACCGCTTGGTCGCTCTCGAAGTCCTTCTTGGTGAGCTTCTTGTGCTCGCCGCCGTTCGCGATCAGCTGACTCACGAGTGCAACCCTTCTCGCGCGCCGGCCGACGGAGTCAGCAGCGCGCGCACGGCTTCGACGACCTCGCGCACCTTGAAGGGCTTGCCCTGGATCTTGTTCAGCCCGCGCGCATCGATCAGGAACTTGTCGCGCAGGATCGAGCGCAGCTGCCCGCGGTTCAGCTCGGCGACGACGACGCGCCGATAGCGGCGGAGCAGGTCGCCGACGTTCGCCTGCAGCGGATTGAGGTAGCGCAGGTGCAGGTGACCGACCGCGTGGCCTTCGGCGCGCAGCTGAAGCGTGGCTTGCCGCAGCGCGCCGAACGTGCCTCCCCAGCCCACCACGAGCACGTCGCCCTTCGGCGGGCCGTCGATCACCGCCGGCGGCAGTCGATCCGCGATGCGGTCGATCTTCGCCTGGCGAGTCAGCACCATGTGCTCGTGGTTCTCGGGGTCGTACGAGATGTTGCCGGAGACGTCTTCCTTCTCGATTCCGCCGATCCGGTGCTCGACGCCGGGCGTGCCGGGAATCGCCCAGGGGCGGACCAGTCGTGAGTCGCGCAGGAACGGCGCGAAGTTCTCGGGCTCGGTGCGGAACGCGACGCGGATCGGCTCGAGGTCCTCGGGTTCGGGGAGCTGCCACGGCTCCGCACCGTTCGCCAGCGAGCCGTCGGAGAGATACGCCACCGGGCACATGTGCTCGATCGCGAGCCGCACGGCCTCGATCGCGAGGTCGAAGCACTCCGCGGGAGTCGCGGGCGCGACGACGGCGATCGGACTCTCGCCGTTGCGGCCGACGATCGCCTGCAGCAAGTCCGCCTGCTCGGTCTTGGTCGGCATGCCGGTCGACGGACCCGCGCGCTGCACGTTCACGACCACCAGCGGCAGCTCGACGGCGACCGCGAGGCCGATCCCCTCTTGCTTCAGCGCGAAGCCGGGGCCCGAGGTGCCGGTGACTCCGATCGCGCCGCCGAACGCCGCGCCGAGCGCGGCGCCCACCGCCGCGATCTCGTCCTCGGCCTGGAACGTCGTCGCGCCGAAACGCGCGTAGCCGGCGAGGTTGTGCAGCACGTCGGACGCCGGCGTGATCGGGTAGCTCGCGTACACCAGCGGCAGGCCCGCGAGCTTCGCGGCAGTCACCAGGCCGAGCGCGGTCGCCTCGTTGCCGGTGATGTTCCGGTAGTGACCGCCCTCGAGTTTGGCGGGCGGGACCTCGTAGCGCGCGTCGAAGAGCTCGAGCGTCTCGCCCAGGTGGTAGCCCGCCTGGAACACCTTGCAGTTGGCGTCGGCGAGCTCCTGGCTCTTGGCGAACTTCTTGCGGATCGAGACGAGCTCCGGCTCCGGATCGCGGCCGTACAGCCAGAACAGCAGGCCGAGCGCGAAGAAGTTCTGCGTGCGGGCGATCTCGCGGCTCGACATGCCGGTCCCGGCGAGCGCGGTGCCGACGTGCTTGCTGAAGTCGATCGGGATCAGCCGGTACTTCGCGAGGCTGCCGTCCTCGAGCGGGCTCTTCTCGTAGCCGGCGAGCTCGAGGTTCTTTGCCTTGAACGCCCCCGAGTTCAGGATCAGCAGACCCCCGGGCTCGAGGTCGGGCAGGTTCGTGCGCAGCGCGGCGGGATTCATCGCGACCAGGACCTCCGGCGCGTCGCCGGCGGTGAAGATCTCGTTCGACGAGAACTGCAGCTGGAAGCCCGAGACGCCCGCCAGGCTACCGGCGGGCGCGCGGATCTCCGCCGGGAAGTCGGGGAACGTCGCGATGTCGTTCCCGTAGAGCGCGGCCGTGCGCGTGAACTCGGTGCCCGTCAGCTGCATGCCGTCGCCGGAGTCGCCCGCAAAGCGAATGACCACGGAGTCGAGGCGCTGTCGGGGCCGCTCGCGGCCCGGGGAGCTTCCGTTCGCGGGCCCGTTCGAGTGCTCGTCGTCTTGTGCCATTACCTCTGCGTCGTGCTCCGAGCCGCGGATGAGGCGCTGCCGGAGAGTGCCTTGGGCGGGTCGTGATGATTACGCGCGCGGGGTCAGCCCACAACAGGCGGACCGCGTCTGTGACGCTCGCCGTGTTCCCTCGCCTTGAGCCCCTCTGCCTCGAGCGTGTAGATTGCGCCGCGAGCCAATCAAGGGGGTCACCAACGTGCGCGAAGTTTACATCGTCGAGGCAGTGCGAAGTCCAATCGGCCGGCGCGGCGGCGGGTTGGCCGGGATGCACCCCGCCGACCTGCTCGGCACCGTGCAGAAGGCCGCGCTGGACCGCAGCGGCGTGCCGGCCGAGGCGATCGGCCAGGTCGTGGGCGGCTGCGTCTCGCAGGTCGGCGAGCAGACGTTCAACATCGCGCGCATCGCCTGGCTCTCCCAGGGTCTGCCAATGGACGTGGGGTCGACGACGGTCGACTCACAGTGCGGCTCGAGCCAGCAGGCCACCACCTTGGCCGCGGGACTGGTCGGGTCCGGCCTCGAAGAGATCGCGCTCGCCTGCGGCCTCGAGATGATGAGCCGCGTTCCGCTCGGCGCCGCCATGAAGGGCGGGTTGCCGATCCCGAAGAGTTACATGGAGCACTATCAGCCCACGTCGCAGTTCGCGGGCGCCGAGATGATCGGCAAGGAATACGGAATCACCCGCGAGGACGTCGACCGCTTCGGTCTGCGCAGTCAGGAGCTCGCGAACCGCGCCTGGGAAGAGAAGCGCTACGAGCGCGAAGTGATTCCCGTGTCCGCGCCGGGGGTCGACAAAGAGGGCAAGCCTACGGGCGAAATCGTGCGCGTCGAGCGCGACGAGGGCCTGCGCAAGACGTCGCTCGAGAAGCTCGCCGCCCTGCAACCGGTGCCCGGTCAGAACCTGCACACCGCGGGCACTTCCTCGCAGGTGAGTGACGGCGCCGCCGCGGTGATTCTCGCTTCGGCCGACGCCGTGAAGCGCCTGGGCATCAGACCGCGCGCGCGCATCGTCGACTCCGTGCTCGTGGGCTGCGACCCGGTCACGATGCTGAAGGGCCCGATCCCGGCCACGCGCAAGGTGCTCGGCCGCGCGGGTCTCAGGATCGAGGACATGGACACCTGCGAGGTGAACGAGGCGTTCGCGTCGGTGGTGCTCGCCTGGATGAAGGAGTGCAAGCCGGCCGAGTCACGCGTCAACCCGAACGGCGGCGCGATCGCGATCGGCCACCCGACCGGCTGCACCGGCGCGCGCCTGATCACGACGGCTCTGCACGAGCTCGAGCGCACCGGCGGCCGCTACGGCCTGATCTCGATGTGCTGCGGCGGCGGGCTCGGGACCGGGACGATCATCGAGCGCCTGTAGCCAGTCACTCGTTCAGGGCAGCGCGAGCCGTCGATCCTAGCGACTCGTGCCCGGCGCAGGGGGCGGGGGCGCGACGCCGATCGACGCGTGATCGACGGCGTACATCCAACCGCCCTTGGTCTTGACCAGCACCTCGGTGGCACGCACCGGCGTCGCGACGGGTTTGCCGTCCGGGCCCGTCGCGTTGAGCCGCCAGTCGCCGAGGCTGGCGATCGCGGTGTGCGCCTTGTCGATCCAGACGGCCTTGTAGCCCACCAGCTCGAGCTTGGCGCCGCCCGGCTTGCACGTGTCCGCCACCATGCGCCGCAGTGCCGCGGGGTCGGTCGCCGACTCACCCTCGCCGGGATAGACGACGCGGGCGTCCTTCCGGTACAGCGCCAGCACGGCGTCGACGTTCCCCGCGCCGCACGCCGCGCCGAACTTCTCGCCGACGGAGCGCGCGATCGCGGTCGGATCGTCGCCGGCCCACGCCGCGGTCGCCGCTACACAGAAAAGCGTCGCGAGCAGCGCGCGCTTCACTTGTATTCGCCCGCGGCGAACTGCTGGGCGGTCTTGTAGTCCGCCTTCCCGTTCGGCGCGCGGAACATCGCGGGCACGGCGAAGACGCGCTTGGGCACCTTGTAGCCGGCGAGCCGCTCCTTCACGTGCGCGCGCAGCTTCTCCTCGCCGGTGACTGCGCCGCCGCGCAGCTGCACCACGCCGATCACCGCATTGCCCCAGCGGTCGTCGGCCACCCCGACGACCAGCGCATCCTCGACGTCGGGGTGCGTCTTCAGCGCCTCCTCGACCTCCTCGGGGTAGATCTTCTCGCCGGCCGAGTTGATGCAGGCGCTGCCGCGTCCGAGCAGGGTCAGCGTGCCGTCCGCCTCGACCGTGCACCAGTCACCGGGGATCGAGTAGCGGACACCGTTGATCGTGGGGAACGTCTTCGCGGTCTTGTCCGGGTCCTTGTAGTAGCCGACCGGGATCGGACCGCTGCGCGCGATGAAGCCCTTCTCGCCCGAGCCCGGGGCGATCTCCCGGTGGTCCTCGCTGAACACCTTGCAGCGGTCGCCGACGGTGAACTTGGCGGTGCGCACCTCGCCGGCCGCGGTCATGACCGAGACGCCGAAGCCGACCGCCTCGGACGAGCCGAACGAGTCGGTGAGGATCATGCCGCCGTTGTGCTTCAGCAGCCCCCGCTTCACCTCGGTCGACCACATCACTCCGGACGAGACGACGAGCTTCACCGACGAGATGTCCCAGCGGCCCGGGTTCTCCTCGAGCGCATTCAGCATCGGCTTCGCGAAGGCGTCGCCGACGATCACGAGTGAGTTCGCCGCGTGGCGCTGAACGGTGTCGAACAGCTCGACCGAGTCGAACTTGTTGCCGGCCAGAGTGATCACGCAGCCGCCGGAGACCAGGGTGCCGATCGCAGTGAACAGCCCCGTGCCGTGCATCAGCGGGCAGCACGGGATCTGGCGCGTCGTCGAACCCGCCTTCACCGCGTTCGCGACGTGCTGCGCGAGCGTCTCGGGCGCGACGCCTCCGTTCGCCGGGGAGTTCGCGCCGGCGCCGAGCGCGTGCCACAGATCGTTGGCGGCCCACATCACGCCCTTGGGCATGCCGGTCGTGCCGCCGGTGTAGAGGAACAGCAGGTCATCGCCGCTGCGCCGGATGCCGAGCGGCTGGCCGGAGCCGGTGGTCGCGAGCTTCTCGTACGGCTCGCCGAGGCCCGCGCCGTCGCCGACCTCGACCCAGGCCGCCACGCGCGGGAGCCGCTTGCGCAGGCCCTCGACGCGGTCCGCGAACTCGGCGTCGAACAGCACCACCTTCGCGTCCGAGTTGTCGAGGATGTACCAGAGCTCGTCGTCGAGATAGCGGTAGTTCACGTTGACCGGCACCAGCCGCGCCTTGAAGCAGGCCGCCAGCGCCTCGACGTACTCGGGGCGATTGCGCAGGTAGAACGCGATCTTGTCGCCCGGCTCGGCGCCGCGCGCGCGCAGCGCCGCCGCCAAGTTGTTCGAACGCCGCCCGAGCTCGCGCCAGGGGGTCGTGCGCTCGCCGTGAATCAGCGCCGGCGCATCGCCCGGAAACGAAGCGTCGAGCGCGTCGAGAATGTCGCCGAAGTTCCAGTTCGGAGCCGTCGTCATGCGCGTCCCCTCCCGCGGCGCGCATGATACCCGAAAGAGGCGATCGCTCGTGACAACGAGAGCTGCGCTCGGCTGCGTCACCGATTCGCCTTGCAGAGGCGGACTGGCCTCGCGGTCGACGAGCTGGTCCTGCTCTGCCCAGTCGCTGATCCCGACCAGGTGACCTCCGAGCGAGGTCGTTCTCCGCGGCGCCTGCGTCCCTTGCAGTGACTCAGCGCGCGGTTGCGTCGCGAGTCGGAAGCAGCAGCAGGACGGCGAGCGCCGCGATCAGTACGGCACCACCCGCCGTGGGGCCGAAGCTGTGCGTCGCGGGCTGCCAGCACAAGACCCAGATCACGGCCAACAGCGCGAACGCACCGGCGCGGCGCGTTCGCGGCCAGAGCAGCGCGAGCCCGCCGAAGAGCTCGACGACGCCCGTCAGCTGGAACACCCAGAGCGACCAGCCGAGCGCGAGGAAGTCGTCCAGACCGAATTGCCCGCCCACCTTCGCGAGGCCGATGCCCGCGAAGAACACGCCGACGAGTCCGGCGAGCAGGTGCGCGAAGCGAATCACTTCGGTCGGCCGACCGAGACTACACAGGCGACGAGATCGACGAAGCGTGGCCTCTCGCCCGCGACGATCATGTCCGCGCGCATCCTCGGCGCTTTGCGGTGATCCTTCGCACTCGCGCCGCCCGCGTTCGTCGCTTGTCGCGAAGCCTCGGCGGCCTCGAGCGACATGTCGAGGCGCTCGTTGCGGTTGCCCGGAGTGGGGAGAGCCGGGAGAATCGCGCGTCCAGAGGCCACGTATGCCACTCTACCGATGCATGGAAGTGCCCGAACATCCTCTGGGTACACTGAACGGTGTCACAGTTCCAGTTCGGAGACGTGGTCATGCGCGTCCCCTCCCGCGGCGCGCATGATACCCGAAAGAGGAGATCGCTCGTGACGACCAGAGCTGCGCTCGGGGTATTGCTGGCTTGCGCGGGCGCCGCCTGCGCGCGGCCGCCGGTCGAGGACGCGGAGGCGCGCGCGCTGCGCGTGCACCGCGACGCGATCGTGCTCGACACGCACGCGGACACGACGCCGCGCTTCCAGGACCCGGCCTTCGACTTCGCGGCACGCCACGAGAAATCGGACGTGCGCATCGACTTGCCGCGGGCGCGCGAGGGCGGCCTCGACGTGCAGTTCTGGTCGATCTGGGTCGGCAACGTCGAGGGCGACGGCCGCGCGATCCGCGAGGCGATGGAGCGGATCGACGCCGTCTGGGAGCTCGCGCGCCGCTACCCGGCCGACGTCGTGGTGGCGACCGACGTCGCCGGGATCCGGCGCGGCGTCGCCGCCGGCAAGCTCGTGTCGCTGCTGGGCGTCGAGGGCGGTCACATGATCGAGAACAAGCTCTCGGTGCTGCGCGACTTCTACCGGCTCGGCGTGCGCTACATGACGCTCACGCATGCGTTCCACACCGACTGGGCGGACTCGGCGGGCATGAACGCGACGGCTCTCCCGCCCAGTCACGGCGGATTGACGCCGTTCGGTGTAGAGGTCGTCCACGAGATGAACCGGCTCGGCATGATGGTCGACGTCTCGCACGTCTCGGATCAGACCTTCTGGGACGCGCTGCGCGAGTCACAAGCGCCCGTGATCGCGTCTCACTCGTCGTGCCGGGCGATCTACGACCACCCGCGCAACCTCAGCGACGACATGCTGCGCGCGCTCGCGCAGAAGGGCGGCGTGGTGATGATCAACTACTACCCCGGCTACACCGACCCCGAGGCGGCGCCGCGCATCGCCGCGTGGTTCACGCGCCACGGCGACGAGCTCGGCGCGCTCCGGACGAAGTACGCGGGCGATCCGCGCGCGATCGGCCAAGCGATGAAGGCGATCGCCGCCGCGGATCCGGTGCCGCAGGGGTCGCTCGATCACCTGCTGGCCCACTTCGACCACGCGCTGCGCGTCGCCGGCGAGGACCACGTCGGGCTCGGCTCGGACTTCGACGGCGTGGCGAGCTTCCCGATCGGGCTCGACGAGGTGAATCTGCTGCCCAACATCACGCGCGGGCTGCTCGCGCGGGGCTGGTCCGAGGCGGTCGTGCGCAAGGTGCTCGGCGAGAATCTGCTGCGCACGATGCGCGACGTGGAGCTCGCCGCGGAGCGGCTCAGCGCGTCACCTGCAGCAGCCCCGATCCCTCGATGAGTCCGCGCTCGAGAGAGAGCAGCGCCTCGTTCGCGCGGTCGAACTCGAAGGCCGTCGTGCGCGGGCGGAGCGGAATCCGCGCCGCCAGCTCGAGCAGCTCGCGCCCGTCGCCGCGCGTGTTCGCGGTGACGCTCGTCAGCGTGCGCTCGTCGAACAGCTGCGCCCCGTAGTCGAGCGCCGGAATCGGGCTCATGTGGATCCCGGCACAGGCCAGCGTCGCGCCCGGCGCCAGCGCCTCCAGTGCGGGCGGGACGAGCCAGCCGACCGGCGCGAACAGGACCGAGGCGTCGAGTCTCTCGGGCGGCCGCTCGCCGAGATCGCCCGCCCACTCCGCGCCGAGCGCGAGCGCGAACGCGCGGTGACTCGCCTCGCGGGTCACGACGAAGACCCGCGCGCCCCAGTGCCGCGCGATCTGGAGGGCGATGTGCGCCGACGAGCCGAAGCCGTACAGGCCGAGCTTGCCGCCCGCGCGGATGCCGCTGCGCCGCAGCGCGCGGAAGCCGATGATGCCCGCGCACAGGAGCGGCGCGACCTCCTCGTCGCCGAGTGACTCCGGCAGCGTGTACGCGAACTCCTCCGGGACGCGCACCCGCTCCGCGTAGCCGCCGTTCTCGTGCCAGCCGGTGAAGCGCGCCGCGCGGCACAGATTCTCGTCGCCGCGCGCGCAGAACTCACACGCGCCGCAAGTGCGCCACAGCCAGGCGACGCCGACCCGCGCGCCGGGCGCGACGCGGCGCGCCCCCGCGCCCAGCGCCGCGACCCGGCCGACGATCTGGTGACCGGGGACGATCGCCGGACGCTGCGGCGCGAGCTCGCCCGCGATCACGTGCAGGTCCGTGCGACAGAGTCCGCAGACGGACACCTCGACGGCGATCTCGCCCGGCCCGGGCGCGGGATCCGGGAGCTCGCGCAGGACGAGCGGCGCGCTCTCGATCGGTCCCGGCGTCTCGAGCACCCACGCGCGCATCGCGCGCAGATTACACTCGCGCGCGTTGAACGTTCTGCTGTTCGACGGCGCGGACGAGATCTCTCCGGGGCGGGTGCGCGTCTCGGATCGGCGACTTCGGCACGCGCGCGAGATACTCCGCGCGAGTCCCGGCGACGAGCTCGCGGTGGGAAGGCTCGGCGGCAAGCTCGGCCGGGGCCGGATCGCGAGTCTCGACCGCGAGGCCCTGGAGCTCGAGGTCGCACTCGAGCGCGATCCGCCGCCGGCCCATCCGGCGGTACTCGCACTCGCGCTGCCGCGCCCGCCGAGTCTGCGCAAAGTGCTGCAGCAGGCGACGGCGCTCGGCGTGAAGCGCATCGCGCTGTTCGCGAGCGCGCGCGTCGAGAAGAGCTATTGGCAGAGCTCCCAGCTGCGCGCCGACGCGCTGCGCGAGCAGCTGCTGCTCGGCCTCGAGCAAGCGGGAGATACGATTCTCCCGACGGTCGAGCGCGAGCGCAGCTTCCGCCGCTTCGCGGGCGAAACACTCGCCGAGCTCGCGGGCGGGGCGCCGATCTTCAGCGCGCATCCCGGCGCCGCGCCGGTCGCGGTCGGCGCCGCAGGGCGCTGCGTGCTCGTCGTCGGACCCGAGGGCGGTTTTCTCGACGACGAGCTCGCGGCGCTGCGCGCCGCCGGCGCGCGCGCGATCGGCCTCGGTCCGCGCGTGCTGCGCGTCGAGACCGCCGTCGTCGCGCTGCTCGCGCGCGCGATTGGTTGACACAGAATCGCGTCGTTGGGATAGTCGCGCGCCATGGATCTGATGGACAAGCTGGTCGCGCTCTGTCTCAACCGCGGCTTCATCTACCCGTCCAGCGAGATCTACGGCGGCATCGCCGGGTTCTGGGACTACGGGCCGCTCGGCGTCGAGCTGCGCGCGAACGTGAAGAGCGCGTGGTGGCAGACGATGGTGCGCGACCGCGACGACGTCGTCGGGCTCGACTCGTCGATCATCGCGAATCCGCAGACCTGGGTCGCGTCGGGTCACGTCGCGAACTTCCACGATCCGATGGTCGACTGCCGCCTCTGCAAGCGCCGCTTCCGCGCCGGACAGATCGACGCCGACGACCGCTGCTCGGCCGCGCCCGACGGCAAGCACGATCTCACCGAGCCGCGCCAGTTCAACTTGATGCTGAAGACGCGCATCGGCGCGTCGGAAGACACCGCCGGCGACGCATATCTGCGCGCCGAGACGTGTCAGTCGATCTTCCTGGACTTCAAGCGCGTGATGACTTCGGCGCGCATGCGGCCGCCGTTCGGGATCGCGCAGATCGGCAAGGCGTTCCGCAACGAGATCACCCCGCGCAACTTCATCTTCCGCTCGCGCGAGTTCGAGCAGATGGAGCTCGAGTATTTCACGCCGCCCGCCGAGGCGATGGCGTGGTTCGAGCGCTGGCGCGAGATCCGCATGCGCTGGCACCAGTCGATCGGGCTCGACCCGGCCAAGCTGCGCTGGAAGGCGCACGGTCCCGACGAGCTGGCTCACTACGCGGTGGCCGCCTACGACGTCGAGTTCGAGTTTCCGTTCGGCTGGCACGAGCTCGAGGGCGTGCACCACCGCGGTGACTTCGACTTGCGCCAGCACAGCGAGCACTCGGGCAAGGACCAGTCGTACACCGACCCCGACACCAAAGAGCGTTACACGCCGACGGTCGTCGAGACCTCCGTCGGGGTCGACCGCACCTTGCTCGCGCTGCTCTCGAGCGCCTACGCCGAGGACGAGGTCGGCGGCGAGAAGCGCGTGGTGCTGCGCTTCACGCCGCAGCTCGCGCCGATCAAGGTCGCGCTGCTGCCGCTCTCGAAGAAGCTCTCCGAGCCGGCCGAGAAACTCGCCGCAGACCTGCGCCGCCGCTTCGCGCTCGACTTCGACGTGTCGGGCAGCATTGGCAAGCGCTACCGCCGGCAGGACGAAGTGGGTACACCGTTCTGCGTGACCTTCGACTTCGAGTCGCTGGAAGATCACAAGGTGACGGTGCGCGAGCGCGACACGACGCAGCAGGAGCGCGTCGCGACGGCGCAGCTCGGCCCATACCTTTCGGAGCGGGTGCTGGGCTTCTAGACTCGGCCCATGCGACACCCCCTCCCCCACCCGAGCCTCGCCGTCGGACTCGCCCTGGGCGCCGCGATCTGGGGGGCAGGCGATGCGGCGCTCGGCGAGTGGAGCGTGCACCCGAGCATTCCCTTCGGCGTCGGCGCGCTGCTGGCGCTGTACGCGCTCGCGATCGGGCCCCTGCGCGAGCTGCGCTCGCTCGGCCCACCGGTGCCGCTCGAGCAGTGGCTCGCGTTCGTGATCGGTGCGCTCGCGATCTTCGTCGCGCTCACCGGGCCCGTGCACGACTTGTCGGACTCGTACCTGTTCTCCGCGCACATGATCCAGCACCTGATGATCACTCTGCTGGCGCCGCCGCTGCTCTTGATCGGCACGCCGGGCTGGCTCGTGCGCTTTCTGCTGCGACCCGCTCCGCTCCTGCGCGCCGCGAAGTTTCTCGGCCACCCGATGACGGCGTTCATCGCCTGGAACGGAACGCTGCTGCTCTGGCACTTGCCGCCGCTGTACAACGCGACGCTGGTCGATCTCGACGTGCACATCTTCGAGCACTTGATGTTCATCGCGACCGCGCTGATGGCGTGGTGGCCGACCCTGGCGCCGGCGCGCGAGCTGCGCGCGGCGATGGTCTTTCAGCTGATCTACCTGCTGGTCCTGCCGATCCCGATGAAGGTGCTCGGCATGATGCTGACCTTCGCGAGCGGCGTGCTGTATCCGGTGTACGCGATCGCGCCGCGCATCTGGGACATCAGCCCGACGATCGACCAGCAGATCGGTGGCGTGATCATGTGGGTGCCTGCGGGGTTCGTGATCTGGATCAATCTCGCCGCGCACTTCTTCCGCTGGTATCGCGAGAGCGCGCGCCGCGACCGCGGCGAGACGAACCTCGTGCCGCTGACGCGCGAGCGTGTCACCTGATGCGCGCGAGACTGGCGCTCGCCCTGCTCGCCTGGTCGCTCGCGGCCTGCGGCCTCGAGCGCGAGCACACGTACACGGTGAGTGGCTTCGTGCAGTCGGTCGACGTGCCGAACAAGGAAGTCACAGTCTCTCACGACGAGATCCCGGGCTTCATGCCGGCGATGACGATGAACTTCGACGTCGCCGACGCCGCGCTGCTCGCCGGCGTCGCGCCGGGCGCCCGCGTCGAGTTCGAGCTGCGCCGGACCGCGAGCCTGCTGCGCATCGAGGCGCTGCGCGTCGTCGTGCCGGCAGTCACTTCGGGCGTGGCGGTGCCGCCGCTCGACGAGCTCGAGATCGCGCCCGAGTTCGCCCTGGTCGACCAGGACGGGCGTGCCGCCAAGCTCTCGGACTGGCGCGGCCGCGCCGTGCTGATCGATTTCGTCTTCACGCGCTGCCCCGGTCCGTGTCCGATCCAGACCGCGCGCCTCGTCGACGTGCAGCGCCAGCTGCCGCCCTCGCTCGCGGAGCGCGCGCACTTCGCGTCGATCACGCTCGACCCGGAATACGATTCGCCCGAGCGCCTGCGGGAGTACGCGGCGACTCACCGCGCGAGTCTCTCCAACTGGTCGTTCCTCACCGGCGATGCGCCGGCGGTTCAGGCCGTGCTCGACGCCTACCGCATCGGCACGATTCGCAAGCCCGATGGCTCGCTCGACCACATGGTCGCGACCTTCCTGATCGGCCCCGACGGGCGCGTCGCGCACCGCTATCTCGGCCTGGAAGGCCGCGTCAGCGCGATTCTCGGCGATCTGGAGAAGCTGCTGTCGTGACGAAGCTGACTCGCGCGCTGGTGCTCGTGCTCGCGCTCGCGGCCGCGCCCGCGTGCGAGCGCGCGACCACCGCGGACGCGCGCGCGGAGTCGATCGAGCACAAGCTGCTCGCGTCCTGCTCGTGTCACCCGAAGAAGATCGCCGGTCTGCCGCTCGAGACCGAGATCCGCGCGGCGATCCGCGAGGGCATGGCCGCCGGGCTCGACGACGACGCGGTGCTGTGGCGGGTGCTGCAGACGCACGGCACGGCGCTGCTCGCGGCGGGGATTCAGGACCTGCAGGCGCGCGCGGTCGCGTTCTCGGTCGAGTCACTCTTGCTCGTCGGGGCGGGGCTTGGCGTCCTGCTCCTGCAGCTCCGGCGGCGCGACACGGACTAGGCCGGCGCGCGCTTGCGCGCGAACAGGAGCGGGTGCGCCTCGAGTCTGGGCGGTTCGTGCGAATGGTAGCCGTGGCCCAGCGTCTGCGCCTCGAGTAACTCGAAGCCGAGCTGGACCAGCATCTGCTGATAGTCGTCCCGCGACCAATTGCTCCAGTACATGCGCACGCCGAAGAAGTCGTCCTCCGTGTAGGCGTCCTCGCGGAAGCGCGCGACCGTGGCGAGCAGATAGCCGCCCGGCGCCAGCCAGCGTGCGATGCGGCGGAACAGCTCCTCGTGCTCTTCGCGCGGCAGATGGAAGATGGCGTAGAACGACACGATCGCATCGAACGACGCGGGCGCGAAGTCGACGCCCATCAGGTCCGATTCGACGAAGCGCGCCGACGGCACGTTCG
>JBIOJK010000044.1:0-26796 GCA_044450765.1 Myxococcota bacterium | reverse complement strand
CGGGTTTTCTCGGGGGCCCCCGCCGCGTGCGCGCTCGAGCGCGCGCGAGGAGTGAATTGTGGACGGCGGCCGCGGTTCCGGTGACGGACTTCGCGCGCGCGAAGCGGCGCCTGCGCGCGCGCTTCGACGACCGGGCGGTCGAGCGCATCCTGCGCGCGCTGCTCGCCGACGTGCTCGGCGCGCTCGCGCAGGCGAAGCGCATCGAGCAGGTGTTCGTGCTCTCGGACGACCCCGCGGTCGCGGAGGCCGCCCGGGCCTCGGGCGCGAGTGTCTCGCTGCGCGTCCCCGATCCGGGACTCAACGCGGTGATCGACGCGGCCGCCGCCGAGCGCGCCGCCGACGGCTTCGACGCGCTGCTCGTGGTGCTCGGCGACCTGCCGCTCTTGACCGGCCCCGACGTCGACTCACTGGTCGAGGCGGGCGAGCGCGCGCCGGTGGTGATCGCGCCCGCCGACGACGGCGGCACGGCGCTCCTGTTCCGCCGGCCGCCGCTCGTGATCCCCGCCCGCTTCGGCCCCGAGAGCGCGAGCGCGCACGAAGCCGTCGCGCGCGAGCGGGGAGTCACTCCGCTGCTCTGGACCTCGCTCCCGGAGAGCGCGCAGATCGACCTCGACACCCCCGAAGACGCCGAGCGCCTCGCGCGAGCGCCGCGCGCCTGCCGCACGCGCGACGTGCTGCGGGAGCTCCTGCGATGAGCGGCCTGCGGCTGCGCGCGCTCGAGGGCCTGCCGGAGATTCCGCCCGGCGACGATCTCGCGGCGCGGCTCGCCCGCCTCGTGCCCGCCGGGCCCGGCATCCTGGTCGTCGCGCAGAAGGTCGTCTCGAAGGCGGAGGGCCGGCTCGTGGCACTCACCGACGTCGAGCCGTCGGAGCGCGCGATCGCGCTGGCGCGCGAGATCGGCAAGGAGCCGCGCCACACCGAGCTCGTGCTGCGCGAGGCGAAGCGCGTCGTGCGCACGGCGCCGGGCGTGCTGATCACCGAGACCCGACACGGATTGGTGTGCGCGAACTCCGGCGTCGATCTCTCGAACTCGCCCGGCGACGAGGTCGCCGTGCTGCTGCCGCTCGATCCCGACGCCTCGGCCGAGCGCATCCGCGCAGCGCTCGGACCCGGCCGCGCGGTGATCATCAGCGACACCTTCGGCCGACCGTGGCGCGAAGGTCTGGTCGACGTCGCGATCGGCGTCGCCGGGCTCGCGCCGCTGAAGAGCTACATCGGCGAGACCGACCGCGCGGGCCGCGAGCTGCAAGTCACCGTCATGGCGCGCGCCGACCAGATCGCGGCGGCCGCGGGCATCTTGATGGAGAAGGAAGCGGGAACCCCGGCGGTCTGGGTCGAGGGAATCGCGATCGAAGGCAAGGGCTCCCTGCGCGACCTGCTCCGCGATCCGACGCGCGATCTGTTTCGCTAGGATGAGTCCGGTGACAGCGCCACTCGCGCGCGCGCCCGATCGGCTCGGCGACTTCAACATCTCGCCGCGCGCGATCCCGATCGTCCTGCTCGCCTGCGTGATCGGGGCGATCGGAACCTTCGTCGCGGTCGCCCTGCTCGACCTGATCGCGCTGATCACGAATCTGGTCTTCTTCCAGCGCGTCAGCCTGGTCGCGGTCGCGCCCGGCAGCGCCAGTCACTCGGCCTGGCTGATCCTGGGCGCGCCGATCGCGGGCGGGCTGATCGTGGGCGCGATGGCGCGCTTCGGCTCGGAGGCGATCCGCGGTCACGGCATGCCCGAGGCGATCGACACGATCCTGCGCGGCCGCAGCGTGGTGCGACCGCGGCTCGCGATCCTGAAGCCGGTCTCCGCCGCGATCTCGATCGGCACCGGCGGGCCGTTCGGCGCGGAAGGTCCGATCATCATGACGGGCGGCGCGTTCGGCTCGATCTGCGCGCAGCTCCTGAAGCTGACCGCCGACGAGCGCAAGACACTGCTCGTCGCGGGCGCGGCCGCCGGCATGACGGCGACCTTCAACGCGCCCTTCGCGTCGATCCTGCTCGCCATCGAGCTGCTGCTCTTCGAGTGGCGGCCGCGCAGCTTTCTACCGGTCACGGCTGCGGCCGCGGTGGCGGCGATCCTGCGGGCGCACGTGCTCGGTCCCGATCCGATCTTTCCGGTGGCCGAAGTGGCTCGAGCGCTCGACGGGCCCGAGCAGCTCCTGTGTGTCGTCGCGGGCTGCACGGGGGGCTTGCTCGCACTGGTCGCGACGCGGCTCGTCTATTTTTCCGAGGACATGTTCAAGCGGCTGCCGATTCACTGGGCGTGGTGGCCCGCGCTGGGCGGCGTGATCATCGGCCTGGGCGGACTCGTCGAGCCGCGCGCGCTCGGCGTCGGCTACGACGTGATCGCCGAGCTTCTCAGCGGCCGGGCGGAGCTCTCGCTCGTCGTCGGAATTCTGGTCGTGAAGACCCTGATCTGGTCGCTGTCACTCGGCTCGGGCACGTCGGGCGGCGTGCTCGCGCCGGTGTTCATGATCGGCGCGGCGCTCGGCGCGCTCGAAGCGCGGGTGTTTCCCTCGGTCGCTCCCGGCTTCTGGTCACTCATCAGCCTGGCCGCCGTCATGGGGGGCGTGATGCGCTCGCCTCTGACGGGCGTGATCTTCGCACTCGAGCTGACGCACGACTGGACGGCCTTTCTGCCGCTCACGATCGCGTCGGCGTCCGCGTACGGACTCTCGGCGCTCACCCTGAAGCGCTCGGTGCTCACCGAGAAGGTCGCGCGCAAGGGCTTCCACCTGACGCGCGAGTACTCCGTGGATCCGCTCGAGTCACTTCTCGTCGGGGACGTGATGGCGCGCGAGTTCACCTCGTTCTCCGCGAAGACGCCGCTGCGCGAGGCCGTCGCGACCTTCGTCGAGCAGCACGGCGACTCGCGCGAGCGCCAGCGCAGCGAGCGGCTCTATCCGGTGCTCGACGACGCGCAGCAGCTGGTCGGTGTCGTCACGCGCAGCGACTTGTTCCGGGCCGCGCTCGCGGGCGACGCGCCGCTCGAGCGCGCGGTTCAGCAGCTCGGACTCTCGGAGCCCGCGGTCTGCCACGACGACATGACCCTGCGCGAAGCGGCCCACGTCTTCGCGGAGCGCGGGATCTCAGGCGCGCCGGTGGTGACGCGCGAGGACCCGCGGCGCGTCGTCGGGATCGTCGCGCTCGCCGACCTGCTCGAGGGCCGGCTGCGCGATCTGCAGGAGGAGCGCGACTCGGAGCGGGTGCTCGAGCTGCGCGATCTGCTGCGGCTGCGGCGCCGCGAGTCCGCGCCGGACTAGCGAGTCAGGCTGCTCTGGCCGAAGAGGCGCTTCGAAGCCAGCGCGGCCCCCGCGCTGAGCGCGCGCAGCTTCTCCCAGACGATCTCCTCCGCCACCTCGCCCAGGCCCGCGGCGGTGGCGAAGCCGCAGTCGGTGCCGGCGAGCACGCGCCGCGGATCGCCAACGGCGCTCGCGGCGCGCTCGATCCGTTCGGCCACGACCTCGGGGTGCTCGACGTAGTTCGTGGTCGTGTCGATCGCGCCGACCACGAGGTTCCAGTCGCGCGGCAGCGGGTGCTCGCGCAGCACGCGGTGCTCGTGCGCGTGTCTCGGGTTCGCCATCGACAGCACCAGCCCGCCGACCCGCGCGCGGTACACGTGCGGGAGCAGCGGCGCGAGATCGACGTCGTGGGTGTGCGGGCCCTCGTAGTTGCCCCAGCAGACGTGCAGGCGCACTCGCTCGCGCGGCACGTTCGCGAGCGCGCGGTTCGTGGCATCCACGACGTGACTCACGAAGCCGAGAAACTCGGCGAGCGGACGGTCCGCGAACAGCGTGTGTCGCTCCATCGCGAGGTCCGGCGCGTCGATCTGCAGGACGAAGCCGCGCGACGCGATCTGCTCGTACTCCGGCCGCAGCGCGTCGGCGACCGCATCGACGTATTCCCCGAGCGTCGCGTAGTGCGCGTTGCCGAGCGCCGCTGCCACGATGCCCGGCGAGGGAGCGGTCATGAAGCACTCGGCGAACGAGCGCGGCTGCCGGGCGACGATCTCCGCGAGCGCCGCGCACTCCGCGGCGCAAGCGTCGGGGCCGAGTGACTTTACTGGTCCGATCGCCTGCGGCGCGCGCATCAGACTCACCATGTCGCGCGCGAACTCGGGCGCCTTCAGGCGCACGAAGCTCGGGTACGCCGCGAGGTCGCGCATCAGCGGCCGCTGCGACGCGCCGCCGAAGCCGGTCATGCGCTCGGCGACGTGGGTGAAGAAGCTGCCGCGCGCCTGCTCGCCGTCGTTGCCGACGTCGATCCCGACCTCGAGCTGGCGCGCGACGACTCTCTCCGTGGCTTCGCGCGCGAGCCGCGCGAGCTCACCTGGATCGACCGCCTCGCTGCGGCTGCGGCGGACGAGAAGAGCGTTCAGCGCGTCCGGCCTGGGCAGGCTGCCCGCGTGCGTCGAGAGAATTCGCGAGTCGCTGCGTTCCATCGCGCGAGCGTATCGCGAATCCCGGGCGGTCACTGATCGCGCTTCTGCTCGCGGCGCGCCTCGCGCTAGAAGGGCGCGCCGTCCGCGCGGCGGAACTCGACGCCGCTCCACGCGAGCAGCCAGGCCGCGACGGGCGCGAGCCCGCTGCCCTTCTCGGCCGAGACCGCGGCGACGTGCTCGGGCGGAACGCGGAGCGCCGCCGCCAGCTCGCGGCGCGCCAACTCGAGCTCCGCTCGGCCGAGCTTGTCGCACTTGGTGAGGACGGCGCGCGCCTCGATCCGCGCGGCGGCCAGATACTGCGCGAGCTCGCGCTCCGCGTCCTGGGCGCCGCGCCGCGCGTCGACGAGCATCAGCGCGCCGCGCAGCGGAGCGCGCGCGCTGCGCAGATAGGACTCGACCAGCGGCGCGAAGGCCGCGCGCTCCGCGCGACTGCCCGAGGCGTAGCCGTAGCCAGGCAGGTCGACGAGATACGCGCGCTCGGCGACGCGGTAGAAGTGGATGCGGCGCGTGCGGCCCGGGGTCGAGCTGGTGCGCGCCAAGCCGCGGCGCCCGACGAGGCGGTTGATCAGCGTCGACTTGCCGACGTTCGAGCGACCGAGCACCGCCACCTCGGGCAAGCCGTCGGCAGGAAATGCACTCGCGTCGGCAGCATCGGCGGCGATCTCGGCCTGCAGTGTTCGGGCTCCGTTGTCGATTGACCGGGGGGAGCCGCGAATCTAACCTGCGGCGCGGGTTTCGCGGGCTCGGGGAGACGGAGTGACGAAGGGTTTGCAGATCGCGCTCGCCGCGCTCTCGGTCTTCGCCGGCGTCGTGATCGTACTCACACTCGGCGCCTCCGGCGAAGGCACGTTCCGCTACTACGCGGACGTGGGGTCCTTCGCGGATGCGCCGGCTTCGGAAGTCTCGCAGGCCGCGCGCGTGCACGGCTTCGTGGTCGCGGGGTCGATCGCTCGCGACCTGCCGGCGGGGCACGTCGACTTCCGCGTCGAGGACAAGGGCAAGGCGCATGCGCTCGCAGTCCGCTATCTCGGGATCGACGTTCCCGACATGTTCAAGGACGGCGCCGAAGTCGTCGTCGAGGGCCACTTCGAGTCGGGCATGTTTCTCGCCGAGCGCGTGATGGCCAAGTGCCCCTCGAAGTACGAGGCGAAGGCCGGCGAGAAGACCTAGCGCGAGCGCCGCAGCGCGGCGCATCCGCGCACAGGGAGGCGATTTGCTCGTCACGCTGGGAGGGCTGGCGCTTCCGCTCGCGGTGTTCTTCGCGCTCTATGCGGGTGTCGCGGCAGCGATCGGCGCGCTGCGCGCGCAGCCCCAGCTCGTGCGCAGCGCCGAGCGCGCGGTGATCGCGGTGTTCGCGCTGCTCGTGCTCGCGATGCTGGGCGTCGAGGCGGCGCTCGTCGGCGATCGCTTCGATCTCGCGTTCGTGCAGCAGATCTCGTCGCGCGAGCAGCCGCTCGTCTTCAAGCTCGCGCTCTGGGGTGGCCAGGCCGGCTCGCTCCTGCTGTGGACCTTCATGCTCGGCCTGATGAGCTTCCTGGTCGTGATTCAGAACCGCGCCCGCAACCGCACGCTGATGCCGTGGGTGATCGCGGTGATGATGCTGAACGTCGTGTTCTTCGGCTCGATCGTGACCCTGATCTCGAATCCGTACGCGCCGCTCGCGGCGGGTCAGTCGTGGTCGAGTGGCCAGGGCATGAATCCTCTGCTGCAGCACCCGGCGATGCTCATACACCCGCCGGTGTTGTACACCGGCTTCATCGGCTTCTCGGTTCCGTTCGCGTTCGGCGCCGCCGCGCTGATCACCGGCGAGCTGGGCACGACCTGGTTCGAGACCACGCGGCGCTGGACCCTGACGGCGTGGTTCTTCCTGGGCTGCGGCCTGATGCTCGGCGGCCGCTGGGCCTACGAGGTGCTGGGCTGGGGCGGCTACTGGGCCTGGGACCCGGTCGAGAACTCGTCGCTGATGCCGTGGCTCGCGGGCACCGCGTTCCTCCACTCGGTCATGATCCAAGAGAAGCGCGGGATGCTGAAGATCTGGAACTTCGCGCTGATCGGGCTCGCGTATTCGCTCTGCGTGTTCGGCACGTTCCTGACACGGAGCGGTGTCGTGCAGTCGGTGCACGCGTTCGCCAACGCCGGCTGGTTCGGCACGCTCTTTCTCGGGTACGTGGCGACGATCGCGGTCGGCTACGCGGCGCTTCTGATCCGGCGCGTGCCGGAGCTGCGCAGCAAGACGAGGCTCGACTCACTCGTCTCGCGCGAGGCGAGCTTCCTGCTCAACAACTACGCCTTCCTCGCGCTGCTCGCGATCGTGTTCTACGGGACTCTCTACCCGGTCGTGTCGGAGTGGATCCGCGGGACCAAGGTGCAGATCGGGCCGCCCTTCTTTCAGCGCTACGCCGGCCCGGTCGCGATCTTTCTGCTCTTCCTCACCGGCGTCGGTCCGCTGGTCGCATGGCGCCGCGCGACCTGGGTGAATCTGCGCAAGAGCTTCGTCTGGCCGGCGGCGACGGCGGCCGTGTGTGCGCTCGCGCTGCTCGGCTTCGGGATGCGGCGCTTCTACCCGATCGCGTTCCTCTCGATGTGCGGATTCGTCGCGGCCACGATCGCCGAGGAGTACGGGCGCGGCGTGCGCGCGCGAATGCGCCGCGGCGAGAGCGCCTTCACCGCGCTGCTCGAGCTCCTGCGCCGCAACCAGCGCCGCTACGCCGGCTACGTCGTCCACCTGGCCGTGATCCTGATGTTCGTCGGCTTCGCCGGCGCGACGTTCAATTTGGAAGAGACCAAGCTGCTCGCTCCCGGCGAGCGCTGGGAGATCGCGGGCTACACCGTCGAGTACCGGCAGGCGCTGGCCGTGTCACATCCCCACTACGCGGGCGCGGTCGCGCGCCTGGCGCTGTACGACCACGGCAAGCCGGTCGGCATGCTGCTGCCCGAGAAACGCATGTACTTCCAGCAGGAGCAGCCGACGACGATTCCAGCGGTCTCGTCGGGTCTCGCGGAGGACTTCTACGTGATCCTCGCGGGACTCGAGCCCGACCAGCGCGCGGCCCTGAAGGCGTACGTGAACCCGCTCGTGAATTGGATCTGGATCGGCGGCTTCGTGTTCGTGTTCGGGAACACGCTGCTGCTCTGGCCGCTGCGGCCGCGCGAAAAGGCGGGCCGCGAGGCGGCCTGAGGCGAATGACCGCGCGCGGCGCACTCACTCTCCTCGCGCTCCTCGCTTGCACGGCGCGCGCCCGCGCCGCGGTGATCGAAGGCCGGATCACGCATCCGACCCGGCCGGGGGCGACCGCGAAGCTGTTGGTCGAAGCGATCGGCCTCGACCCGGACGAGCGCTCGATCACGCGCGAGACTCACAGCGACGCGAACGGCCACTACCGCTTCGACGACCTGCCGGCGCCCGCCGCGTATCTGGTGCGCGCGCGCTACCAGGGACTGAGCTTCCCCGGCGGCAGCATCGGGTTTCGCCCGGGAGAGACCGACAAGCCGCAGACACTCGACTTCAAGATCTACGACGTGAGCTCGGACGGCTCGCGCTTGCGGGTCGTCTCGCTGCAGTGGGTCGTGGTGCGCAGCGCCGGCGTCTGGCGCGTGCAGCAGAGCGCGAACGTCGCGAATCCCGACGGCACGGTCGTGATCGTGCCGCAGGCCGAGGCGCCACCGATCGGTGTCGCGCTCGCCGCGGGTCACAGCGACCTCGAGACGTTCTTCGGCCGGCTGCCCGACGGAGTCAGCGTGCGCGGCGACGTCGCCGAGATCCGCGGCCCGATCTTCCCGGGCGACGAGGGCTTCAGCTTCCAGGCCGAATACGACCTCGAACAGAAGGGCGACGACCTCGTGACCGAGATCGCCGTGCCCAGCGCCGTCGAGAACGTCGCCGTCTACGTCCAGGACTTCGGCGTCGAGGTCGACGCGGGCGAGCTGCACCCGGCGCGGCCCGCGCGCCAGGACGATCAGATCTATCAGGCTTTCCTCGGCTTCGATCTTCCGGCCGGCACGCGGCTGCCGCTGCGCGTGCACGCCCTGCCGCCGGCGCAGCCGCTGTCACAAGTCTGGGTCGCGCTGCTGGCCGCGCTGGGCGCGGGGGCGCTCTTGTACTTCGTCGCGCTGCCCGTGATCCGAGAGGCGCGCGCGCGCGGCTCGACGCCGAGTGACTCGGGCGAGCCCTCCAGTCCTGCCAAGGCCGCGCTCGCGGCCGCGCTGCACGATCTCGAGCACGACTTCGAGACGGGCAAGCTCTCGCCGGAGGACCACGAGCGGCTGCGCGCCGACCTGCGGCGCGAAGCGCTCGGCGCGCTCGCGCGCGAGCGACTCGGCCCGGCCGCGTTCGCGCAGACAGCGCCCGAGCAGCTCGCGGCCTGCAGCTGCGGCCGCGTACCCGCCCCGGCCGACCGCTTCTGCGCGGGCTGCGGGAAAGCCCTGTGAGTGCGCTCGAGGCCGCCGGCGTCTCGAAGGAGTACGGCGCGGTGCGGGCGCTCGACGGGGTGGACCTGGCGCTGGAGCCCGGCGCGATCGCGGTCCTGCGCGGGCCGAACGGCGCGGGCAAGACCACCCTGCTGCGCGTGCTGGGCGCCCTGACCCGGCCGACACACGGAAGTGTACGCGTGCTGGGGCGCGATCCGTTCTCGAGCCGCGACGCGGCGGTCCGCGCGCGCCTCGGCTTTCTCGGCCAGGACGCGGCGCTCTACGGCGAGCTCACGGTCGAGGAGAACCTGCGCTTCGCGGCGCGCCTGCGCGGCGCCGGCGAGCGCGAGATCGAGCGCGCCGCGGATGCGCTCGCGCTGGGCCCGGTGCTCGACCGGCGCGCGCGCACCTTGTCCCAGGGCTTCCGGCGCCGGGTCGGGCTCGCGCGCGCGCTGCTCGGCGAGCCCGCGGTGCTGTTGCTCGACGAGCCGTGGAACGGGCTCGACGCCGCCTCGGCCGAACGCCTCTCGCACCTGCTCGAGTCGCTTCGGGCGCGCGGCGTCGCGGCGCTCGTCGCGAGTCACGCGTCCGCGACGCAGCTGCCGAAGGTCGACCGCGAGCTGGTGCTCGAGCGCGGGCGGCTCAGATGAGCGGGCCGAGCGTCGCGCTCGAGGTCTGGCGCAAGGACCTGCGCCTCGATCTGCGCAGCCGCGACCGACTCGGGCACATGGCGGTGTTCGCGCTGCTCGTCGTGTCGCTGCTCTCGATCGTACTGCCCGCGTCGAAGGCCGAGCGCGTGTCGTGGACCCCCGCGCTGCTCTGGGTGGTCCTGCTGTTCACGTCGCTGCTCGGGCTCGCCCGCTCGTTCCAGGCCGAGACCGAGGCGGGCGCGCTCGCGCTGCTCGTGCAGGCGCCGGTCGACCGCGGCTGGATCTTCGTCGGCAAGGCCGGCGCGAGCTTGGTGTCACTGATCGGTGTAGAGCTGTGGCTGGCCGCGCTCTTCACCGTGTTTCTCGACGCCGACTGGGGCACCGGAGCGCTCGCGTGCGCGGGCGCGGGCGCGCTCGGCGCGCTCGGCCTGGCGGCGGTGGGAACGCTGCTCTCGGCGCTCTCGATCGGCGCGCGCTTTCGCGAGTTTCTCCTGCCGGTGCTGCTCTTCCCGCTCGTTCTGCCGATCCTGGTGTTCGCCTCGCGCATCACGGGTGAAGCGCTCGCGGGTCGCGACGTGCCCGCGCTCTGGTGGGCGGCGCTTCTGCTCTACGACTGGGTGTTCGCGCTGATCGGATTCTTCGTCTTCGACTACGTCTTGGAGGACTGACATGGTCTCGGGGCTCGTCACGCTTTCGGTGGTCCTCTCGCTGGTCTGGTTGCTGTGGCTCGCGCGCGACGTCGGCACCCGCATCGCGACGGCGCGCGCTGCCGGTGCGCTCGCGCTCGCGCTGATCCCCGTCTGGCTCCTGCTCGTGACTTACTACGCGCCGATCGAGCAAGTGCAGGGGATCATCCAGAAGATCTTCTACGTGCACATTCCGGCGATCATCCCGACCTATTTCGGCTTCCTTCTCTCGGCGATCGGCGGGGGCCTGTATCTGCGCACGCGAGACGACCGCTGGGATCAGCTCGCGCTGGCGGGCGCCGAGGTCGGCGTGGTCTTCTGCACGCTCATGCTGGTCGTCGGCCCGATCTGGGCGAAGCCGGCGTGGGGTCACTGGTGGGTCTGGGACCTGCGACTCACGACGACCCTGATGCTCTGGTTCATCTACGTCGCATATCTGTTCCTGCGCAGCTTCGCCTTCGGCAGCGACACCGCGAAGACATTCACCGCCGTCTACGGCATCGCGGGCATCGCAGCGATTCCGTTCGTGTACTTCGCGATCGACCTCGCGCAGGGATCGACGATGCACCCATCGAACCCCGCGCGAGAGGGGCTGCCGCCCGAGATGAGTCGCACGGTCGGCGTCGGCATGCTCGCGTTCGTGTGGATCTTCACCTGGCTGGTCGCGAAGCGCCTCGAGCTCGCAGCGCTGCAGGCCCGCGCGCTGCTGGCGAGCCGCGCCGAGAGCGCCTGATGGCCTGGGTGATCGCCGCCTATGCCGTCACCGGTGTGGTGCTGATCGGCTACGCGCTCCAGCTGCGCGCCGCGCGCAGTGCAGCGCTGCGCGATCTGCAGCGCCACAGTTGACAAATTTCCGCACGCCGGAGAACAATCAAGCTGGCCGTCGCACCTGCGATTTCCACGTCGATCTTGCGGACGAATAAGCGCAAGCTCCCCTCCACCCTGCCCCTGCTTCGGCGTCGTCCCAGCCTCGCTGCGGTGCAATCGTGTTCCGCGAGGTTGCGCGCGCACGCTGCGCCTCTCGGTTCCGTGGGGAGCGAGCTTCCACTTCGCGGAGAAGACGCACCCAGCGAAATCGCAGGCAGGCGGGTTCGAGCGATTGCAGGGAATGCGCAGGTTCGCGAGTCAAAGGGTCTGAACAGCGAAGCGGGGGTGCGCTGGTCGTCGATCGCAGCGAAGCGACTTGGCACGAAGGTTGGATCGACCGTCAGGCACTCGGGAAACCAAAGCCCGGCAACGACAGGGATACGGCGAGTTGAAGTGGCGAGAGCTTTTCGGTCTTCGGCTTTTGAGTCGCCAGTTTTGGCGCCACTCGGCGTCGATCTCGAAGCCGGCCGCAGAGCCGAGTTGGAGCGAAGCCATGCCACCTAGGGAGAGCGAGCAGATGACGGGTCACGAGGATCTCGGGCGTTCGAGCCAGATGGCGCGCATGAAACGCGGCGTCGGCTACTGCGAGAACACCGAGTGCGAGGACTACGCCAAGGGCGTGTTCCTGTTGAACCACGGCGACACGTTCTATTGCCCGCGCTGCCGCCAGCTCGGCAAGGTCGAGAAGGAGCGCGGCTTCTACACCGGCAACTCGGACATCTTCAAAGAAGTCCGAGTCGAGTACAACTTCGACCCGATCCACGGCATCTACCGCGAGATCGCGATCGTGCGCGACGAGAGTCTCTGGGGCCGCAACAACGTCTACACGCTGCAGTCGCCGCTGATCAAGACCGAGAAGCGCGCGCTCAAGGTGGCCGAGGCGATCCTCGCGAATCTGAACCGCTACCGCGGGCTGCTCTCCGGCGACGACATCCCGCGCACGACCGAGATCATCCTCTCCTTCGACGACGACTTCGAAGAGTTTCAGAAGCGCCTGTCCCAGCTCTCGAAGGAGTGGGAGGCGAGCGGATTGCGGGAGCTGTCCCCGCGTTGATCCGCACGGCGGGCCTGTACCACCTGCACCTGCAGGTGGCCGACCTCGAGCGCTCGCTCTGCTTCTACCGCGAGGCGTTCGGCATGCGCGAGCTGTTTCGCGACGGCCCGAGCATGGTCTTCCTGCAAACCCCGGGCTCGCAGGACCTGCTGACCTTGAACGGCAATCCGAGTGAGTCGCGCAGGGCGGGCCAGTCCGCCGGCATCGACCACTTCGGATTCCAGCTCGCCGCCGGCCAGGGCCTCGACGAGGCGATCGCCGAGATCGAGAAGGCCGGCGGCAAGCTCCTGCGTCGGAGCGGGCCGACCGGCCGCCAGTACGCCTATCTGACGGATCCCGACGGCTACACGATCGAGATCTGAGCTCGCCCCGCTAGCCGCCGAGCTCGCCCCGCAGATAGCGCCTCCAGGCGCGATCCGCGAAGTCGCGGGCCGAGAGACCGTAGCGGGCGAAGTAGCGCTCGAGGTTCGCGATGTCTCGGCGCAGGAACTCGAAGCCGCCCTGGTGCGTGTGCAGGTTGAGTGACTGCGGCACGTCGATGATCCAGGGCTTCTCCTGCCACCAGAGCACGTTGTAGGCGGACAGATCGCCGTGCACGAGGTGACTGTCGAGCAGGATCTCGACGTTGTGCAGCAGGCGCTCGAGAGCCGCGCGTGCCGCGTCGGGCTCGAGATCGACGAAGCGCAGCTGCGGCGCGGCGCCCTCGCCGTCGCCGACGAACTCCATCAGGATCGCATCGTCGGAGCTCGCGAGCGGCTCCGGCACGTCGGCCCCGGCATCGTGCAGGCGACAGAGTGTCTCCCATTCCCACGCGACCCACTCGTGGTGCGCGATGCGCTTTCCCGTGTCCGTCTTCGTCCGCATCGCGCGCTTCGCACGCGAGCTCAGCGCCGTGCGCTCGCCCGCGTAGCTGCGCCCGCCGCGAAACGCGCGGAACTTCGCGGCCCGGTACACCTTCGCGGCCAGCCACTCGACGCCGACCGACTCATGGGCCGCGCACAAGTAGACGGTCGCTTCCTTGCCGTCCCCGACGACTCCCAGCACGTCGGTGACGAGCCCCTGGCCTCCGAACTGCGCGAGCACTTCGGCCTTCTCCAAGTCGGCCAACATGCCGCGCGTGAACTCGGCGCCCGACAGACGGGAGCCGATGCGCTGCTTCGACAACTTCGCTCTCCAAGGCGAGGAAGATCGCGAGACGAGACCGGGCCAGCTGGGCTCGAGTCTCCGGCTCGCGGATTCCTCGCCGAGAGCTGTGGCGCTCCGCGCGCTAGCGGCGCGTCGGAGCGGACCGGAGGCTGGAGCACGGTCGAACGACTTCGGCACTCATGCTTCGCCTCCTTCGCTCCAAAATTCGGAGCGGCGCCATCGTACACGAGACTGCGTAGGGGTCAAGCGGGGCGCAACAGGGCGATGCCGGCCACCAGCAGCGCGAGGCCGGCGAGCTTCTGCGCGGTGATCGCCTCTTGGAAGAAGAAGATCGCGCCGACGGTCGTGACCAACATCATGCCCACGTCCGAGAGCGGAATCGCGACGGAGGCCTCGACTCGGCCCGTCGCGACGCGGACGAAGGCGAGCAGGCCGATGCCCTGCATGAGACCCGAGATCAAGAGCGGCCAGAGCTGCGCGCGCGTCGGCCGCAGCGAGTCACCCGTCAGCAGCGTCGCGGCGACGACCGGTACGAGCGCGACGGTCGCGAGCACCAGCGACCCGGCCGGACCCCCGAAGTTCGAGAGCCGCGCGACCAGCGGGTAGCCGCCCCAGAAGACCGCGACCAGTGCGATGCAGATCGCCTCCGTGCTCATCGTCCCCTCTCGAGCCCCGTCATCGGGCGGAGAGCGCGAACATCCAGTCTCGATCGCCGTAGCGGTCCGGCGTGAAGCCGTACTTCGCAGCGAGCATCGGCCCGACGCGCGCGAGTGTCTCGGCGTCCTCGACGCGCGCGGCGCGCAGCGCATAGATCTTCCCGGCGATCCGCACGCGCACGCGCCCATCGCGCACGACCGCGGGCGGCCAGAGCTTGCTCGACGCGAACAGGCAGTTGATGTAGAGCCGGCCGTCTGCGACGGCGAGCCCCGTGGTGATCGAGCGGCCAACGTCGGGTGGCAGCTCGAGCTCGAGCGTGCTCGCGTCCGCCGCAAAGCTCCAGTCCGCCGGAGTCTCCGAGGAGTTGCCGGCGGAAAAGGCCCCGCCGCTGAACGGCCCGATCGGCCCGTCGTGGAAGCGCGCAGCGAGCAGCGTGAGCAGGATCGCGCCGACCGCGGCGCCGAGCGCGATCGCGACCCAACGCAGGGCGCGCAACATCTGCTAGTGGACGATCTTCGAGATCGGAAACTCGACGATCCCGGTCGCGCCCGCGTCGGCGAGGTCCGGAATCAAGTCGCGCGCGCGTGTCTCGTCGACGATCGTGTTCACGGCGACCATCCGGCCGTCGGCGAGCGGAGACACGGTCGGCGAGGCCAGCGCCGGCAGCAGAGCCAGGACCTTCGGCAGCCGATCCTTCGGGCAGTTCAGCATGAGCCCGACCTTGCCCTGCGCCGCGATCGCGCCGGACAGCATCAGCGCGATGCGGTCGAGCTTGCGTCGCTTCCACGGGTTCTCGTACGCGATCTTGTTCGCGATGAGTCGCGGCGTGCTCTCGAGCAGTGTCTCGACGATGCGCAGCTTGTTCGCGCGAAGACTCGAGCCCGTCTCGGTGATCTCGACGATCGCGTCGGCGAGCAGCGGTGGCTTCACCTCGGTCGCGCCCCACGAGAAGTCGACGATCGCCTTCACGCCGTGTTTCTCGAGCCAGCTGGTCACCAAGCCGACACACTCGGTCGCGATGCGCTTGCCCTCGAGATCCTTCACGCCGCTGATCGCCGAGTCCTCGGGCACCGCGAGCACCCAGCGCGTCGGCACGAAGCTCGTCTTCGAGTAGCGCAGCTCCGCGAGCTCTTTCACGTCGGCCTTGTTCTCGGTGATCCAGTCGTGACCCGAGATGCCCGCGTCGAGCACGCCCTGGTGCACGTAGCGGCCCATCTCCTGCGCGCGAATCAGCACGCACTCGATTTCCTTGTCGTCGATCGACGGGAACAGCGAGCGCTGGGGGAACTCCATGCGATAGCCGGCGCGCTCGAAGAGCTGCGCGGTCATCGTCTCGAGTGAGCCCTTCGGAAATCCGAAGCGCAGGACCTGCGTGCCGTCCTTCGATCGTTTCGCGCCCAACGCCATGCGCGCGACTCTATCCGGAGTCGCGCGCCCCTGCCAGCCGCTCGCGCAGGCTCTCGAGACCCTCGAAGCGAGGGCCGCGCCTGAACCCGGTATCTGCGTGCAGCGGGTTGCCGTCGGCCACGATCACACCCTGTCGCAGCAGCAACTCGAGCGCGTTCCCCGCGGCGACCGCGCAGACTCCCTCGGGGAACTGCGCGCCGCCGACCAAGAGCTCCTCGCGCTGCGCCTCTTGCGCGCGCTGGATGAGGACCTCGCGCTCGCCCGCGCCGCCCGCCTCCGCGACGACGCGCGCGACCGCGGCATAGGCCTCGAGCAGCGGCTGGAGCTGAGCGCGCAGGAATGCGAGCCACGGCGCGCCCGAGTCAGTCGGTCGCAGCAGGTCGCCCGGCGCCACCTCGACCCAGCCGCGCGCGGCGAAGTGTCCGAGCACGCGCTCGAGTCGCTCCCGCCGCGCCTCGCCCTCGACCGGGAAGAACTCCGCGGCGAGCAGGTCCAGCCAGGCCGACGCTTGCCCGTGTAGATCCGCGCGCGAGAGCTCGCCGCGCAGCGCCAGCGCCAACACGCCCGGCCAGACCAGCGCGTGACCGACCGCGGCGCGGTAGAGGTCGAGCGCCGGGCGCATGCCCTCGGCGACCTGCAGCAAGTCACCGCGCGGCGAAGCGACGCGAATGACTCGCCCGGCTTGCTCGAGCAGCTCGGTGACCGCCTCCGGGCGGCCGGTCTCGAGACAGCGCTCCAGCGCGCCGTCGCGCTTCACCTCGAGCAGCTCGAGCAGCGCCGCCACCTCGAGCACCCGCTCGCGCAGCTCGTCCTCGCGCAGCGCGCGCGCCGTCTGCCCCAGGAGCGCCGCCGCGGCGACCGTCGATCGGCCCGCGGTGACCAGATCGTTGATGCGCCGGCACAGCTCGACCCCGAGCTCCGCCGAGGTGGCGCGCAGGTCGGGGATGCGCCCCGGACCGAGCCGGCGCGGGAACTCGGAGCCGAGTCTCTGCGCCAGCGAGATCGGCTCGCCGAAGCGGACCGTCACGCTGCCGTAGCGGTAGCGCAGCACGCGGCCGGCGCGGAACAGCGAGAACAGACTCTCGCGCTGCTTCGCGGCGCCGCCGCGCTCGGCGGCGACCGAGCCCTCCTCGACCAAGCGCTCGTAGGTGAAGCCGACTGGCACGAGATACAGGTCGCGGCGCGCGCCGCGCGCGTACGCCTCGAGCACCATGCGCAGCATGCCGAGCCGAGGCCGCAGGGTCTTGCCCGTGCGCGAGCGCCCGCCCTCGATGAAGAACTCCTGGGTGACTCCGTCCTTGATCAGGTGCTGTACGTAGCTGCGGAACACCGCGGTGTAGACCGGGTCGCCGTCGAAGCTGCGGCGCAGGAAGAACGCGCCCGCGCGGCGGAAGATCGGCCCGAGCGGCCAGAACGCCAAGTTGATGCCCGCGGCGACCTGCGGCGGGACCAGGTGACTCCGGTAGAACAGCCACGACAGGATCAGGTAGTCGAAGTGAGAGCGGTGACTCGGCACCAGCACCAGCGGGTGCAGCTTCGCCGCCTCGACAACCGGCTCCAGGTCGTGCAGCTCGAGGCGCACGAAGAGCCGCTTGAAGAGTGATTCGACGACTGCCGCCAGCACCGCGAGCATGGTCGGGCTCGGGCTCGCGGCGATCTCGGCCAGGCTCTTCTGCGCGCGCGCCTCCACGCGGCCGGGCGAGCGCCGCTTGTCGCGCGCCACCTCGTCGATCACGCGCCGCACCTCGCCGTCGTCGAGCACCGCCGCCTGCACGCGCGCGAACGACGGCAGCGTGGCGCCGACGACGGGCTTCTCCTCGCGGCGCAGGAAGATCAGGAGTGAGCGGCGCACTTGCTTCACGACGCGCTCGCGTCCCGACGCGCGGTTCTCGGCGACGAAGCCCTGGAGGTCGATCGGCGTTCCGACGCGCACGGCGAGGTTGCGGTAGTTCCAGACGAACGAGACGACCTTGCCGAAGTCCGTCGGCCGCTCGTTGCCGCCGTAGAACAGGTTCAGGAACGGGCGCTGCGGCCGGGCGCCCTTGCGCCAGAACAGCGCGAGCGGAACCAGCGAGACAGGGACGTCGTGCGCGAACGCCGTGTCGACGACCTCGCGCAGGTAGTCGAGCTCGGTGCGCCCTTCGCGCAGCGCACGCCGCCGCCGGTGGACGCGCGTGCGGATCTTGTCCGTGCGCAGGAACAGGAACGCCGAACCACCCTCGCGCACGACATAGCGGATCTGCTGGATGCTCTGCTCGCGCATCCCGCGGGATCCGCGGCGCAGTCTCTCGACGATCCCCTGCGCGAGCAGGCGCAGCGCCTCGCCGAACGGCCGGTAGTAGAAGAACTTGATCCCGTTCGCGAAGCCCGAGAGCCGGACGCCCGACAGCAGGAACAGCCAGTTGAACAGGAAGTAGTCGAGCCGCGAGCTGTAGCGCATGACGTAGATGACCGCGCCGTCGCGGTCCAGCGCGCGCAGCCGCTCGGCGTCGCCCGGCGCGAAGTCGAACTGACTGAAGAACCGGCGCGCAAAGAGCCCCGCAGTCCGGCCGAACCGCGGGGCCATCGAGGTGTACGGATTGGACGGGGCCGAATCGGCCGGCGCAGGGTCCGCTTGAGTCGGTTTCGGGACCAATCTCAGCGGGACGTCTGCCACATGAGGAAATCTAGCCCATCAGATTGAACTGGCTCTCCGGCGCCGGCAGGAAGCGCTAGGCGACCGCAACGACCTCGCGCACGAGCGGCAGAACGAACACGTCGACCCGGCCGGTCCGTCCGCGGACTGATACGTCTCGATGCAGCGCGAAGTCCGCACACACGTACCCCGCTCCGCGCCGAGTCACCTCGTCGATTGCGATCGACGCATCGAGCTCGCGAGTCAGCGCCTGCAGTCGCGCCGCGAGATTCGTCGTCTCGCCGATCACGCTCCAGACCCAACGGTCCTCTGCACGGATGTTGCCCGCGTAAGCGAGGCCCGTTGCGATGCCGAGCCCGACCGCGAGGCCCTCGGGGGAGGAGTCCACGATCTCGCGCGCGGCTTCGACCGCCTGGCGCTCTTTCGCCGCAAGCGGCTCTGGCGCGCCAAACACCGCCATCATCCCGTCGCCATTGAGCTCGAGCACCGCGCCGCCATGCGCGTGGACGATGCGCGACACGCGTTCGCTGTGCTCGTTCACCGTCGAGAACACGTCCTCGACCGGGCGTTTGCCCGAGCCGCTCCTATAGCCAGGGAGATCGACGAACAGGACCGTGACCTCGCGCTCGCCAGCCTGCAGATCGCGCCCGCTCTCGAGCTCGCGGGCGACCGCGCCCGGCACGTAGCGGCGCAAGCTCGCCTGCATGGCGCGCGACTGCTCGAGCACCTCGGAGTCACTCAGCCGCTTCAGCACCTCTGAGCTCGCGCTCGCTACCGCGCCGAGCAGCGCGAGCTCGGCCGGTGTGTAGATGTCGCCCGAGCGCTTGCGGCCCAGACAGATGAAGGCGTCGAGCGTCTCGCGTCGGCGAGTCGGAATCAGGACTTCCGCGGCCAGGGTAGCGAGCACCGCGCGGTCGAACGGGTCGATCTCCTTCGCGCTGGCTGCCAACGGCGCGCTGCGTGACTCGAGAATGTGGATCAGCGGGCTGTCGGCCGCGAGCGCGGGCGGCACTGCGCGGCCGCGCGCGAACATCGGCGTGAACGCGGACTGCGCGCGCGCGTAGACGACGAGCGACTCGGGATGCAGCAGCTCGTCCACGCGCTCCGCGGAGAGCCGTGTCAGGTCTTGCGTGCTGCCGGAGCGTGCGAGCTCGACCACGAGCTGCGCGAGCCCCTCCTCCACCGAGACACGCCGCGGGAACAAGCGCCGATCGATCCACGGTCTCAGGCGCCCATGCGCGCCGACCAGGAAGCCGGCGAACGCGAGCGAGAGCGCCCATTTGCTCGCCAACAAGGAGACGCCGATCCAGCGATTTGCGGTCTCTGCCACGTCGGGGATCACGTGCAAGACGGTCTCGTGCAAGGCGACGCCCAGGATCGTGAGTGAGGTCGTCGCGCTGATCAGCCGGTCGACGTCGAGGAAGCGGTAGCCCAGCACCGCGATCAGAATGCCCAGCGACGGAGCCACGTTCACGGCACCGATGAGTGCATACTCGTTGGGAGAAGCAGGATGGGTCGGATGACTCGCGACGATCCAGACAGTCGGGACGAGAGCCACGTACCACCCGTAGAGAACCCAGCGGATCTGACGGCGCTCGAGCGCATCCGAGCGGAGGTAGCAGCGAGTCAGTCCGACCAGAATCGAGCAGCAGGCAAGCACGGTGAGACCACTGAACGCGAACCAAGCGATCCTGTAGGCGGGCTCCGGAAGCCAGTAGTAGACGGTCACCGCGGCAAAGAGGCCGAGCCCGATGATCCAGGGCTGAGCGCGCATCCAGCGGCGCAGCGGACGGGCAGATGCAGTGAAGTCCCAGTACGCCGAGACCGCCGCGCCGATTCCGATCGGATACCCGGCGAGATGCAGAAGCGAGAACGGGACGACGCTATTCCCGACCACTTCCAAGTCCATGCTGAGCGCCTCGCTGTTCTTCATGCTCACTCCGACGCCGACTGCGCTGATGAGGAAGAGCCGAGCGGGTGGCCAGCCCGGCACACGCACCAAAAGGAGGAGTCCGATCAGCACGAACGGGAGCGATCTAGGAATGTCCCACCACCAGAACGGATTGGGCTCGCCCACGAGAGCGGTCGCCAAGCGCTGGTCGCCGCGAGCCGCCTGGATCGGGGCACTCGGGGATCGGCGCAGCGCGGGCACGGCCACGCGCCAGAACGAGACTACGCTCGCTCCCGCGAGCGAATCACCCCCGACCGCCAGCAGCCGGTCCCCGACCTCCAAGCGAGGGCCGTCGAACTCAGTGTCCGAGCTGACCGAGAAGACGACGGGGAACTCGCGCGGGCCGGAAGCAGAGGAGATGTCGATGCCGATCCGCCGCACCTCCCGGCCGATGGCCCCTCTCACCTGGAGCAAGAGCGTGACGAGGTAGAGCGGCACGAGGGTGGCGATCAGCACCCAGTCGAGAGTCCGGAGACCTCGCGCGTGCGGAGACACCCGGGCAGGATACGCCTGAAGCGCGCCGGTCACACCTGAGTCGCGCCGCGCGCGCCTGTGCTCAGCCCATCAGATTGAACTGGCTCTCCGGCAGGAAGACCTTGTTCTCGTTGGCCGCGATGTCCTGCGCGCTGACGCCGTTGGGGTTCTTGAACCCTTCGGCGCCGACGACCTTCAGCTCGGTCACTTTGCTGCCCGAGACGAACAGGAACTTCCCGGTCTTGTCCTTCGAGAGGTCGCTGACCATGTAGAGCACGGCCGGCGAGACCTTCTCGGGCGCAAGCGCCTGCTTCACCGCGTCGTTCGCCATGCCGGGGAGATCCTCGGTCAGGCGAGTCACTGCCACGGGCGCGAGGCCCCAGACGCGGATGTTGTACTTCTTGCCCTCGAGTGCCAGGCAGCGGGTGAAGCCCGCGATGCCGGCCTTCGCGGCGCCGTAGTTCGACTGACCGAAGTTGCCGATCAGGCCGGACGTCGAGCTCGTGTTCACGATCACGCCGCCCTGCCCGCGCTCCTTCATGTGCGTGAACACGGGGCGAGTCACGCAGTAGGTGCCCTTCAGGTGCACCTGGATCACGATGTCCCACGACGCCTCGTCGGTGTTCACCAGCGTCTTGTCGCGCAGGATGCCGGCGTTGTTCACCAGGATGTCGATCTTCCCGAACTCGTCGATCGCGGTCTTCGCGATGCCCATGCCGCCCTCGACGCTCGCCACGCTGTCGTAGTTCGCGACCGCCTGGCCGCCCGCGGCGCGGATCTCCTTCACGACCTGATCGGCCATCGAATGCCCCCCGCCCGCGCCGTCGCGCGCACCGCCGAGGTCGTTCACGACCACGGCCGCGCCCTCCTTCGCGAACAGAAGCGCGTGACAGCGCCCGAGCCCGCCGCCCGCGCCGGTGACGATCGCGACCTTGCCATCCAGAAGACCCATCTCTCTCTCCTCAGTTCAAGCGAGGACGACGAGCACGTCGCCCTCTTCCACACTTTGACCTTCCTCGACGAGGATCTGGTCGACGCGTCCGGGCGCCGGTGCCTCGACGGGGAGCTCCATCTTCATCGATTCGAGAATCACGAGAACGTCCGCCTCGCGCACCGTCGCTCCGACCGACGTTTCGATCTTGAAGACGGTACCCGTGATGTGGGCCTCGACGTTGCGACTCAAACCGGCGCGTAGTCTATGAGAGTGCGGCGGCGCAGTTCAACTCGTGTCTGCTAGCCTGCCGCCCGATGCTCGAGACCTTGAGCCAGGGCTTCCGCAGCGCGCGGGACCGCTTCCGCGGCGTCGCGACGCTCGACGACGCGAAGATCGCCGACGCCCTGTCCGACGTGCGCGCGTCGCTGCTCGAGGCGGACGTCGACCTCGGCATCGTGCGCGAGTTCCTGGCCAAGGTTCAGGAGCGCGTGCGCGGCGAGGTGGTCCGGCTCGAGGCGGGCAAGAAGAGCGGGCAGAAGCTGCGCGTCACTCCCGGCGATCACTTCACGAAGGCGTGTTACGAGGAGCTCGTCGCGCTGATGGGCGCGGGCGAGCCGATCGAGCCGGCGCGCGACCGCACGCGCGCGATCATGCTGCTCGGCCTGCAGGGCACCGGCAAGACCTCGACCGCCGCGAAGCTCGCGCGCTATCTCAAGGCGAAGGGCGACCGTCCGCTGCTGGTGGCCGCCGACGTGCGCCGGCCCGCGGCGCGCGAGCAGCTCCGGGTGCTCGGCGAGGCGATCGGCGTGCCCGTCTTCTCGCGCGAGGGCGACGACGCGCCCGCGATCTGCGCCGAGGCGCTGGCGTTCGCGCGCGCCGAGAAGCGCGGCTCGGTGATCCTCGACACCGCGGGGCGGCTGCAGATCGACGACGAGCTGATGCGCGAGCTCGAGCAGATCGCGGCGCTCACCAAGCCCGAGCACGTGACACTGATCTGTGACGCCATGATGGGCCGCGAGGCGGTGAACGTGGCGCGCGGCTTCGCGGCGCGCATCCCGCTCGACGGGCTGATCCTGACCAAGCTGGACGGTGACTCGCGCGGCGGCGCGGCGCGCGCGATCCGCGCCGCGACCGGCTTGCCCGTGCGCTTCGTCGCAGTCGGCGAAGCCACCGACAAGCTCGAGGCGTTCCGGCCCGAGGGGCTCGCGCAGCGCGTGCTCGGCCAGGGCGACGTCGTCGGCCTGATGCAGGACTTCGAGGCGGTCGTCGACGTCGAGGAGGCAGAGAAGGACGCCGAGCGCATGCTGCGCGGGAAGTTCTCGTTCGACGACTTCCTGACTCAGCTGCGCACGATCCAGAAGATGGGCTCACTCACGGACCTGCTTGCGAAGGTCCCGGGTATCTCGGACATGATGCCCGAGGGCGCGAAGGTCGATCCTTCGGAGCTGAAGCGCATCGAGGCGATCATCACGTCGATGACTCCCGCGGAGCGGCGGCAGCCCGAGTCGATCACCCCGTCGCGGCAGAAGCGGATCGCGCGCGGATCGGGCACCTCGGTGCCCGAGATCGCGGGCCTGCTGCAGCGCTTCAAGGCGATGCGCGAGATGATGGCGTCGCTCGGCGGCGCAGGCGGACTGCTGGGCAAGCTGCCCGGCGTGGGTCGGATGTTCGGCGGCGGCAGCGGCGCCCCCGAGGGCTTCGATCCGTCGCAGCTCGCCGGACTCGGCGGCATGGCGCCGAACCGCCGCGCGGCGCGCGCGCAGAAGGCGATGGCGAAGCGCGAGCAGCGGAAGGCGCAGAAGAAGCACAAGAAGCGCGGCAAGCGCCGCTAGTGTGTCGCATGCGACTGGCGGCCTGCCGCAGAGTCACTGCACGGTGATCCGCCCTCGGGCTCCCGAGAGCTCGGCGCCGCTGGCACCCGAGTTGCTCTTGTCGGGCGACATGACGCAGCCTGCAGAAGCCATCGAGCCACCCGTCGTCGCGCTGCGTCCCCGTTGGTCGAAGGGGCTTCCCTTCCTCGCCCGCGCGCCCGAGATCAGCCAGCGCCAGTGGGCCGTTCTCGGGCTCGTGTCGCTCGCCTCCCTCTTCGATCAGTACGACCGCTCGCTCATGGCGCTGGCCCTGCCCCAGATCCAAGCGGGGCTCGGGATCTCGGAGGGCCAGGTGGGCGTGCTCGCCTCGATCGTGCGGATGGGCTCGCTGCCCGCCCTGTTCATCGCGCTCTCCGCCGACCGGATCGGCCGCCGCCGGGCGCTGCTCGGAACGGTGTTGGCCTACACGGCGCTGACGGGCGCGAGCGCACTCGCCCCCGATCCGCGCACGTTCATCGCGCTCCAGTTTCTGTCGCGCGTCTTCGGCACAGCCGAGATGCTGCTCGCAGTCGTCGTGATCAGCGAGGAGTTCGGCGCCCACGCACGGGGCTGGGGCGTCGGCGCTTTCTTCGCGATCCAATCCTGCGGCGCCGGACTCGCGGCGCTGTTGCTGCCGTTGGCCGCCTCGTTCCCGAACGGCTGGCGAGGCCTGTATCTCGTCGGGCTCGGGCCGCTGCTCTTGCTCGCCTGGCTGCGCCGGAGTCTTCCCGAGACACCGCGTTTCGAGGCACGCCAGCGCGCGCTCGGGTCGCAGCTCGCGGAGTCGAGCTTCTTCGTTCCCCTGCTCAGCCTGGTGCGCGCCTACCCGGGTCGCTTCGCAGCCGTGGCGCTGCAGCTCTTCTGCATGGGCGTCGGCTACTCGGCCGCCGACTTCCTCGGGCCGAAGTATCTGCTGCAGGGTCGCGGCTGGACCCCGGGGCAGATGAGCACGCTGTATCTCATCGGCGGGCTCATGGCGATCTTCGGCGCGCCCGTGCTCGGGCGGCTGGGCGATCGGCTCGGTCGCCGCCCCGTGGCGATCGGCGCGTCGCTGGCGCTGGTGGGGTGCGTGCTCGCCTTCTACAACGCGAGCGGTCCATGGCTCGTGCCGCTCTGGATCGCCGGGATCTTCTCCGTCACGGGACACGAGGCGGTGCTCTCGGCTTACGGTGCCGAGCTCTTCCCGACGTCGCATCGCTCGACGGCGGCGGGAGCGCGACTGATCGTCGGGACGCTCGCCGGAAGTCTCGGGCTCTTGCTCGAATCCGCGCTCTACTCGATCACCGGCTCGCACTGGCACGCGGTGTCGATCTTGATGTTTGTCGCGCTCGGCTCGCCGATCGTGATCGCCTTCGCCTTCCCGGAGACTGCGGGTCGCAGTCTCGAAGAGATCTCACCGGAGCGCGACGCGCTCCACGTAGGAGACAGTCATGAGTCTGCGCACGCGCCTCGATGACGCCGCCGCGCTGATCCGCGGCACCGCCCTGCTCGCCGTCGAGAAGCTCGAGACGGGCATCGTCTTCAATCCGATGAATCCGGAGCTGCGCTCCGATCCGTACCCGTTCTACGCGCGGCTGCGCGCGAAGGACCCCTTCCACCGCTGCCGCAACGCCGACGGCTGGGTGCTGTCGCGCTACGAGGACGTGCTCGCGGTGCTGCGCGATCCGAGCTACTCCGCCGACGAGCGCAATCACCGCCGCTTTGCGAGCTTCGTCAAGCGCTTCGAGCGCCTGGGGCTGCGCGATCCGTACTCGGACGACCGCGGCTCGATGCTGCGCCTAGACCCCCCCGACCACACGCGGCTGCGCGGCCTGGTGGCGAAGGCGTTCACGCCGCGCGCCGTCGAGCGCATGCGCGCGCGCATCGACACCATCCTGAAGGAGCTGCTCGACTCACGCCCCGCGCGCGGACCGATGGAGCTCGTTGCCGAGCTCGCGACACCACTACCGGTGCGCGTGATCGCGGAGATGCTCGGCATTCCGGCCGAGGATCACGAGCGCTTCAGGGATTGGTCCAACGAGGTCGTGCGCAGCCTCGGCGAGGGCACGGTCGAGGACCGCCAGGCCGCGGAGCGCGCCGGCAACGAGCTGGACCGCTACTTCGAGGCCATCATCGGCGCCCGCCGCGCGGCGCCGAAGGAAGACCTGATCTCCGCGCTCGCCGCCGCCGAAGACGCCGGCGATCGGCTGAAGCGCAACGAGCTGCTCTCGACCCTGACTCTCCTGCTCGTCGCGGGCAACGAGACCACGACCAACTTGATCTCGAACGCCACCTTGGCGCTACTGCGCAATCCCGATCAGCTCGAGATCTTGCGCCGCGCGCCGGAGAAGGTGCCGGGCGCCATCGACGAGTTGCTCCGCTACGACAGCCCGGTGCAACTGACCTCGCGGATCGCGCTCTCGGACCGCGAGCTCGCCGGCCATCGCATCAAGCGCGGCGACCAGCTGATCCTGCTCCTGGCGTCCGCCAACCGCGATCCCGACGCGTTCGCAGACCCGGACCGGCTCGACGTGACTCGCAGCGACGTGCGCCACGTCTCGTTCAGTCACGGCATTCACTTCTGCCTCGGCGCGCAGCTGGCGCGGCTCGAGGCCAGCCTCGCGCTCGAAGCGCTGATCACGCGCTTCCCGAGCTTCAAGCTGCTGCCGCAGAACATCCCCTGGAGCACCAACACCATCCTGCGCGGCCCACGGGCGCTCTGGCTGGAACTCTAGGCGCGAGACCCGCGCCGTTCATCGGCCAAGGCGCGAGACCCGCGCCGTTCATCGGCCAAGGCGCGAGACCCGCGCCGCTCACCGGCCAAGGCGCGAGACCCGCGCCGTTCATCGGCCAAGGCGCGAGACCCGCGCCGTTCATTGGGCCTACGAGTCACTTTCGCAGGAGCCGCTCCAGCGCCGCGGCGTTCTCGTCCTCGCGCTCGGCGGCGCGGATCAGCTCGTCCCTCGTCTTCGCATCGGTCGCGGCCTGCGCGAGGCTGCGGTACAGAGCGCCACCCGCGTGCTCGAGCGTGCAGAGGAGCTGCTGCTGCTCGAGCGCGGACTTTCCCGCGAACAGCGCCGACATGACCTCGGCAGGCTCGCGGGTGCGCTCGAGCACCGCCTGCGTCTGAGTCACCAGCGCGAGCAGCTTGCCGTCCGGGCCGGTGACTCGCGTCTGCCAGACCATCGTGCGGCGGCCGCGGTGCAGGGGCGTGCACTCGCCCTCGATCGTCGTGCCGGCGCGCCCGGCCGCGAGGAAGTTCGTCTTCGACTCGATCGTCGTGGTCAGGTCGCCGTGCGCGAGATTTTGGGAAGTGGCGACGGCGCCGAGCGTGTCGGCGAACGCCATGATGGCCCCGCCGTGCAGGACTCCGGGCACCGTGCACAGCCGCTCCTCGACCGCGAGGCTCGCGCGCACGCGCTCCGGCGAGACCTCGAGAAAGCGGATCCCGAGCGTGCCCGGGAAGAGATTTTCGAACAGCTCCATGAGTCTTTCGGCGACAGGCATGGGACCCCCTCGGCGTTACACCGCGCCGTCGGCGCGCAGGGCCGCGATCGCGGACGCACCGTAGCCGAGCTCCCGCAAGATCTCGTCGGTGTGCTCGCCGAGGAGCGGCGCCCGCGTGCGCACGCCGGCCGGAGTGACCGAGAAGCGCACCGGCGTG
>JBIOJK010000043.1:0-26800 GCA_044450765.1 Myxococcota bacterium | reverse complement strand
GGGCTGGATCCCTTGGTGCTCGAGGCGCTCAAGGCCTACTTTACGCCGTACCCGATGTTTCCAGAGGACGGGGGAGGCGTGAACCTCAACACCGCGCCGGCTCACGTGCTGGGCCTGATCTATCACGGCGTCGGCGAGGACATGAAGCTCGTCGACCAGCGCGACGTGTTCCAGCTGCTGAAGGCGCGAGCCGAGGGGCGCATCTTCTGCCCGGCCGCCGCGACCGATCCCTGCACCGACGCCTTCCAGACACTCGGCATCGCCGCCGGCGAGACCGTCTTTCCGCCACTCACCTACACGAGCCAGGTGTTCTCGGTCGACGTCGAGGCGACCGTCGGAGAGACTCGCGCCTGCGTGCACGCCGTGATCGACCGCAACAAGGGCGGCGACCCGAAGACCCTCTACTACGAGCTGGGCTGCTGATGTTCGAGCGCAGCATCGTCGGCCTCGACCTCGGCAGCTGGTCGCTGAAGGTCGCCGAGCTCGCGGCAGGGCTGCGCGGCGCCGCGTTCGTGCGCTTCGCCGAGCTGCTGCTCCCGCAGGCGGCCCCCTCGGAGGAGATCGAGGCGACGATCCAGCTCTGGCTGCAGGGCCGCGCCCTCGCGCCCGAGGTCCTGGTGACCGCGCTCTCCACCGAGAGACTGACTCAGCGCCATCTGCGGTTCCCCTTCGCGGGCGCCAAGCGAGTCTCGGCGGCGATCGGCTACGAGATCGACGAAGAGCTCCCGATCCCGCTCTCCAGCGTCGTGGTCGGACACGAGCAGGTGCTGACCCGGCCCGATCAGACGGACGTGCTCGTCGCGCTCGCCGCGCGCTCGGACGTGGAGCAGCACCTCGCGTCGTTCCGCCGCATGGACCTCGAGCCGCGCATCGTCGAGTGCGAGGGCGCGTCTCTGGCGAATCTGAGCGGCTTCCTCGGCCTCTCCGACGTCTCGCGCCTGATCCTCGACGTCGGCCATCGGAAGACGAACGCGTGTCTCCTGGTCGATGGGCGGCCGATCGCGCTGCGCCGCATCGAGATCGCCGGCGTGCACTGGACCGACGCGCTCGCCTACGACCTGTCGCTCTCCGCGGACGCCGCGCAGGAGCACAAGCACGCGCACGGCATCTTCGAGCGCGGCAGCACGAAGCCGGCCTCGAACGGCGTGCGCGACTTGCTCGACCAGCTCGTGCGCGAGCTGCAGCGCAGCGTGCAGTCCGTCGTCGGCGACCCGCTCGATCCGGTGTCGCCGAGCGAGATCCTGTTGGTCGGCGGTTCCGCGCGCACCATCGGACTGGCGCGCTTCTTCGAGGAGCGCACCGGCCTCCCGACGCGCGTGCTCGAAGTAAGTCGCAGCGGCGACGGCGCCGAGCTGCTCAGCGAGGCCGGGCCCGCGGTGTTCGCGCAGGCCGCGGCGCTGGCGCTGCGCGGCGCGTCGACTGAACGGGTCACGCAGACGGACTTCCGGCAAGCGGAGCTGGCTTACGCGCCGGACCTCTCGGGCCTGCGCCCGCAGCTGCGGCTCACCGTCGGGCTGTTCGCGCTGTTTCTGGCGCTCTGGACCGCGAGCGCCGCCGCGCGCGCGTACTTTGCCGGGCACCGCATCGAACGGCTGCGCGGCGAGGTCGCGTCGATCCTCACGCAGACCTTCGCGGGCGTCGACCCCGGAAAGGACCCGCTGAAGACCTTCGAGACGCGCGCTGCCGAGACGCGCGCCCTCGCGGCCCATCTGGGAGTCACCGGCAAGGGTCTCTCGATGCTCGAGATCCTGCGCCAGATCTCGGCGCACTCCCCCGATTCACTCGACGTCTCGCTCGACGAGCTCTCGATCGAGCGCCAGAGCATCACCGCGCGCGGACACAGCGCCGACTTCGTCTCGGCAGACCAGATGAAGGCCGAGCTCTCCAAGTTCGACGGCTTCCAGCACGTGCTCGTCACCGACGTCAAGACCGACCCGCGGCGCGGCGGGAAGACGTTCACGGTCTCGATCCGGCTGGGCGGCGAAGAGGAGCCTCCGCAGTGAACGCGCTGCTCGCGCAGATCCGCGGCTACCTTCAGCAGCGCACGACGCGCGAGCGCTGGCTGCTGGTCGCGGCAGCCTGCGTGATCGGGCTCTTGCTGGTCTACGGCATCGCGGTCGCGCCCTTGCTCGCGCGCGCGCGCGCCGCGGACGCGCAGGCGGTCGAGCTCGAGGGACAAGTGACTCGCGCGCTGCAGCTCGCCTCCGAGATGCGCTCGCTGCAGGGCGAGCTCGCGGACGTCGAGAGCCGGATCCAGCCGGGCGCGAAGACGAACTTGATCGCCGTACTCTCGACCTTGGCGAGCGACGCGAAGATCTCTCAGCAGCAGCTCGAGTCGATCGAGCCGAAGCAGCCGTCCGCGAACGCCCAGTATCCCGAGACGCGTGCCGAGGTGAGACTGAAGGGAACCTCGCTCGAGCAGGCCGTCGACTTCCTGTACCGGATCGAGAACTCGAACTCGCACCTGATCGTCCGCTCGCTGAAGGTGCGCACGCGCGACGCTTCGGGCTCCCCGATTCTCGACGTCAGCTTCTCCGTGTCGAGCTTCGAGCGCGCTTGACCCGGCGCCGGGCTTGGCTGCCGCTCGCGGGTCTCGCCCTCGCGCTCTGGCTCGCCCCGGCGCTCTTGCTGCGCTTCGCCTTGCCTCGGCTCGCGGCGAGCGCGGGCGGCGCGATCGAAGTCGATGGCGCGTGGCCCGCCCTGCCCTTCGGCGTTCGGGCTGCGCACCTCCGCATCGCGCGCGACGGGCGCGAGCTCGCGCTCGACGACCTGCGGGCCGTCTGGCTGCCCGTGGGCCCGCGGCTGACTGCCCGCGTCGCCGACGGCACCCTGCTGGTGCACGGAGAAGGCCTGCTCGCCTCCAGCGGGTTCGTGCGCCTGCAGGGAGTCGCGCTCGAGTCACTCGCCGCGGTGCTCGCGGCTCCGCTCTCGCTGCGCGGGCGCGCGGACGGAATCTGGCGCTTCGGCCCAGCGGCGAGCGTGGAAGGCTCGGTGAGTCGCGGCGCGCTCGTCGTGCAGCGTCCGGCGCCGCTCGAAGTGCCGTTCGCCCAGCTCGTGATCTCGGCCGCGCGCGCGCCGGTTTCCGGCGAGTGGAGCGTGCGCTGGCTCGACATACAGGGCCCGCCGCTCTCGGGCAGCGCGTCGGGAACGATCGGCGCCGACGGCCGCCTCGCCTTCGACGCCGACATCCGCGAGCTCGGCGAGCCGGTGCGCACGTTCCTGGGACTCATGAAGCTGCCGACCGAGCCGCTGCCGGTCTCCTTGAGTCTGCAGGGAACGCTCGCGCAGCCCCGGCTGGTCGCGCGCGCTGCGACAGGCGCGCCCCCCGAGCGCTAGAGTGCGCCCTGTGGATTCCATGTGGGGCATGAAACTGCCGGACATCGAGCGCTGGTCCGCCAACGTGGTGGTCGTGCGCGGCCAGAATCCGGGGCCATTCACCGGACCGGGCACGAACACCTATCTCGTCGGGCACGGCAAGCGACCGTTCCTGCTCGACACGGGCGCCGGGGTGCCCGCCTATCTCCCGCTGCTCGAGAAGGCGCTCGCCGACGAGCACGCCAGCGGCGGCCCCGGCGATCTGCTGATCACACACGTGCACGGCGATCACATCGGGGGCGCTCCCGGAGTCCTCGAGCGCTTCGGAGCGCGCAAGGTCGCGAAGCATCCCTGGCCGGGCCGCGACGAGCGCTACGAGCTCGACCTCGTGCCGATCCAGGCGGGCGACGTGTTCCGTGCGGACGGAGTGACTCTGCGCGCGATCCACACGCCGGGTCACGCGCAGGATCACATCTGCTTCTATCTCGAGGAAGAGCGCGCGCTCTTCACCGGCGACGTGGTGCTCGGCGCCGGCACGACGGTGATTCCGCTCGACGGCGGCGACATGGCGGACTACCTGGCGTCGCTGGAGCGCATGCTCGAGCTCGAACTCGAGCGCATCTACCCGGGCCACGGGCCGCTGATCGCGGATCCGCGCGCGAAGCTCACCGAGTATCTCGAGCACCGGCGCGAGCGCGAGCGCCAGATCGTCGCCGCCGTGCGCAGCGGGGCGAGCACCGTCGCCGGAATGGTCGAGCGCATCTACGTCGACACGCCGCGCGCGCTCTGGCCGGCCGCCGGACAATCGGTGCTGTCGCATCTCCTGAAGCTGGAGCGCGAGCGACGCGCGCAGCGCAGCCGCGACGCCGCCGGCGAGGAACACTGGGCGCTCGCGTGACTGCCTCGGGCCCCGATGGCTGACTCGAGCGGTGTTTCCGCGCTGCTCGACCGGCTCGGATCCGCGGACCGCGCCGAGCAGCGCCGCGCGTGCGACGAGGCGGCCGCGCGGATCGGCTCCGAGCCCGGCCTGCGCGACGCGCTGCGCGAGCTGCTGCGCAGCGAAAAACCGCTCGCGCGCTTCGGCGCTGCGTTCGTGCTCTTCCACGCCGAACGGCCGACGCTGCGGCTCCTGCCCGCGCTGCTCGAGGCGCTCGAGCTCGCCGACGGCGACGCGCGCTGGCAGGCGGCGCAGATGCTCGCCGCGCTCGGCCGGCTACACGGGGAAGTGTTGCCCGTGCTGCTGGTCGAAGCGCGCAGCGCGCGCTCCGCGTCGCGCCGCCGCATGAGCCTCTACGCGCTGCGCGAGCTCGCGCCCGAGCGAAGCGAGACCGGAGACGTCCTGCTCGGCGCCCTCGGCGATCCGGACGGCCACGTGAGGCGCGCCGCGCTCTCTTGCTTCGCGAAGCTCAGTGACCCCGCGCGGACCCTCGCCGAACGGGCGCTCGCCCTCGCGCGCGGCGGCGACCCCGACCCGCGCATGGCGCGCATCGCGACGGTGATCCTGCCGGACCTGATCCGCTTTCATCCCGACTTGCGCGCGGACGCAGCCCAGCTGCTCGAGTCACTCCGCCGGGCGCCGGACCCGTCGCTGGCGCGCGCCGCCCTGGCCGCGCGCCAGCGGCTCGGCGAGGCGCCGCCCCCGCCGTGAGGGCCCTGGTGCTGGCCTCGACCTCGCCGCGCCGCCACGCGCTCCTGCGCGACGCCGGCTTCGACTTCTCGATCGCCGCACCGGACGTCGACGAGAGCGCGCTCCCGGGCGAGTCGCCCGAGTCACTCGCGGTGCGCCTGGCCCGAGCAAAGGCGCGCGCGGTCCTCCCGCGCGTCGACCCGGGCGCCTGCGTGCTCGCCGCGGACACGGTCGTGGAAATCGACGGCGCGCTGTTGGGGAAGCCGAGCGACGAGGCCGAGGCGGTCGAGATGTTGCTGCAGCTCGCGGGGCGCACGCACCGCGTGCTGACCGGCTTCGCGCTCGCGGTCCGCGCGCTCGGGATCGAGGAGGTCGGCGTGGTGGAGAGCGCGGTGCGCATGCACGCCGTCGATCGCTCCACCGCGGCGCGCTACGCGGCCAGTGGCGAGCCGCTCGACAAGGCCGGCGGCTACGCCGCGCAAGGAGACGGCGGCCGCTTCGTCGCCGAGATCGTCGGCTCGCGCGCGAACGTGATCGGCCTGCCGCTCGAGGAGCTCGTGCCGCGTCTGGCCAAGCTCGAGGTCGTGCCCCGGTGAGCGCGCTCGCCGCGCGCCTGGCGGAGATTCGCGCGCGCATCGAACGCGGCGCGCGCGTCGCGGGACGCGACCCGGCGCAGGTGAAGCTGCTCGCCGTCAGCAAGACGCAGAGCCCCGAGCGCGTGCTCGAGGCGGTGCGCGCCGGCGTGCACGCGTTCGGCGAGAACCGCGTCCAGGAAGCCGAGGCGAAGATCTCCGCGCTGCGCGCCCTGACGAATCAGTCACTCGAGTGGCACCTGATCGGCGGCCTGCAGCGCAACAAGGTGCGCCGGGCGGTCGCGCTCTGCGACGTGATCCAGTCGGTCGACCGCGCGCAGCTGGTCGAGACACTCGAGCGCGACGCCGCCGAGCTGGGGCGCCGCCCGCGCATCTTGCTGCAGGTGAACGTCGACGCCGAGCCACAGAAGGGTGGCTGCGCGCCGCGCGAAGTCGGCGAGCTCGCGCGGCTGGTCGATGCGAGCGCGCACCTCGAGCTCGCCGGGCTGATGGCGATCCCGCGCGCGTGCGCGGATCCCGAACAGGTGCGACCTTCGTTCACACGCCTGCGGGAGCTGCTCGGCGAGCTGAATCGCGCGCGCGGATCGTCCCCGCCGCTGCGCGAGCTGTCGATGGGAATGTCGAGCGACTTCGAGATCGCGGTGCAAGAGGGCGCGACTTGCGTCCGGATCGGCACCGCGCTCTTCGGCGAGAGGGAGACGCGATGATTGGCCTGCCCAAGTCCGTCGGCACGATCGGCGCCGGGAACATGGCCGAGGCGATCCTGCGCGGTCTGCTGCGGGCGGGCCTCTCGGCCGACCAGCTCAGCGCAGCGGATCCCGACCCCGAGCGGCGGCGCCTGCTGCGCGAGGAGCTCGGCGTGCACACGACCGACAGCAACGCCGAGGTGGCGCAGCGCGCCGAGGTGGTCGTGCTGGCCGTGAAGCCGCAGCAGCTCGAGAGCGCGTGTCACACACTGCCGCGCGACGGCGGGCCGCTCTATCTCTCGATCGTCGCGGGCGCGACCAGCGCGGGGCTGCGGCGGCTGCTCGGCGCGGGCGCGCGCATCGTGCGCACGATGCCGAACACACCCGCGCTCGTCGGCGCGGGCATCAGTGCGGTGGCGAACGACGGCGGCGCGGAGCCGGCGGACGTCGAGCGCGCGTGCGCGATCCTGCGCGCCGTCGGCGAAGTGGTTCAGGTGCCGGAGACTTCGCTCGACGCGGTGACGGGCCTGTCCGGATCGGGCCCCGCCTATGTCTTCCTGTTCATCGAGGCGCTCACCGAGGCGGGTGTGCGCGAAGGTCTCGGCTCGGAGACCGCGCGCGCCCTCGCGCTCGAGACCGTGCACGGCGCGGCGCGGCTCGGGCGCGAGACGGGCGAGCATCCGGCGCTGCTGCGGGAGCGCGTGACGTCGCCAGGCGGCACGACCAGCGCGGGACTGGCGGCGCTCGAGGCCGGCGGATTTCGGGCGGCGCTCCTGGCGGCGGTGCGCGCGGCGACCCAGCGCTCGCGCGAGCTCGGCAAGTGACGGCGGATCGCGCGCACACCCGGCCCGAGCGCTAGTTCGCTCAAGGACCCGGGGCTTCGGGCCGATTCTGCGGGTTAGAGATGCGCCTCACCCCGCTCGAGATCCGCCAGCACAAGTTCGGCTCGCAGCTCCGCGGCTTCGACCGCGGCGAGGTCGGGGCCTTCCTCGACACCGTCGTGGCGGACTTCGAGGACGTGGTGCGCGAGAACGCACAGCTCCGCCGCGCGGCCGAGCGGCTCGCGCGCGACCTCGATGCCTACCGCAGTCGCGAGAAGACGATTCAAGACACGCTCACCACCGCGCAGACCTTGGTGGAGCAGCTGAAGCGCACGGCGATCAAGGAGAGCGAGTCGATCGTCATCGATGCCGAGCTGCGCGCCGAGAAACTGCTCGCGGAAGCGCGCGAGCAGCGCGCGGCGCTGGCGAACGAGATTCGCGAGCAGCGCCATCTGCGGCAGCGCCTCGAGGCCGACCTACGGCGCACGCTCGAGGGCTACGGCAAGCTGATCGACGCCTTCGCCAGCGCGGACCGCCCCGACGAGTGACCCCGCCGCCCGGCCGCGGGCGCTCTTGTTTGACCCTCCTCGGGCCCTGTCCTAGAGTGCCGCCGCCTTGGCGGATTCCGCAGGAGATCCGAGCAGATGCCCACGTACGAGTACGAGTGCAGCAAAGGTCACGTGTTCGAGGTCGAGCAATCGATCACGGCCGATCCGCTGAAGCGCTGCAAGGTCTGCCGCGCCAAGGTGCGGCGGCTGATCTCGGCGAGTCACTTCATCCTGAAGGGCAGCGGCTGGTACGCGGACGGCTACGGCAGCAAGCCGAAGAGCAGCGGCGACTCGGCCTCCGACTCCAAGTCCGAGTCGAAGTCCGAGTCGAAATCCGAGACCAAGTCGGAGAGCAAATCGGAGTCGAAGCCCGCGGCGAAAAGCGCGGACAAGCCGAAGGGCTCCGGCAAGTCGGGCAGCGGGTCGTCGGCGAGCACCGGCACGTGACTGAGATCGTCAGCGGGAAGAAGCTGGCGGAGGAAATCCAAGCCGACGTGCGCAAGCGCGCGAGCGAGATCTCGGGCCTGAAGCCGTGTCTCGCCGTCGTGCTGGTCGGCGAGGACCCGGCATCGCAGGCATACGTGCGAGGCAAGGACCGCGCGGCCCGCGCGTGCGGGCTCGAGTCACGGCAGGTGCGCTTGCCCGCGACGACGAGCGAGGCCGAGCTGCTGCGCGTCGTCGACGAGCTGAACCGCGACCCGTCGGTGCACGGCCTGCTGGTCCAGCTGCCGCTGCCGGAAGCGATCGATCCCGCGCGCGTCGCGCTCGCGATCGACCCGGCCAAGGACGTCGACGGCCTGCACCCGATCAGCGCCGGCCGCCTGCTCGCGAACGAGCCGGGCTTCGCGCCCTGCACACCGCTCGGCTGCCTGTACATCCTGGATCACCACCGCGTGCCGATCGAAGGCGCGAACGCGGTCGTGATCGGCCGCAGCGAGATCGTCGGCAAGCCGGTCGCCTTGCTGCTCCTGCACCGCAACGCCACCGTCACGATCTGTCACTCGCGCACGCGCGACCTGCCGGAGATCACCCGGCGCGCGGACATTCTGATTGCCGCCGTCGGGCGGCCGAAGTTCGTGCGCGGAGACTGGATCCGCCCCGGCGCGGCGGTGATCGACGTCGGAGTGAATCGGGTCGACGGCAAGCTGATTGGCGACGTAGACTTCGACGCGGCGAACGGGCGCGCGGGGCTGCTGACGCCCGTGCCCGGGGGGGTGGGCTTGCTGACGGTCGCGATGCTCCTGCGCAACACGCTGCAGGCCTTCGAGGCGCAGACAACCCAGCGCCGCCGGTGAGCGGAGAGAGCGCGCCGCTCGCCCGCACACCGCTCTGGTCGCGCCACTCGGCCGCAGGCGCACGCCTCGTCCCATTCGCCGGGTGGGAGATGCCGGTGTCGTACAGCTCGATCCTCGACGAGCACCGCGCCGTGCGCGCGAGCGCCGGGCTCTTCGACGTGTCACACATGGGCGAGATCCGCCTGCGCGGGCCCGGCGCGCTGGAGCTCGCGCAGACGCTGTTCACGAACGACGTCTCAGGCGCGGCGGTCGGCCGCGTCCGCTACGGACTGCTGTGTCTCGAGACGGGCGGGGTCGTCGACGACGTCACTCTGTATCGAGCCGCCGCGAGCGAGGTCCTGTTCTGCGTGAACGCCTCGAACATCGCCGCGGACCGCGAGTGGATCCACGCGGTCCACGCGCGCACCAAGAGCCGCTGCGAGATCGCCGACGAGAGCGAGGCCACCGGGCTGCTCGCGATCCAGGGCCCGGCGGCGCTGCAGATCGTCGCGAAGCTGCTGCCCCCGGGGTTCACGCAGCCGAAGCCGTGGCACTTCGCGGCCACGCGGCTCGGCTCGCTCGAGGTGCTGCTGTCGCGCACGGGTTACACCGGCGAGGACGGCTACGAGATCTTCGTCGCGGCCGAGCGCGCCGGCGCGCTCTGGGATCTGCTGCGCGACGCGGGCGGCGAGCGCCTCGCGCTGGCCGGGCTCGGCGCGCGCGACACATTGCGAACCGAGGCGGCGTATCCGCTCTACGGGCACGAGCTCGACCGCGCGCACGACCCGCTCGAGGCCGGCCTCGAGCGCTTCGTCGCGCTCGGCAAAGGCTTCAGCGGCGAGTCCGCGCTGCGCGCGCGCAGCCAGACCGGGTTGCAGCGGCGACTCGTCGGGCTGGTGCTCGAAGGCCGCCAAGTCGCGCGCCCCGGCTTCGCGATCAAGAGCGATCTCGGCGACGGAGTCGTGACCAGCGGAACCTTCGGCCCGACGGTCGATCGCTCGATCGCGCTAGGCTACGCTCCGGCCGGGCTCACGGCAGGCGCGCGACTGCACGTCGAGATCCGCGGCAAACACCTGCCGTGTGAGGTCGTCGCGACTCCGTTCTACCGCCGGAAGAGAGGCTGACGGAAGGACAGATGGCAGATCACGAGTACGAGATTCCCGACGATTGCCAGTACACCGAGTCGGACGAGTGGGTGCGCGTCGACGGTACGATCGTGCGCGTCGGAATCACCGACTACGCGCAGTCCGAGCTCAACGACATCGTGTTCGTCGAGCTGCCCGAGACCGGGCGACAGCTCGAGAAAGGCGAGGCCTTCGGGGTGGTCGAGTCGGTCAAGGCGGTGAGTGACTTGCTCGCGCCGCTCGCCGGCGAGATCGCCGAGGTTCACGGCGCGCTCTCCGAGCATCCCGAGTGGCTGAACGAAGACCCGTACGGGCGCGGCTGGATCGTCGCGCTCGGCCCCGAGGATCTCGAAGCGCTCGACGGGCTGATGTCGGCGGCCGAGTACCGAGCGCACGTGAAGGCGCGCGCCGGGAAGTGAGCTACGTCCCGCACACGCCCGAGGAAGTGCGCGCCATGCTGGCGCGCATCGGCGTCGACTCGCTGGAAGAGCTGTTCGAGGCCGTGCCCGCGGGGCTGCGCAGCCGCGCCGAGCTGAAGCTGCCGCCCGCGCTCGACGAGCGCGCGCTGCTGCGATTCTTCGCCGGCCACGCCGCCGAGAACCTGAACGTCCAGGCGACGACCAGCTTCCTCGGCGGCGGCGCCTACCACCACTTCATTCCCGCGGCGGTCGACGCGCTCGCGAGCCGCGGCGAGTTCATGACCGCCTACACGCCCTACCAGGCCGAGATCAGCCAGGGCACGCTGCAGATGATCTTCGAGTTCCAGACCCTGATCTGTCAGCTCACCGGGCTCGAGGTCGCGAACGCGTCGCTCTACGACGGGGCGTCCGCGGTCGCCGAGGCCGCGCTGATGGCGCTGCGACTCACTCGGCGTACACGGGTCTGTGTCAGCGCTGGACTCCACCCGCACTGGCGCGAAGTGCTGCGCACGTACGGCGCGGGCGTCGGCCTGGTGCTCGACGTGCTGCCCCTCGACGCGGCCGGTCGCACCCGGGTCGACGTGCTGCCGGACGACTGCGCTGCGCTGGTCGTGCAGTCGCCGAACTTCTTCGGCTGCATCGAGGACCTGGGCTCGGCCGCGAAGGCGGCCCACGCGCGCGGCGCGCTCGCGATCGCCGCGACGTCGGAGGCGCTGTCACTGGCGCTCCTGAAGTCTCCGGGCGAGCTCGGCTTCGACATCGCCTGCGGCGACGCGCAGTCTTTCGGACTCCCGCTCTCGTTCGGCGGTCCGTACGCGGGCTTTCTCGCCGCGCGCGAGAAGCACGTGCGCCAGCTGCCCGGCCGTCTGATCGGAGAGAGCGTCGACGCCTCCGGCGAGCGCGCGTTCGTGATGACACTGACCACGCGCGAGCAACACATCCGGCGCGAGAAGGCGACCAGCAACATCTGCACGAACCAGGGCCTGTGCGCGCTGCGCGTGACGATCTGGCTGGCGCTCGTCGGCCGGCGCGGAATCCGCCGCATGGCGGAGACCAACGTGGCGCTGTCGGCGTACGCGCGGCGTGCCCTCGCGCGCGCCGGCCTGCGCCTGCCCTACTCGGCGCCCGTCTTCAACGAGTTCGCGGTCGACGTTCCCCAGCTCGGGGCGAAGCTCGAGCGCTGCCGCGCGCTCGGCATCCAGCCCGGCGTGCCGGTCGCGCGCTTCGCGCCCGAGCACGCGGACCGGCTGCTGGTCTGCACCACCGAGATGAACACGCGCGCGGAGATCGACGCGCTCGTGCGCGAGCTCGCGGCGTGACTGCGCCCGGTCGCAGCGGCCTCGTGTTTCGCGAGCCCCTGCTCTTCGAGTCTTCGCGGCCCGGGCGCGCCGGCGTGCCGATCGACGATCCAGACGTCCCGCTCGTCGACGTCGCGCGTGAGCTCGGCGCCGATCTGATCCGCGACGACGTGCCCGACTTCCCCGAGCTCGCCGAGCTCGACGTCGTGCGCCACTTCACGCGGCTGTCTCAGTGGAACTACGGGATCGACTCCGGCTTCTTCCCGCTCGGCTCCTGCACGATGAAATACAACCCGAGGGTGAACGAGGTCGTCGCGCGCCTGCCGGGGCTCGCGGCCGTGCACCCCCAGAGCGCCGAGGCCGACGTCCAGGGGCTGCTCGCGCTGGCGTGTGAGCTGGAGGCCGCGCTCGCAGAGATGGCCGGTCTCGATCGAGTCACTCTGCAGCCGGCCGCCGGGGCGCAGGGCGAGTTCGTGGGCGTGCGCATGATCGAGGCGTATCACCGCGCGCGCGGCGACACGCAGCGGACGCGCGTGCTGATCCCCGACACGGCGCACGGCACGAACCCGGCGAGCGCGGCGCTGAACGGGCTCGAGGTCGTCGAAGTGAAGAGCGGCTCCGACGGCGTCGTCCATCCCGATGCGCTCGCGCGCCTGTGCGACGCGAGCACCGCCGCGCTCATGCTCACCAACCCGAATACGCTGGGCATCTTCGAGTCCCACGTCGAGAAGCTCGCCGAGGTGGTCCACGCCGCCGGTGGACTGGTCTACCTGGACGGCGCGAACATGAACGCGCTGCTCGGAGTCGCCAAGCCGGGACACATGGGCGTCGACGTCATGCACTTCAACCTGCACAAGACGTTCTCGACACCGCACGGTGGCGGCGGTCCGGGCTCTGGACCGGTCGCCGTCAAGAACGCGCTCGCGCCGTTCCTGCCCGTGCCCGTGATTCGCCGCGAGGGCGATCGCTACCGGCTCGACGACGAGTTCCCGCATTCGATCGGCCGCGTGCATGCCTGGAACGGCAACGCCGGCATCTGGCTGCGGGCGCTGGCGTACATCCGGACGCTCGGCGCCGCGGGGCTCGCCGAGGTGACCGCGCGCGCGGCGCTGAACGCGAACTACGTGCTCGAGTCACTGCGCGACGTCTACGACGCTCCGCACGCGCGCCGCGTGATGCACGAGTGCGTGCTCACCGACCGCAGGCAGCACGAGCACGGAGTCACCACCGCGGACATCGCCAAGCGGCTGATGGATTACGGCTATCACCCGCCGACGATCTACTTCCCGCTGGTGGTCGCGGGGGCGCTGATGATCGAGCCGACCGAGTGCGAGTCACAGGAGACTCTCGATGGCTTCATCGGCGCGCTTCGCGCGATCGCGCGCGAGGCCGAGACCGAGCCGGGGCTGGTCACCGGCGCGCCCACCCGGCCGATCGTGCGCCGACTCGACGAAGTGCGCGCCGCGCGCAAGCCGCGTCTTCGCTGGACGCGGAGCGACTGATGCGCCGCCGCCGCGCGCTCGCGGCACTGGCCATCGCGTGTCTCGCGCGCCCGCCCCTCGCGCAGGCGCAGAACCCGTTCGCGAGCGATCTCACCGTCGAGCGCGAGAAGGAGATGTGCGCGCAGATCCACGAGCAGATCCGCCAGAGCGCGAAGCTCGTGACCGACCCCGAGATCCTCGACTACGTCGACCAGATCGGCGAGAGCCTGGTGAAGGTGAACGAGCCGCAGCCGTACATCTTCCGCTTCACCGTGCTCGAGGATCCCGTGCTGAACGCGTTCACGATCGGCGGCGGCTACGTGTACATCACGACCGGCGTGCTCTCGCAGGCGGGCGACGTGAACGAGCTCGCGGGCGTGCTCGCCCACGAGATCGGCCACGACATGAAGCGGCACGTCGCGCGCCAGAACGAGGGCCAGGGTCTCTCGACCCTGCTCACCTTGGCCGGTCTCGCGGCGGCGATCGCCAGTCGACAGCCGGCGGCCATGGTCGCCGCGCAGGGAATCAACGTATCCCTGCAGCTGAAACACTCGCGCGAGTTCGAGAACGAGGCCGACCTCGAGGGCATCGGAACCATGACCAGGGCCGGCTATGACCCCGACGGGATGCGGCGCTTCTTCCAGCGCATCCTCGCGCAAGAGGGGACAGTCACCGGCGTGCCGGCCTATCTGTTCACTCACCCGGCGGTGCAGGAGCGCATCGCGGACACCAAGGTCGAGATGGAGCGGATCGGCGCGCCCAAGAACGTGAAACGCGAAGACCCGCGTCTGGCGAAGATCCAGGCGCGCCTCGCGCGGATCATGACTCCCGACCCGAGCGGCGGCAGCGGCCTGCACGCACGCGCGAGCTTCGACGCCTCCAAGACGGACCCGCTGATGGCGCAGGCGAGCGAGGCGCGCGTCGACGGCGACGACGCGCACGCCGACGCGCTGCTGGCGGAGGCCGAGAAGCTCGAGCCCAGCGATCCGCGCGTCGCGCTCGAGCGCGCACAGATCGCGACCGAGCGCGGCGACCTCGAGGCCGCGCGCCAGCACCTCGAGCGCGCGCTCGCGCTCGACCCGAGCGTTCCCCTGGTGCAGTACGAGCTCGGCTCCCTGCACGCGCGCCTGGGGAACAAGTCGCGGGCCGCGTTCTATCTCGAGCAGGCGGTCTCGAACTTCCGGCCGAAGACCGTCGCGCGGCGGCGCGCCGAGTTCGAGCTCGCGCGCTTGGAGTTCAAGGTGCTCGAGCAGAGCGGGCTCGGGACGAGCGAGGGCCCCAGCGCGGAGCGCAGCTTCAAGCGCGGTGAGTCTGTGGTCTGGTGGGGCAAGGTGAGTCACCGCTTCTATCCGTCGAACCCCGAGTTCCAGCTCCGCTGGATCGATCCGACCGGCGCGGCCGTCTTCAACGAGCGCGTGCGCATGAGCCCGATCGGCGGAGTCTCTTCGACGCTCCTCACCGGCAGCGCCGCGGCCGGCAAGTGGCGCCTCGAGGTCCGCGTCGAGGACTCGCTCGTCGAGAGCTACGACTTCGACATCCGCGCGCCGGCATAGCCGTGGACCGGCGCACGCGGGCGATCTACGAGGCGCATGCCGCGGCCTGGATCGGGCGCCGCGAGGTCGATGCGGCAGCGCTGCGCCGGCTGCGCGACTTCGCCGACGCGCTCCCGGAGCGCGCCCGCCTCGCCGATCTCGGCTGCGGTCCGGGCTGGTTCGCCGAGCGGCTGCGCCGCCGAGGTCACTCGGTCGCCGCGCTCGACGCTTCCAGCGCGATGCTGCGCGCCGCGCGCCGTGCCGCGCCGCGCGTGCCGCTCGTGCGCGGCGACCTCGCGAGGCTCCCGTTCGCGAGCGGGTCGCTGGACGGCGCGTGGGCGAAGAACAGCTATCTCCACCTGCCTTTTCGCGAGCTGGCGCCCGCGCTCGCCGAGCTGCACCGGGCGCTGCGGCCCGGCGGGAGAGTCACTCTGTCACTGCTCGACTTCGAGCGCGCGGTGCCGAGCGCGCGCGAGCGGGCGCGCGGGATCGCGCAGCGCCGGAGCCGGGGCGAGCGCGGGCTGGACGGGCGGCTGTTCAGCGTGCCCGCGCCGGGCCTGCTGCGCGATCTGTTCGCGGGCGCCGGCTTTCGCGCGATCTCCGTCGAGGCGGCCGAACGCACTTGGGTCCGCGCGACGCGCGCGCGCGGGCTGCCGGACTCGATCCGGCCGGGCCTGCGACTGCTCGTCGTCGGACTCAATCCGTCGCCGATCGCGGCCGCGAACGGCGTCGCGTTCGCCGGCGCGAACAACCGATTCTGGAGCGCCGCGAAGCGCGCCGGCTGGATCGAACGCGAGCGCGACCGAGACGCGGCGCTGCGCCGGGGCATCGGCTTCACGGATCTCGTCAAGCGCGTGACTGCCAGCGCCTCCGCGCTTCGCCCGCGCGAGTACCGGCGCGGCATCGAGCGCGTCGCGAGGCTGGTGCGGGTGCATCGCCCGCGCGCGGTCGTGTTCGTCGGACTCGAGGGCTTCCGCCGCGCCGTCGACCCGAGCGCGCAGCCGGGCGTGCTGCGCGGCGGCTTCGCCGGGCGACCCGCATATCTGACGCCATCGACGTCCGGGCGAAATGCGGCGACGTCGCTCGACTCGCTCGTGCGCCATCTGCGCCGCGCGCTCGCGCTCGCCCACTAGCCGGCTGGCCCGCGCCGGCGGCTCGGTATACTGGCCGGCATGCCCTTCAAAATGAACTTCAGAGACACGCCGCACGCGCCCGAGCTGCAGAGCGAGTGCGAGGGCCTGGCGCAGGGACTGCGCGACGAGTTCCCGGAGACGACGCGCGTCGAGGTGACCGTCGGCCACGACCGCGACGAGTACGAGGCGCACGTCCACGTCACCGGGAAGGACATCGACCTCGCGGCGCGCGCCAGGACGCGCGAGTCACTCGTCGTCGCGGCGCGCGAGGCGTTCCAGCGCGCGCACGCGCAGCTGCGCAAGCACCACGACAAGGCGATCTTCAAGCACCGCCGGGACGGACACCGGGGCGACTGACCGCGCGCGCTCACCCGATGATGAAGTGGATGCGCAGGGCGAGATACATGCTGCCCTGAAAGCGCAGCTTGCCCTTCATGACCGCGGTCGGCGCCTTCATCTCGCCGGCGTTCAGCTTGCGCCAGGTCTCGAGGTCGGTCATCAGCACGAGGTCGGGCGCGTTCAGCAGACCGTCGCCGCCGCGCACGTCGCCGTCCGCGATCTCGAGCCAGAACAGCCCGCCGCCTTCACCCGCGAGCTGGAACTGAATCCGCGCGCAGAGGCCCGCGAGCTTCTTGTGCCGATCCGGGTCGACGCGCACGGCTTCCGGCGCCCACTGGCGGAAGAACTCCGCGGGCGCGATGTCCGCCGGCGGTCGGGCTCGCTCACTCACCCGCGCAGTCTAACGCGACTTGTCGGGCTCCGGCGCAGCGGGCAGCGCCGCGCTCGTCGGCGAAGGCGTTCCGCGCCCCAGGAAATACCCCTGGCCACACTCGATGCCGAGCCCGCGGATCACCTCGAGCTCGTGCTCGGTCTCGATGCCCTCGGCGATCAGCACCGAGCCCATCTTCCCCGCCACGCCCTTCAGGCCGCGCAGCAGCTCTTGTTTCTCGGGGCTCTCCTCGATGCCGCGCACCAGCGACATGTCGATCTTCAAGAAGTCGGGCGAGAGCTCGAGCGCCGCCTCGAGACTCGAGAAGCCCGCGCCGGTGTCGTCGAGCGCGATGCGGAAGCCGAGCCGCGAGAAGTGATCCGTCGCCTCCCGGAAGATCGGGAAGTTCGAGATCGCCTGGCGCTCCGAGACCTCGAGCACCAAGTTGCGCGGTCCGAGCCCGAGCTCGCCGAGTGTCTCGCGCACGCGCACCGCCTGGAAATCCGGATCCTGGATGCAGGTGGGCAGGATGTTGAGAAACAGCAGCTGGTCGGGCGCGATGCCGCGCGCGTTCGCGAGCGCGCGCCGGCGGCAGAGACTGTCGAGCTCGTACTCGCGATCCGCCTGCTCCGCGATTCCGAACAGCGCGGCCGGAGTCTCCAGCCCGGTGCCCGCCGGTCCCCGCGAGAGCGCTTCGTAGCCGATCACTTCGCGCGTCGCGAGCCGCACGATCGGCTCGAAGACGGTCGTGAGGCTCTCCTCGAGCAGGATCTTCTCGAGCGCCGCTGCGCGGTCGCGGCAGCGGCGCTCGCGCTCGAAGCGCGCCGAGGAGAGCGTCGACTCGATCAGCTTGCGGATCTGCGCCTCGGGGCGCTGGAAGGGACGGTGCAGCGAGAAGCCGGTGCCGATCGGGACTTCGGGCCGCTCGTGCAGGTACGGGTACACGATGCGCTTGAGGCACATCGCGACGTACGAGCGCAGCTCCTCGGCGAGGCGCGGCAAGTCGTGCAGGAAGAACGCCGACTCGGTGCGCGGCCGCGGGATGAACACCAGAATGTGTTCCTCCTCGAGCGCCCCGGAAGTGACCAGCACCTCGTCGCCGACCTCGCGCGCGATCCGCGTGCGCACGCGCTGCGTGAGCGCGTCGAGCGCGGTGCGGAAGGCGCGGGCGCCGAACAGGCGCTCGATTTCGAGCAGCGAGGTCGCGTCGACGAGCAGGAGCGCGAGCGCCGACTCCTTGACCAAGAGACCCGCGAGCGTGCCGAGCTCCTGTCCGAGCGGCGGCAGCAGCCGGTTGCCGTAGAGCGCGGTCAGGCGGTCGTTCGTGTCGACGCGCGTCGCGTCGAGCTCGTTCTCCGCATCCAGCTTCGGATCCCGCTTCACCGCGGGTAGATCGGAACTCCGCTGCGGGAGCTTGACCCGAAGGGCGTTTCGCGACAGCCGGAGCTAGCCGAGCTCGGGCGAGGCCAGCTCGTAGAGCATCGTGAGCGTGACGTGGTTCTGCGACTCGCTCTGCACGACGTGGTGCACGAGACAAGGAGTCACCTCGAGGAACTTGTTCACTTCCTCTTCGAGCTCCTTGGGCAGCCCACGGAACACATGGCAGCGAAGCGGGTGCATCTCGGATCTTCCCTTTTCCCGGTCGTCAGGTTCGCTTCATTTCTGGATCGACCTCGAGCGCCCACGCCTCGATCCCGCCTGCGAGATTCGAGACGCGCTCGAAGCCCTTGGAGCGCAGCAGCTCACACGCCCGCCGGCTGCGTCCTCCTGTGCGGCAGTGCACGACGATTTCGCGCCGGCGCCAGCGCTCGAGCTCGCCGAGTCGCGCTTCGAGCTCGCCCAGCGGCACGAGATGCGCCCCGGGAATTCGCGCGATCTCGGCTTCGAACGGCTCGCGGACATCGAGCAACAAGAGATCCTCTTTCGCATCTAGACGCGCGCGGAGCACGCGCGGCCCGATCTCGGGCAGCGCCGGCTCCGTGCCGGCGCGCGCCGCACAGAACGCGGCGTAGTCGATCGGCGCAGTGACTGTCGGCCGCGCTCCGCAAACTGCGCAGGCGGGGTCCTTCTGGATGCGGAAGGTCTTGAAGTCCATGGCGAGCGCGTCGTAGACGAGCAGCCGCCCGATCAGCGGCTCGCCCGCGCCGAGCAGGAGCTTGAGCAGCTCCGTCGCCTGCAGCATCCCGATCACGCCAGGCAGGACGCCGAGCACGCCGGCTTCCGCGCAGTTGGGCGCGAGCTCCGGCGGCGGCGGCTCGGGAAACAGGCAGCGGTAGCAGGGGCCGCGCGCAGCGTCGAAGACCGAGACGTGGCCCTCGAAGCGCATCACGCTGCCGTAGACGAGCGGCTTCTTCTGCCAGACACAGAGATCGCTGGCGAGGTAGCGACTCGGGAACGTGTCGGTGCCGTCGAGCACGACCTCGTAGCCCGCGAAGATCTCCGCAGCGTTCGCGGCCGCGAGCTTGACTTCGTGCACGCGCACGTCGACGTCGGGATTCAGCGCGCGCAGCTTGCGCGCAGCGACTCGTGTCTTGGGCTCGCCCACGTCGGCGGTCGCGTACAGCACCTGGCGCTGCAGGTTCGAGGCGTCGACGCGGTCGAAGTCGACCAAGCCGATCCGCCCGACGCCGGCCGCGGCGAGATACAGCGCCGCCGGCGAGCCGAGGCCCCCGGCGCCGATCAGAAGCGCGCTGGACGCGAGTAGCTTCTCCTGTCCGGCGGGGCCGACACCGTCGAGGAGCAGATGCCGCTTGTAGCGTTCCAGCTGCTCGGGACCGAGCCGGGGCATGCCCCCTAGACTAGCGCGACTAGGCGCCGGATGCCTTCGAGGCGTGGCTCGCAATGGTCTCGAGCAGGGCGAGTCGCTCGAGCGGCTTGGTCGCGAACGCGTCGCAGCCGGCCTCGATGCAGCGCTGTCGCTCGGAAGGAAGGGCGTGCGCGGTGAGTGCGATGATCGGGCCGGTGTAGCCCTGGTCGCGCAGCTGACGCGTCGCGGCGTAGCCGTCGAGCACCGGCATCTGCACGTCCATCAGCACGACACTGAACGGTGTGCCGTCCTCGGCGGCCGCGAGCGCGAGCTCGACGCCCACCAAGCCGTTCTCGGCGATGGTCACTTCGTAGCCGGCGCGCTCGAGCACGTGGCGAATCACGCGCTGGTTGTCCGGGCCGTCTTCGACGACCAGGATCCGGCCGTGCGAGCGCAGCTCGCGCAGCGCCGCCCGGAAGCCGGCGGTCGACGGCGTATCCGGCTCTGCGGTCTCCGAGCCCTCTTCCGCGGCGAGCTGTGCGGGCAAGTGCACGCGGAACAGGCTGCCGCTGCCGACCGTGCTCGTCGCAGTGACTGCTCCGCCGAGCCGCTCGACCAGGCGCTTGGTGATCGCGAGCCCGAGTCCGGTCCCGCCGAAGCGGCGAGTCATCGAGCTGTCCGCCTGGCGGAACGGCTCGAAGATCGTCGCGAGCACGTCCGGCGCGATCCCGATGCCGGTGTCCTCGACGTCGATCTCGAGTGTCTGGTCGAGCTCGTCGAAGCGCAGCGCGATCTGCACGTATCCCGCCGCCGTGAACTTCACCGCGTTCCCGATCAGGTTCAGCAAAATCTGGCGCAGCCGCACCGGATCCGAGATCAACTTGTCCGGCACCGCGGCCATGGGCGCGAGCTGCAGCGCGACGCCCTTCGCGTCCGCGCGCGGCCGCAGCAGCTCGGCGACGTCGGCGACGATGCGCCGCGGCGAGCACGGCAGCTGCTCGATCTCGAGCCGGTTCGCCTCGATCTTCGAGAAGTCGAGGATGTCGTTCAGGATCTCGAGCAAGTAGGCGCCGTTTCTGCGAATCGTGCGCAGCGCCTCGAAGCGCTCGGAGGGGTTGATCGCACCGTCCTCGAGCAGGATGTCGGTGAAGCCGAGGATCGCGGTCATCGGCGTGCGGATCTCGTGACTCATGTTGGCGAGAAACTCGGTCTTGGCCGCCGCCGCGCGCTCCGCCTTGCGCCGGGCGCGCTCGAGGTCGGAGTTCGCGCGCTCGAGCGCGCGCGCGTAGCCGCGCAGGCGCTGCTCCTCGCGGCGGCGCCGCTCGATGTTGCGCAGCGTCACGGTGCGCAGCTCGTCGCGGCCGAGCGCGAACGAGCCGATCGTGACCGCCACGTGCACGGTCTCTCCATCCTTCGTCTTGGCCGCGAGCTCGAGGCTCGCCCGCCGCCGGTAGGCCTCCGACGCGTCGCCGTCGCCGATCTCGGCAGCCGCGCGCTCGAGCTCGGGGAGCAGCTGCGTGAGCGACGAGCGCGAGAGCACGTCCCCGTCGCTGCGAAACAGCTCGCACGCCGCGCCGTTGTGGAAGGCGATCGTGCCGTCCGCGCGCACGACGAGGATCGCGTCGCGCAGCGACGCGAGAATTCCGCGCGTCAGCGCCTCGCTCGCCTCCAGCGCCGCCGACGTGCGCATCTGCGCCAGCTCGACGGCCGCACGGCTGGCGCTGCTCTGCAACAGGCCCCGGTCGCGCGCCGAGGCCGGGAGCTCCGCGTCGTGCATCGCGTTCAGCACGCCGAGCAGACGCCCGTCGGGCGCGCGCAGCGCGACGCCGACGTAGCCGCGCACGCCGAGCTCCGCGAGCAGCGAGCCCTTCGGAAAGCGGTCCGCGGCGCCGTCGCCGACCGCGCAGTACCCCTCCTCGGCGGCAGTGCCGCAGGGTGTCTCCGAGAGTCGGTAACGCGCGCCGCGAGTCACATGCGCTCCGTCCCAGACGGCGAGACACTCGAGCTCGTCCTCGCCGCGCAGCATGCCGACGCTCGCGTAGCGCGTCCCGAGCGCCTGGGCGAGCCCCTTCACCAGCGCCGGGAAGAACGCCTCGCCGCTCGCGGACGCGGTCTGTTCGAGCAGCGCGCGCACGCGTTGCTCGCGCTTGGTCGCCTTGGGGCTGCGCTGCTTCATCAAGTCTCGTCAGGCGGGCCGCCGGCCCATGTGCGTCTTCGGCCGCGTCGGGAGCGCCCTGAATGCCGGGCGAAGGACGCGAACACCCGCGCCACGCGCGCCCTGCCCGGTCAGGTCACCCGCGCCGGCAGGATCACCATCGTCTGGCCGGCCCACTGCAGGCGCTTCTGGATCGCGAACGCGGTCTCGTTGTGCAGCAGGCGCTGGAACCAGCGCTCGCGGCGGAAGATGACCTTGCCCGCGAAGAACGTGGTGCGCGGGAACTCCCGCTTCACCGCCAGGCACAGCGTCTCGGCCTCGGCGACCGCGTCCGTCCCGAGCGCGAAGCGGTAGGTCGCCGCGACGCCGAGCCGGCCGGCGAGCTCGACGTAGCGCTGCAGCGTGTTCTCGGTGTCGGCGAGCAGTGACTTCACGGCGTCCTCGCCCTTGAAGGCGCCCGAGTCGACCACGCCCACCGAGAGGAAGACGATGTTCCGGAAGTGACCGGGGAACGCCGCGAAGATGTTCACCGCGGTGTGAATGCCGAGCCCGCCGTAGGACGCGACCAGCACCGCTGCGGTCGGCTCGCGCGGATCGACGCCGGGAAGCGGCGCGCCCGCGGCGATCCCCGGCTCCGGTGGCAGGTTCTCGAGCTCCGCGTAGAGCTTCGACAGCGCGGAGCTCACGTCTCGGTAGTGACTGCGGACCACGAAGCAGAGCGCGACGAGCGTGCCGGTGACCGCGATCGTGATCCAGCCGCCCTCCGCGAACTTCTCGGTCACGGTGATCGACAGGATCCCGGCGCACAGCACGAAGCCGAACGAGAACAGCGCGGCGCGCCGCCAGCGATGCGGTCGGCCGCGCCGAAAGCGCAGCCACGAAACGGCCATCCCCAGCATCGACAGCGAGAAAGTGAGAAACACGTTGATGCTGTACATGACGACGATCATGCGCACGTCGCCGCGCGTGTAGAGCAGCGCCGCGAGCGCGGAGCCGCCCATCAGCAGGATTCCGTTCTGCGTCGTGAGTCGATCGGACAGCGCCGAGAAACGGCGCGGCAGCCACGAGTCGACCGCCATGTTCGCGAGCACGCGCGGGCCGTCGAGAAAGCCCGCTTGCGCCGCCACGACGAGCAGCGCGCCCTCGGACACCAAGGTGAGGAGAACGAAGGTGGATCCCAGCGGCCGGCCGAGCGCGACCCGCTCCGCGAGCACCGCGTTCATGGTCTTGCCGTCGATCGGCGCGAGCTGCCAGAGCAGGTAGCAGAGCAAGAGGCCCGTCGCGGTGAAGGCCAGCGACGAAGCCATGTAGACCATGGTGCGCTGCGCGGTCTGCACGCGCGGCTCGCGCATCAGCGGGAGCCCGTTCGAGACCGCTTCGATCCCCGTGTACGTGCCGCCGCCGAGCGAGAACGCGTGCACGAACAGGACGAACAGGCCCGTCGCGCCCAGCAGCCCCAGACCGCCGCGGAAGCCGGTGCCGACGCTGTTCGCGGTCGCCGGCAGGTCGGGCGCGCGCAGTGCGAAGCTCCCGCCGATCAGCAGCGCGTGCGTGGCGATGAACAGCAGAAAGACCGGCGCGAGCGCCAGGACCGACTCGCGCGCGCCGCGCAGGTTGAGGACGGCGAGCGCTCCGAGCAGGCCGGCCTCCACGGGCAGCTTGGCGACCTGCCATGCGAGCGGCGCCAGGCTGAACAGCGCGTCGCCCGCGGCGGCGATCGAGATCGCGATCGTGAGCACGTAGTCGACGAGCAGCGCCGAGCCCGAGACCACGCCCGCGCGCTCTCCGAGCAGCTTGGTCGCGACCAAGTAGCCGCCGCCGCCGTGCGGGAACTCCTCGATGATCCGGCTGTACGCGGCGGAGATCACGAACACCGTCATGGCCATCGCGGCCGCTAGCCCGACCGCGAGGTACGTGTGCTCGCCGAGCGTTCGGAACGCTTCCTCGGGCCCGTAGGACGACGACGACAGCCCGTCCGCGCCCAGGCCCACCCAGGCGAGAAACGGGATCAGGGACAGGCGGTGAAAGAGCCCGCGTTCCGTCAGGCTGCGCGGCGCTCCGATGAGCACGCGCCGCAGCCGCAAGAGCGGCGACATCCGACCTCCGACGCGAACCGAAGTTCAGCTCCGCGAGGAGATCTCCGACGGTTCCTTCGGATGGGTCTCCTCTCCGACGCCTACGGGGTTAGCTGACGGGCTCGAGCCGAAGAGTTTGCTCTACACCGCCCGGTGGCACCGGCCGGCGATTCGCCCCGAAGAATTGGTTCCCCCGCCCCCAGCGCCGCGCCGTCGCGCCGCCCGCGGGCGGACGCGCCGGAGAAACGCTGGAGCTCAGCGATCTGCGCCGGCATCTTGGCCCGGCCCGGGTTCGCGCGCAACAGACACCAGTCGGTGTAGCCGGCGACCCGGCTGAGCCGTCCCGGCGCCAGTCTGCGCGGCTGGAACCTGCTGTCGCTGCCGTCCGCAGGTCACTCTAGCCCGCCCCGCCGCCTGCCGTTCAGAGCGCACAGGCACGGAGGCGCGGAACCATGGCGACTCACAACAAGGTCGTGATCCGATTCCGAGACGGGCGCATGCTGAAGGGGTCCACGAAGGACTTCGTTCCGAACAAGGACCTCTTTCACTTGTCTCCGGCGGACGCGGCCAATGGCGCCAAGCCCGTGGAGGTCCGCTTCGAAGAGATCAAGGCCCTGTTCTTCGTGCGCGACTTCGCCGGCAAGCCGCGCCCTCAGAAGGACCCGATCGAGACGCCGCCGTCGGTTCCCGGCGCGGGACGCGGAATTCGCGTCATGTTCCAGGACGGCGAGATCCTGGTCGGGAACACGAACGGCTACCAGCCCGGTCGGCTCGGCTTCTTCGTCGTCCCCGCCGACCCCGACTCGAACAACGAGCGCTGCTTCGTGATCTCATCGGCGACGATGCAGGTGTCGCTGCTGTAGCGGAGATATCCGCGTCGCGGCGTCATGGAATCGCGCCGCACGTTCCGGCCGTCCCTGCTTGGCAAGTCAGCGGGCAGGCCGGGCACTTCGGCCCGGGCGGCTTCGCGTTCAAACGGCGGAATGCCGCGAGGTCTCCGCCGCCGATGAGCGTGCCGGTCTCGTCCAAGTCGAAGATCGCGCAGGGCCGGACGCCGCTGGTGCCGCAGACGTCGAGCGTGCGGTTCTTGTTGTTCGAGGCGCGGAACTGGGCGAGATCGGTCGCTCCGACTGAGCCCGTGCCCGCGAACTTGGCGTCGCACTTGTTCCCGTAGCCGTCGTGGTCGTCGTCGCGCTGCCCACCGGTGAGCGTCGCCCACGGATTCAGCACGAGGTAGTTCGGCGCCACGCGCGGGTTGGCCACATTCACGCAGTTGTCGCACGCGTCGCCCACGCCGTCGAAGTCGGCATCGGCCTGGTCCGGATTCGCAACGGTCGGACAGTTGTCGACGCCGTCGGGGAAGCCGTCGCCGTCTGCATCGATCGCGTTGCTTGGCAGCGCTCCGTGCCACAGGAACTGGCGTGTGCCGTCCGGCGCGTCGCCGACCAGCGCGAGCAGGCGGTTGAGCGAGCGGCAGAAGGTGGGCGAGCGCGGCGGGAGACCGTTCGGGAACACCGCGTTGAACTTCGGCGTGCCCGGCGCCTCGTCGGCGCGGTATGGCTCGTACTGGATGCCCTCCTCCATGACCTGGTCCCCGCGGATGCCACTGCCACACAGCACGTTGTCGTCGGAGACGGGGCCCGGCGTGAAGTCGTCCTGGCCGTCCCACACGCCGTCGCGGTCCTGGTCGAGGTCGCTCAGGCCATCGACGTTCTGGTCAATGGGCGCGCTATTTTGAGTCGACGGCGTGAACAGAGCTTCGCGCTGCGCGACGGTCATCTGGACCTGGTGCCCTTTCACGGTCACGACCTGGCCGGCGAAGAGGAGCCGCAGCGAGCTGAGGTCGTTCATATGCAGCGCGGCAAGGTTGACCCGGACCGTGTCACTGGCGCTCGGGTCCGCGTTGTTGACCGTGACGCTGATCGGCATGTCGATCACGAGCGGCGCCGACTGCGGAGTGCTCGTGAGCACCGAGGTCACGTCGTAGAAGCAGAACGCCGCGGCACAGCTCGCGGGGTCGTACGCCTGGAGCGCCGTCTGAGCGGCCGAGCGGTCGGAAGGGGCGACGACGAGGTTGCCCCCGGGAGCTCTGGCGCGAACGACGTCGAAATCCATCTGCTGGGTGTCGAAGACGAACGAGTTGCGGGCGAAGATTCCGTCGGGACCCGCGATGGGACTTCCCGTGGCGTCGTCGTTCGGGTCGTCGTCGAGCATCGCGGTCAGCTCGGCGAGCGACCGCGCGGGTGCGAAGTGCCGGTCGGGGCCGATCGTCTCTAGCCCGATGTAGTAGCGCTCGAGGTTCGCCGAGATCGTCTCGGGCACCGTGCAGGTCTGGTCGAATGGCGTGGCGTTGTTCTGGGCGGAATCGGTATTCATGAACCGCCCGCAGTACTCGCCGTAGACCTGCCCGCCCACGCGGTTGAACACGTTTGCAGGCCCGTTGATCGGGTCGTTCGGGTCCGACTGGAATACGACCGCGCCGAACGTGGCGAGCACGTTGGGATCGACCAGCCACGGCATCGGCTCGATCCAGCCGTCCGCCTCGACGTGCGGCGGCCCGATCTGCTGATAGGCCGCGCGGTCCGCGTCACTCATGGCCTGCACGTCGGACGGAGTCAGTGACAGATAGTGACCCGTCTCGATTGAAGCGGACACCCCGCTTTGGGGGTCCTGCACGGTCGCGAACGTTCCGTCGCGGCTGTAGTTCATGCCGGGCAGGTAGGCGAACGGGTGATTCGGATCTCCGCTGGCCACCATCCCGACGAGAGCGCCGCTGTGGTGCGCCTTCTCGCTCGCGAACTCCTGCACGAGGACCGATGCCGCGGCGTTCTGCAGGTCGATCCCGCCCGCGAGCGGGACGAAGCCGCCCAGCGAGCTCGAGATCGCTGGGTCGGCGCTCCAGATCGCGGCTTGTTCGCTGCTGCAGGGCGAGGCGAAGTCGGCTCCGCAGCCGAGGAGCCCGCCCTGGGCCGGCTGCAGGTTCACGCCCGGATCCTGCGCGAGCTGAGCTGAGGGATTCGCGGCGCGCGGGTTGACGAACAGCAGCTGGAAGGACAGCGGTTGCCCCTGAAGTGCGCCGACGGTGTCGTACGGATGGCCGGTCGGCCGGACGCCGTCGACCCCGCCGATCGCCGTCCCCGCGAGCTGCCCCAAGCCTCCAAGGACGGCGCTGAGCGACGCGAACGCGTCGGGACCGTTGAAGGCGTCCAGCGGACAGTGGCCGGTGTCGCCGTCGAACGTCGTCGAGCAGAGCTCGTGGAAGAG
>JBIOJK010000042.1:0-27093 GCA_044450765.1 Myxococcota bacterium | reverse complement strand
TCGGCTGACCGCATCACGGACGGGGACATGGAGCTCGGCTTCGAGACGATCGGCAACGCGACGGTCATCGTGCACGACCGCCGGCCCGTGCTCGCGACCGACCCATGGCTGCGCGGCGCCGCGTACTTCGGCAGCTGGAGCGTCGGCCACGCGATTCCGCCGCAGCAGCTCGAGGCCGCCCTCGCCTGCCCGTACGTCTGGATCTCGCACGCGCACCCCGACCACCTCTCGGCCGAGTCACTCGAGCTGCTGCGCCGGGCGACCCTGCTGCTGCCCGACCACGTCGGCGGGCGGGTGGCGCGCGACCTCGGCGAGCTCGGCTTCTCGGTGCGCGTGCTGCCCGACCGCACCTGGGTGCAGCTCTCGGACCGCGTGCGCGTGTACTGCATCGCGGACTACAACCAGGACGGGGTGCTCCTGATCGACGTCGGCGGCACCCTGATCGTGAACTTGAACGACGCGAACGACTGCGGCTGGGGGCGCGCGCTGCGCGCCGAGGTCGCGCGCTTCGAGAAGAGCTTCCTGCTCTGTCTTTCGGGCTACGGCGACGCCGACATGTTCAACTTCCACGACGAGGGCGGCCGGCGCATCCCGTCGGCGGTGAAGGCGCCGTTCGGCGCGTCGGTCGCGCGGCGCGCGGAGAGCGTGGGCGCGCGCTTCTTCGTGCCCTTCAGCTCGATGCACCAGTACCAGCGCAGCGACAGCGTCTGGGCGAACGAGTTCACCACCCCGATCGACTCACACCGCGTGGGCTTCTCGTCCAGGAGCTGCGAGATCCTGCCGGCCTACATCCGCTACGACGCGCTGGCCGATCGGCTCGAGGAGATCCGGCCTGCGGCGATCCCGGTCGAGATCGTCGACCCGCGCGCCTTCGGCGACGACTGGTCGGAGCAACTCGCCGCCGACGAAGCCCGGAAGCTGCGCGAGTATTTCGCGCGCTTCGAGCACCTGCGCGGAGCGCTCGACTTCATCCGGGTCCGCGTCGGCGGCGAGGACCACGTGATCGAGCTGTCGCGCGGGCCATTCGAGAAGGGACTCACGTTCGAGGTTCCGCGCGGGTCACTCATGACGGCCGTCCACTACCGCGTCTTCGACGACCTCATGATCGGCAACTTCATGAAGGTCACTCTGCACGGCCGCTGGGACGCCGGCCGCGCGCTCTATCCGGACGTCACGCCCTACGTGGCCAAGTACGGCGACAACGGCTTGGCGTACACGGGTGCCGAGCTGCGCACCTACTTCGCCGCCTACCGCCGCCGCGCGGGCTTCGACTACCTGCGCCACTGCCTCGAGCTCGAGGCCATGCACCGCTTCCGGCAATGGGTCGGCCCCGGCACGCCGCTGTGGGCTGCTGCGCGCCGTGCCTACTGGTGGGTGAAGGCCGCCCCCGGCGCACCCGCGAGCTAGAGCGCGTCGAGCAGTTCGGCGCGCGTGCGCGCGTACTCTTCGTCGCTCAGCAGGCCCCGACGGCGCAGGCGGTCCGCGCGCTCGAGGCTGCGACTCACGTCCGCGTGCGCCCGGGTGTCGGGGTCCAGAGGCCGGCGCTGGAGCCGGTCGCGCAGTGACTGAGCCAGCGCCCAGGTCGTCGCGCCCGAGAGCGCCGCCTGCGCCAGCGCGCCGCCCACGCTGCCGACCCCGGGGAAGATCTTGAGCGCGCTCGCGGCAACGCGCGGCAGCAGGGCGCCGAGCAGGCCGACTCCGACCGCGCCCGCCGCGTCGACGCCGATCTCCGCGCCGTACAAGCGGCCGAGCTTTCGCATCAGCGAGAGCTGGACGGCGGTGACTGCGACGAGGTCGACGAGCGGGATCGGGATCGCGGCGGCTGCCGCCGCGCCGGCGACGTGATTGGAGATCAGCTCCTCGGCGCGCTCTTCGCTCTGCATCGCAGCCTCCTCGACGAAAACCGTCCCAATCGCGCTGAGCAACCCGCGTGCCAGGCCGGCGCCCGCGCTGCACCGGCGCGGATCGGCTCGGCTGCAGCGGCGGCGCGGCAGGTCCGCAGGCGCGCTGCAGCCCGCCACCGGCGGCGAATGTGAGTTACTCTCCCGCGCGCATGGCCGCTCCTCGTCCACTCGCAGCGAACCCGGCCGGAGAGATCGTCGATCTGCCCGGCCTGCGCGCCGCCGCTCGCGCCGGGGACGACATCTTCCCGCTCGAAGCGGCGGAGCTGGTGCCCCTGCCCGAGTCGAGTGAGCTGCTGTTCCTTCCCGCCCGCGCCCCGCTGGCGTTCGGCGCCCGCGGACCCGCCGCCGAGGTCGACCGCGCGTTCGCGGTCGCCGCGTTCCTGCCCCCGGGCTGGACCTCGCTGGCGCTCGCCGCCTATCGGCGCGCGCCCGACGCGCCGCTGCTTCCGCTCTACGCCTACACCGCGGCGTGTTGGCACAACGGGCGCATCTGCGTGCCGGCGCGGCGCGTGGACGACGACCAGAAGCACGACCCGGCGGCGTTCTCGCGCGAGCGGGTCGCGAAGCGCGTCGCCGCGCTCTGCAAGCGCTTCCCCGAGAACCGACTGCTGCGCCACCACGGCGAGCGCTGCGCGCTCGAGTGGGGCTGCCCGAACGCGCAGAACCTGTTTCTCGGCCGCTTCGAGGCGCCGATCGCGCTCGCACGCTCGTGCAACGCGGCGTGCCTCGGCTGTATTTCGGAGCAGCCCGGCGACACGGTGCCCTCGCCGCAGACGCGGCTCGACTTCAAGCCCAGCCTCGCGGAGATCCTCGAGATCGCGGTTCCGCACCTCGAGCGCGCGCCGCGCGCGATGATCAGCTTCGGGCAAGGCTGCGAAGGCGAGCCGCTGCTCGAGGCCGAGCGCATCGAGGAGGCGATCCGCGCGATCCGCGCGCGCACCGCGCGCGGCGCCCTGCACCTGAACACCAACGGAAGTCGGCCCGACGCGGTCGCGCGGCTGGCCGACGCCGGCCTCGACAGCGTCCGCGTCTCGCTGAACGGCGCGCTCGAGGACAGCTACGTTCCGTACTACCGGCCGCGCACGTACGCGTTCGCGGACGTGGTCGAGACACTGCACGTCGCGCGCGCGCGCGGTCTCTTCACCTCGATCAATCTGCTCTCGTTCCCGGGAGTCACGGACCGCGCGGACGAGGCGGAGTCTCTGGTCGCGCTCGCCCGCGCGACCGGGCTGCGCATGATCCAGTGGCGCTGCCTGAACGTGGACCCCGACTGGTACATGGCGCTCTTCGCCGGCCGGGCGCGCTCGGAGCGGCTCGGCATGCCGGCTCTGCTCGCGCGCGTGCGGGCGGCGCTGCCCGAGCTGCGCTTCGGCTACTTCAACCCGCCCGCCGAGGAGTGGAGCTGAGATGCGATCGTCTCCCGCCGCGACCCTGATCTGTGTAGCCGCGCTCGCGCTCTCGGGGCGTGCGGACGAGGCGGCGCCCGCCCGCGCGCGCTCGACTCCCGGCGACCGCGCGGAGCTCGGGCTCACCGTCTACTCGGGCGGCTTCGGCTTGATCCGCGAGGCGCGCACCCTGCCGCTCGCCAAGGGCCGCACCGAGCTCGAGTTCGCCGGCGTCGCGGCGACGATCCAGCCGGAGACCGTGCAGATCCACGCGCTCGGCTCCGGCGGCCTGCGCGTGCTGGAGCAGAACTACCGCTACGACCTGCTCTCGCCCGAGAAGCTGCTCGAGAAGTACGTCGGCAAGAACGTCCGGGTGCTGCGCTGGAGTGAGTCGAAGGGCCGCGACGAGGAGCGCGACGCGACGGTGCTCTCGGCCGGCGCGCCGCCGATCTTGCGCGTCGGCGACGAGATCAGCTGGGGCTTTCCCGGGCGCATCTCTTTCCCCGAGATTCCCAAGAACCTGATCGCGCACCCCTCGCTCGTCTGGCTGCTCGAGAGCGGCGGCGAGCGTCCGAAGGTCGAGGTCTCGTATCTCGCGCAGAACTTGGGCTGGAAGGCGGACTACGTGCTGGTCGTCGACGCCGCGGACGCGGCGGGCGACTTCAACGGCTGGGTCACGATCGACAACAAGAGCGGCGCGGCATACGAGAACGCGAAGCTCCAGCTCGTGGCCGGCGACGTGCACCGCGTGCTGCCGGAGCTCTACGCTGACTCACTCGCCAAGCGGCGAATGTCTACGATGGCCGAAGCCGGCGCTCCGCAGTTTCGCGAGGAAGGTCTCTTCGAGTATCACCTCTACACGCTCGAGCGGCCGGCGACCTTGCTCGAGAACGAGCAGAAGCAGATCGCGCTGCTCGAGGCGAGCGGCGTGAAGCTCGAGAAGCGACTGGTCCTGCGCGGCGAGCCGCAGTGGTACCGATCGCCGATCGGGGATTCGCCGACGCCCGGCAAGGTGGCGGTGAGCCTCGAGTTCCAGAACAAGGCGTCCGACCAGCTCGGTATGCCGCTGCCGAAGGGAATCATCCGCGTCTACAAGCGCGACTCCGCCGGCGGACGCCAGTTTCTCGGCGAGGACCAGATCGACCACACGCCCAAGGACGAGCGAGTGCGCGTGCGCGTCGGCGACGCGTTCGACGTGGTCGGTGAGCGCCGCCAGATGGACTACAAGGTGCTGGGCTCGTGTCGCTCCGAGTCCGGCTGGCAGATCGACCTGCGCAATCACAAGGACGCGAAGGTCGACGTCGACGTGATCGAGCCTGCGAGCGGCGATTGGGAGATCGTCTCCTCGAGTCAGAAGGCGACCAAAGAGGACGCGAACACGTTCAGCTTCCGCGTGCCCGTGCCCGCCAACGGCAGCGCGCGCGTCGAGTACCGTGTGCGCGTGCGCTGGTGCTAGCGCTCGCCCGCACGCGCGCCGCGCTCGAGCGCGGCGTCGCGGCGGGACTCCATGCCGGCGCGCAGCTCGCGGTGTTCCGCGCGGGCGAGCTCGCTGGCGAGCTCGCGCTCGGCGTCTGCCGGCCCGACACCGAAATGCGTCACGACACGATCGCGCTGTGGATGTCGTCGACGAAGCCGCTGATGGCCGTCGCGATCGGCCAGCTCTTCGAGCGCGGCCTCGCCGGATTCGACGACCCGGTCGCGCGCCACGTGCCGGAGTTCGCCGCGAACGGGAAGAGCGACATCACGCTGCGCCACCTGCTCACGCACACCGCCGGGATCCCGAACGCGCACCGGCAGTGGTCGCGCGAGTCGTGGGACGAGATCGTGGCGAAGATCTGCGCGGCCGCGCCCGAGCCCGGCTTCCGGATCGGCGTCGACTGCGAGTATCACGTGGCCTCCGCCTGGTACCTGCTCGGCGAAGTCGTGCGGCGGCGCGACGGCCGCAGCTATTCGCAGTACGTGCGCGAGCGGATCTTTTCGCCGCTTCGAATCGACGACTTCTGGGTGGGCATGCCGCCGGAAGACTACGCCGCGAGCGCGGCGCGCATCGCGCGCCCGTACGACGCGAGCCGGGGCTCGCCCGCGCCCATCGACTTCTGGGCCTGGAGCGGCTCGGCGGAGTCACTCGCCATCTGCCGCCCGGGAGGCAGCGGCTGGGGCACGGCGCGCGCGCTCGCCGGCTTCTACGCGGCGCTGGTTCGCGGCGGAGCGCCGATCATCGCGCGCGGCACGCTCGAGTCACTCCGCGCACCGGCGCTGCGCGGCGTGCGCGACCGGAACCTGGGCGTCGACCTGAACCGCGGGCTCGGCTTCGTGCTCGACTCGAAGGCCTTCGGACCCGGCTCGGCCTGGTACGGCAACCGCTGCTCGCCGCGCAGCTTCGGCCACGCGGGCTACTACTCGTCCGTCGCATTCGGCGACCCCGAGCACGATCTCGCGGTCGCGCTCAACTGGAACTGCTTCGTGGCCGCCGGCGAGAACGACGCGCGCGTGCATGCGGCGCTCGACGCTCTGTACCAGGACCTCGAGCTCTAGCGCCCGCGCGCAGTGACTCGCTCGACCTCGCGCGCCAGGATCTGGCGCGTGATCGCGATCGCGCAGGCGTAGGTCGAGTCGGTTCCGAAGGCGCCCAGGCTCTTCGAGAGCAGTGACTGACGCCGGCTGTAGGGTGTGTCCGACGCGTAGTGCAGCACGCCGACCGCGAAGCCGGTGCGCTCCGAGAGTGCGACGACCTCGTCGTTCGGGTGCCGGCGCGGGTCGACGAGCTCGTAGATCGCCGACAGGTACGGGCCCGCTTCCATCTCCAGCACCGTGTAGCCCTCGCGGTAGAACACGCCCATGTAGTTCGGGTTCTGCAGGAACGCGCCGCGCACGGTGACCGCCTTCTGGTTGTCGAGCACACTGCCGTGCTCGAGCCAGGGCGCGAGATCGTCGAAGCCGAGCGCGTTGCGGATCAGATACGTGTTGTCGGAGTGCTCGTCGTGCACGACGCGCGAGATCATCACGTCGCCGACCTGACCGTTCAGAGTCGCCGCTTTGCCCATCACATACGCGCCGAGCAGCGGACCGGCGCCCTGCCCGACGCGCGAGAGCAAGTGATACGCGGCCAGCCCGAGCGGATAGTCGATGTTGATGATCCACGCGTCGCTCTCGGCGAGTCTCTCGAGGCCCGGCATCTGCAGCCGCGGGTCGAATCGCTCGGGCCGCACGCGCGCGAGCTCGATCACCTGCGCCTGCACGTCGATCTGCGCGGTCACGTCGGCCGACGAGATGCCCGACTCGGCGTCCCAGCGCTGCACGCGCGCCAACGCGCTCGGATCGCTGTGCACGTAGTCGCGCAGCGCGAAGTACAAGAGGCTCGGCGCCGCCGGCGACCCGTCGGCGAGCTGCCGCTCGAGCTCCGGCAGAAAGTCGAGCTGCGCGCCGCGCTGGGCCGCGGCCAGGATCGCGTCGCGGTGCGCGAGCGCATAGCCGCCGAGCAGGTTCGCGAGCGAGTGAGTGTTCGACGAGACGAAATACACCGGCGGGCGCGACGCCGAGGGCTCGCGCACGTACACGCGCTCGATGCCCTGCCACCACTGCTGCGCCGCGCGCTCGTAGGCCGAGAACGATCCGGCGAGCAGGCGCACGCGCAGGTCGAGTCTCTCGGCCGCGATCGCGCGGAGCGCGGAGTCCGAGTCACCGCCGAGCGCCTCGCGCAGGCGCGCGAAGTCGGCCTGCGAAATACCGAGCGCCTCCGCGGCGGCCACCGGCTTGGCCGCGGGGTCGCCGGCCGCGGGCTCACGCGCGGCCAGGAGCTCGTGCATCTTGTTCCACTCGATCTGGTACGCAGTCAAGATGGGGACCAGGTCGTCGATGTCGGAGTTACTCGCGACGTAGGCCGCCAGCGTGCCCGCGCCGTCCCAGCGCAGCAGTCTCCGGCGCCCGCGCGAGCGCACCCGCTGCCAGGCGCGCGTCGGGAAGCCGAAGTTCGCGAACGTCTCGTCGGACTGACCCAGCACGACCCGGCGCACGCTCGGCATGCATTCGGGCAGGCGCGCCGCCGCGTAGCCGAACGCGCCGACGTCGGGCCGCGCGTCGCGCGCGCCGAGATGCAAGCTCGAGTTCGAGAACGAGTGCGCCTCTTCGAACGCGCGCACCCTGACCTCGCCCGTGCTGCGCAGCAGCGAGTACACGGTGCGTAGGTAGAGGGCGATCTCGTTGGTCTCGGTGTCGGGCTTCTGCCGCTCCACTCCCGCTTCCGATCGGAGGGGCCGGAAATCTACCAAAGCCCGGCGCGGGGCACCGCGAGCCACGGGCCGCCGCACCTTGCGCCACCCAGGTAGAATCCGGCGATGCGCGAATACGAGAAGTACGACGCCCTCGGCCTGGCGGAGCTGGTGCGCAAGGGCGAGGTGAGTCCCACGGACTTGCTCGACGCGGCGCTGGCGCGTGTGTCTGCGCGCAACCCCGAGCTGAACGCCGTGAACATGAGCTTCGAGGCGCGCGCCCGGCGCGAGATCGCCGCCGGGCTGCCCGACGGCCCGTTCCGCGGCGTGCCCTTCCTGTTGAAGGACCTGCACGCGCAGCTTGCCGGCGAGCGGCTGACGTTCGGCTCCCGTCTCTTTGCGAGCTTCGTCTCGGACACGGACAGCGAGCTGGTCGCGCGCCATCGCCGCGCCGGCCTGGTGACCTTCGGGCGCACGAACTCGCCGGAGTTCGGGCTCACCGCGACGACCGAGTCGGTGCTCTGGGGCGCGACGCGAAACCCCTGGAGCCTCGAGCGCAGCTCGGGCGGCTCGTCTGGCGGAGCGTCGGCCGCGGTCGCCGCGGGCATCCTCCCCGCCGCTCACGCGAGCGACGGCGGCGGCTCGATCCGAATCCCCGCCGCCTGCTGCGGGCTGTTCGGCCTGAAGCCGACACGCGCGCGTGTACCCATGGGACCGCACACCGGCGAAGGCTGGGGCGGCATGAGCACGGCCCATGCGGTGACTCGCTCGGTGCGCGACAGCGCGGCGCTGCTCGACGCGACACACGGCCCGGACCTGGGCGCGCCGTACTTCGCTCCGGCGCCCGAGCGGCCCTATCTCGCGGAAGTGACTCGTCCGCCGGGGCAGCTGCGCATCGCCCTGCAGACCGAGGCGTTCAACGGCGCGGAGACCGACCCGGAGTGCGCGGCGGCGGCGCGCGACGCCGCGCGGCTCTGCGAGAGCCTGGGTCACCGGGTTCAGGAAGCGACGCTCGCGATCGACCGCCCCGCGCTCGCGCGCGCCACGCAGGTGCTGATCGGCGCGAACGTACAGGCGACCAGCGAAGACACGGCGGCGGCGCAGGGGCGCGAGCTCGGCCCCGATCTGCTCGAGAACGTCACGCTCGCGATGATCGCCGGCGCGCGCCCGGCCTCCGCCGCGGACTACGCGCGCGCGGTCAGGACGATCCACGCGGTGACTCGCGCGGTCGAGGCGTTCTTCGCGCGCTTCGACGTGCTGCTGACTCCGACCATGGCGATGCAGACGGCGCGCATCGGCGAGCTCGCGCTCTCGAACGTGGCCGACGCCGCCTACGGCCAGCGCCTGTCGCGCTGCGTCGGCTACACTGCGCTCTTCAACGCGGCCGGAAACCCGGCCATGAGCGTGCCTCTCGGCACCGCGTCGGACGGCATGCCGCTCGGCGTCCAGTTCGGCGCGCGCTTCGGCGGCGAGGCCACGCTGTTCCGCCTGGCCGGACAGCTGGAGACGGCGCGGCCCTGGTCCGAGCGGCGGCCGCGCGGCGCGGCGCCGGGATGAGTCGGCCGCCCTGCCGGCTGGCCGCGCTCGGCCAAGTGAGTGCGCTCGGTCGGAGGCGCGCCGACGTCTTCGCGCGCCTGATCGCGGGCGACGGCTCGCGACTCACGCTGCGCGACGACTTCGTGCCGGAGCGGAGTCTGTGGCTGGGCCAAGTTCGCGAGCCGCTGCCCGAGATCCCGGAGCGACTCGCTCGCTTCGCGTGCCGGAACAACCAGCTCGCGCTCGCCGCGCTGGAGTCGATCGGCCCGGAGATCGCCGCCGCGCTGGCGCGCTTCGGCGCCGCGCGGATCGGGGTCGTCGTCGGCACCAGCACCTCCGGCGTCGGCGACGCCGAGGCCGCGATCGCGCAGCGCGAGAAGACCGGCGCGCTCGCGCGCGAGTTCTTCTACGACCAGCTCGAGTTCGGCGGTCTCGCCCGCTTCGTCGCCGAGGCGGTCGGTGCGCGCGGCCCCGCCTACACCCTGTCGACCGCGTGCTCGTCGGGCGCGCGCGCGCTCGCCTCCGCGCGCTCGCTGGTGGCGCTGGGCATCTGCGACGCCGTCGTGTCGGGCGCGGCCGACTCGCTCTGCGGGCTCACGACCAACGGCTTCGCCTCGCTCGGGGCGCTCGGCGCAGGCGTCACCAATCCGTGTAGCGTGAACCGCGACGGGCTCACGCTCGGCGAGGCGGGCGCCCTGTTCCTGGTGACCGGCGAGCCGGGCGGAGTCCAGCTGCTGGGAGTCGGCGACTCGAGCGAAGCGCACCACATGTCCGCACCCGACCCCGACGGCCGCGGCGCGGAGGTCGCGATGCGCGGCGCGCTGGCCGACGCGGGGCTCGCGCCCGGCGAGATCGCCTATCTGAACCTGCACGGCACCGGTACGCCGCAGAACGACGTCATGGAGGCCGCAGCCGTGGCGCGCGTCCTCGGGACCGAGCTGCCGTGCAGCTCGACCAAGCCGCTGGTCGGTCACACGCTCGGCGCCGCCGGGGCGATCGAGGCCGCGTTCTGCTGGCTGCTGCTGGCCGAGCGCCGCGACGGCGCGCTCGCGCTTCCGCCGCACGTCTGGGACGGCGCGCGCGACCCGGCGCTGGCGCCGATCCGTCTCGCGGCGAAGGGAGAGAGCGCTCGGATCGGCTCGCGCGCGCTCGTGATGAGCAACTCGTTCGGCTTCGGCGGGAACAACTGCACGCTGATCCTCGGCGCGAGTGACTCGCCGTGAAGGCGTCGCTCCTGCGCTGGTCGGCCTGGGCGCCGGGACTCGAGTCCGGCGCGGCCTGGGAGTCCTGGGCGAAGGCGCCGGCGCCACTCCCCGCGACCGGCTCGCCCGACGCGAAGTTCCTGCCCGCGATGCTGCGGCGGCGCTGCACCCCGCTCACGCGCGCGATGCTCACCGCGGCGTTCGGCTGCGCCGAGCCGGACGAGCTCGCGAGCCTGCGCACAGTCTTCGCTTCGCGCCACGGGAGCATCAACGAGTCGATCGGCTTGCTCGAGAACGTCGTGCGCCGCGAGAAGCTCTCGCCCGCGACCTTCAGTCACACGGTGCACAACGCGCAGGCGGGGCTGTTCTCGATCGCGGCGGGCAACCGCGCCGCGTCGAGCTCGCTCTCGGCGCAGGAAGACACTTGGACCGCGGCCTGGATCGAGGCGCTCTGTTTTCTCGAGCGCGACGCGCGCGAGCCGGTGCTGGTCGTGATCGGCGACGTGCCGCTTGCCGAGACGTTCGCGCCGCTCGTCGCGGAGGCCGCCGTGCCCTATGCCCTTGCGGTGCAGGTGGGAGCAGCGGGCGCGGGGCCGGCAGTCGGCCTCGAGCTCGCGGGCTCGGCAAGTGACTCCCCGCCGCCCTGGCCCGCCGCGCTCGAGTTCCTGCGCTGGTGGCTCTCTCCGGAGCAGTCACTCGCGCAGACGAATCGCGCGAGCACGGCGCGCTGGACCAGAGGCTGACGCTCGAGAGCCTACCGCTCCCGTTCCGGACGCCCGAGCGACCGCCGCATCTGTGACTTGTATTCGGTCGCGCGGCGGCCCATCTCGGTGCGCTCGGAGGGGAAGAAGCGCTCGAACAGGAGATCGAGCGGGCGGTCGTCGTAGTTGCGGAAGTGCGCCTTGCGGACCGCGAACTCGGCCGCCGAGAGCGCCAGGAAGACGAGCCAGACGACCCAGCCGGTGTAGGCGCTCCACCAGTCGAGCGGCGCGGTGAGCGCGAGCGCCGCGACGGCGACGGCGTTCGCGAGAAACACGGCGGCCCAGAAACGAGTGACTCCCCGGCAGTAGGGTCGGATGAAGTCGGGGGCGTACGGCTGCAGGACGAAGGCCACGCGCTCGATGACGGAGCCGCCGCCGCGCAGACTCGCGGCGAAGATGCGCGCGAGCGCCGCGTACACCCAGGCGGGAAGCAGCAGCAGAAACACGCGCTCGCCGGTCGCGAGCGCCAGCGCGACGAGCGCGAGGAGACCGGCGGCGTCGAGGCGACCCAGCGCGAGCTCGGCCGGCAGCGCCGCCCCCGCGGCGCCGATCGAGAGCGCACCGACACCGATCAGCGTCGCCGCCAGCGCGCGGACGCCGAAGCGCGCGCTGATCCACGGGGCGAACAGAGGCCAGCCGACGGCGAGCGCCGCGAAGCCGAGCCCGAGCGCCAGCTGACCCGCGCTCGGCCGCGGCGGCCTAGTCAAGCGAGTCGGCCGACAACAGCGCCGCGAGCGAGAGCTCCTCGTCGGGCGCGTGCCGCGCGTCGGGGCCGAGCAGCGCGAGCGCGCGCCGGCGCACGTCGTTGAAGATCTGCTCGGTCTTCTCGAGCACCTCGCGGCGCGGGCGCGCCATGCCGACGCGCTGCAGGAAGTCGAGATGGTCGAGGCCCGGCGTGAACTCGCCGCGGTTGCGCCGGTGGAACTCGCCGCGCCGCTGGAGTGACTCGGACACCTTGCGGAACAGCTCGTTGAAGTTCGCGAGCGCGCGCAGGATCAGGGGCGACATGCGCAGCTGGCGGCGCAGCCAGCGCGGGTCGAGGTGCTCGTCGCGCACGTACGGCGAGACCCACAGGTTGTAGTAACAGCCGATGTCGAAGTCCCACTTCAGCTTGCCGAGCTCGAAGCTGCCGAACGTCTCGTACAGGTTGCGGTAGAGCATGAGCGTCGCTTCCTGGCGGAACGCCATGAAGCGGTCGTAGAGCTCGGTGCGCTCGGCGAGCTCCGCCGCGCCTTCGCCCGCGAAGTCGCGGCGGATCAGCTCGGAGAGGAAGTCGTTCTCGTGCGCGATGAAGTCCGTGCCCGGGCTGTACAGCGGATCGGCTGAGGTCGCCGCTTCGCCGGTGAGCCCCCAGCGGTCGGGCGAGAAATAGCGCTCGGTCGAGTACGCGATCTGCGTGTAGCTGCCCTGGTCGAGCGCCTTCGCGTCGCGCAACAAGTGCGCGACCGCGGCGTGCCCGTCGAGGAAGCGCCGGAACCCGTCTGCGGTGCGCAGCGCGCGCTCCTCGAAGCCAGTCCGACCAGTCACTCCGACGCTCGTGATTCCGTCGTGCAGCGGGATGAACCAGATCCAGTAGCCCGGATAGAAGAAGTGAATCGTGGAGAGGAAGCGGCTCGAGTGCCGCACGCGCGCGCGCCAGGCCTCGGGGCCGAGATCGTCGACGTCGGCCACGCCCTCGAAGCGCCCCCAGACCGAGCCGATGCGGTGGGTGTCTTCGCGCAGCCGCAAGCCGAGCGCGCGCGCGAGCACGTCGGCGCGGCCCGCGGCGTCGACCAGCCAGCGCGCGCTCTGGCGCCGCGCGCCGTTCGCGCCAGCGATCTCGACGACGTGCGGCGCGCCGCCCGTCCCGACCTCGATCGGCCGCGCGCGCACGCCCGTCTCGACCTGCACGCCGGCGCGCCGGTTCAGCTCGAGCAAGTCGCTCTCGAGCCGCAGCCGGTCGATCTGGAACGACGGGTGGAACGGCAGATTCACCGGGCCGATCTCGCTCATCTCCCAGAGCGGCAGCGCGCGCCGCTCGTCGTCGAAGAAGTAGCGCAGGCCGTTCTTGGGAAAGTGGCGGTCGTAGAGATAGCGCGAGAGACCGAGCCGCTTCACGAGGTAGTGACTGCCGATCTCGACGACCGACTCACCGACCTTCCAGCTCGGCTCGCGCGACTTCTCGAACAGGCCGATGCGCAGGCCGGGAACCGTGCGCGTGAGCTGGCGGGCGAGCAGGTTTCCAGCGAGCCCGCCGCCGACGATGGCGACGTCGAGGTCCGTCCTGCCCGCTCGCTTCACAGCATGCCCCCGTTGACCGAGATGATCTGGCCGGTGAGATAGCCGGCGCCCTCGGAGAACAGATACACCACGAGCGAGGCGATCTCATCGGGACGGCCGAGCCGCTGCATCGGCACGAGCTTGCGCAGCTCGTCGACCGGCGCGCCCGCGAGCATGTCCGTCTCGACCAGGCCGGGGGCGATGCAGTTCACCGTGATCGCGCGCTTCGCGAGCTCGAGCGCGAGCGCCTTCGTCGCGCCGTGCAGACCCGCCTTCGCCGCCGCGTAGTTCACCTGGCCGCGGTTCCCCGCGAGCGCGGCGATCGACGAGATCGAAACGATGCGCCCGCCGTCGTGCATACGCACGAGCGGCATGACCAGCGGCCGCAGCACGTTGAAGAAGCCGCCGAGATTCGCGCCGACGACGCGGTCCCACGCCTCGCCGGTCATTCCGGGAAACGCCGCGTCCTCGTGCATGCCCGCGGCGAGCACGGCGCCCCAGTACGGGCCGTTCTCGGCGAGGTCGCGCTCGAGCGCGGCCGCCGCGCCGGCACGGTCGGCGACGTCGAACGGCAAGAGCGCGGCCGCCGCGCCCAGCGCGCGCACCTCTTTCTGCACCGTCTCCGCCGCGGGAGCGTTCGCGCGGAAGCCGAGCGCCAGATCGAAGCCCGCCTCCGCCAGCCCCAGCGCGCACGCGCGCCCGATGCCGCGGCTCGCGCCGGTGACCAGCACGCGGCGCGCGGCGCGCGCGCTCATGTGTGCACCTTGTCGGCTTCGGCGAGTGAGTCGGGCGTGAACACGGACAAGGTGCCCTCGGCGACCAGCTCGCCGCCCGCCCGGACCTCGCACGCGAGCGACGCCAGCTTGCCGACGCGCGACAGGATGCGCGCGGAGACCTCGAGTGACTCGTCCGGTGAGAAGGCCTCGCGGTGAAACTCGACCCGCTTGGCGCCGACCAGCAACCCGGGCCTCGGCTCGGCGCCCGGCTCCAGGTCGAGCAGCCCGCCGTGCGCGGCGACACACTGCGCCATGTACTCGAGCGAGACCCACGCGGGCACGCGGCCGTCCGCGTCGCGGAACAGCTCGGCGCCAGTCGCGTCGACGGCGCAGACCGTGACTCCGTCCGCGTGGGAGAGCACGCGGGAGAGCAGCAGCATCGGCGCGCGGTGTGGGACCAGCGCCGTCAAGGCCGGCAGCTCGCCGTCGCTCACGGCGCTTCCGCCTCGAGCGCGCGCGCGCCATCGCCGAAGAAGTCGTAGAAGTTGTACCACTGTCTCGGCGAGCGCAGGCAGTAGTGCTCGAACCGCCGCACCCAGGCTTCACAGATCTCGCGCGCGACCTTGTCGCGCAGCCCGCGCGGCACGGACCCGCCCTCGAAGAGCGGCTCCGTCACCGCGAAGTAGCGCAAGTGACCGGTCGAGACACAGAGCGAGAGGAACACCGGCGCGCCGAGCACCACGCCGAGCAGGAACGGCGACAGCGGGAACGCCGCGCGCCGCCCCGCGAACTGCGTGCCGACCGGCCGCTCGCGCCCACCCGGGTGCACGCGGTCGGCCAGGATCCCGACGAACTCGCCGCGCGCGAGGCAGGCCTTGATCTCGAACGCGCTCCGCACCGAGTGCGGATCGACGGAGATCACGCGCACGCCGCTCTCTCCGCTCAGCGACTCTAGGAACGAGGTCATGCGCTCGGCGTGCGCCGTGAACATCAACACGTTCACTCGCAGCCCGTACTGACTCGAGATCAGGCGCAGCATGTCGAAGCTGCCGAGGTGCGCGCCGAGCAGGATCGCGCCGCGCCCCTGCCGCGCGAGTTCGAGCAGGCGCTCGCCGCCCGTGTGCTCGATCTTGAACGCGGCTGCTCCGCCGGCCCACAGAACCATGCGGTCCAGGACGCTGCCCGCGAAGGTGTACACGTGCCGGAACGTCGTGAACAGGTCCGGCCGCCGGCCGAGCGCGGCGCGACCTTCGGGGATCGCATAGGCTGTGGCGAGCCAGTCGCGCGACGCGCGGCGGCAGACGGAGTCGAGGATCACGAAGTACGCAGTGATCGGCACCAGGATGGTCGCGACCGCCCAGCGACCCAAGTTGGTGTAGAGCCAGAGCGCGAAGCGCAGCCAGCCGTTGTTGCCGCGCTCGCTCTTCTTCGCCCAGGTGGTCCCGATGCTCACCGCACGCCTCTCCGCCGCCGCAGCGCAGGCGCGCGCGCCAGCATGTCGCGCCACAGCCGCAGGTAGGTCGCGCCCATCACCGGAAAGTCGCGGCCGACGTCGAAGTGAGAGAGACCGTCGCTCGGATACACCACGCGCACGGGCAGATTCCGGATCGGCACTCCCTCGAACACGGAGCGCACGGCGAACTCGGGATCGAACTCCATGCGCGCGCCCAGCGGGTCGAGCTTCATCACGCGCAGCGCCGCAGCGAGCGGCACGCCGCGCATGCCGCAGAGCGGATCGCGGATCTCGAAGGACAGGGTCGCGATCCAGACCGCGGCGCGCGACAGCTGGCGCGCCCAGATCCGCGAGCGCGGCGCGCTCTCGTCGAAGATCGGGTCCCCGAGCACGAGCGCGTCCGGCTCCTTGCGCATCGCCTCGAGAAATCTCGGGACCGCCGTCGCGTCGTGCTGGCCGTCGGCGTCGAGACAGACCGCGTGAGTGAAGCCGAGGCCGGCGGCCAGCTCGAAGCCGAGCTTGAGCGCGACGCCCTTGCCGCGATTCGACGCGAGCCGCCGCACGCGCACGAAGTCGTGCGCTCGCGCGAGCTCGGCGAGCACCGCCTGAGTCTTCGGACCGCTGCCGTCGTCGACGACGAGACACGGAAGGTCGTAGCGCACCAGTGACTCGATCACGGCGCGCAGCGGCTCGCCGTGTTCGAAGCAGGGAATCAAGATGCACGGCTTCACCGCAGCACGACCTTGCCCGAGGCGAACACGCGCGCGCCGGCCGAGACGCGGAAGCGCAGGCCGTCGGCCGCCGGAGACCGCTCGAGATCGAGCCGAAACACCTGCTCGGGCAGCAGCAGCTCGCGGAACTTCACGCCCTCGAGCGCGCGCACGCGCAGACCCGGACCCAGCAGCTCGCGCGCGGCCTGCAGCACCCAATGAATCTGCACGACTCCCGCGACGATGCCGCGGCCGGGAAAGTGTCCGTCGAGAAACGCCAGGTCCGCCGGCACGCGCAGCTCGCGCGAGAGCGAGTGGGCGTCCCGCTGCTCGGAGATCAGCACCGGCGACACCACCGGCGCGCGCTCCGCGCCGCCCTCGAGCAACTCGAGCAGCGCGGCGCGCGGCGTCTTCCCCTGCGGATCGCGCGGCAGCTCGTTCACGTAGCGCCACGCGCGCGGCAGGAGAACCCGATCCCAGTAGCCGGCCAGGTGGTCGGCGAGCGCCGAGCCCAGCGCGCGCCGCCCGCGCTCCGCCAGCGCCGCATGCCCCGGCTCGGAGAGCGCGATCACCGCGCCGACGCGCGCGTCGCCGCCGCTGTCGAACGCGAGCAGCGCCGCATCGGCGACCCATGGGTGAGCGCGCAGGTGGGACTCCATCTCCGGCAGCGCGAGCCGCTTCTCGCCGACCTTCACGATGCGGTCCGCGCGGCCGAGCAGGCGGAACGCGCCGCCGCCGGACAGCTCGACCCGATCGCCCATCGCCAGCTCCTGCGGAGCGGAGTCAGTCGGCGTGGAGCCCTGACTCACGAACGGCGAGCGCACGACCAGCCGCTGCTCCTCCGGCTCGACCCGCAGAGTGACTCCCGGGAACGCGCGCCATTCCGCCGGCTCGCCGCCGAGCGCCTGCTGGCGCCACGCGACGCCGCCGGTCTCGCTCGAACCGAAGATCTCGATCGGCGCGTGGCCGACGCGCTCTGCCACCTCGAGCGCGACGCCGTCGTCGAGCGGCCCCCCCGACGAGAAGATCGCCCGGACACCCGCGCGCGTGCCCGCGAGCTCCGCGTCGGAGCGCATGCGGCGCAGGTGGACGGGCGTCGTCGCGAGCGCGCACTCGCCGGCCTCACGCATGCGCGGAAACAGCTCCTCCAGGTGCAGGAACGTCTCCGCGCAGAACGCGCGGCCCGACGCCAGCGGCCAGAGCAGCCGGAACAGCAGCCCGTACAGGTGCTGGTGTGAGACGGTCGCGAAGACGCGCGCGCGCGCGCCGAGTCGCGGCCCGAACAGCTCCTCGAGCACCGCGACCTCGAGGTCGAGATGGCGCAGCGCCTTCGGCACCGCCTTGCCGGGGCCCGTGGTTCCCGAGGTCGAGAGCTCGGCGAGCGGCTGCGCGCCGTCGAGCGGCCGAAAGCGCGCGTCGCGCAGCGGTGCGACGCCGAGGGGGTCGAGGCGCGGCAGACGCGCGAGCTCGAGCTCGCCGACGCCCGGCTCGACGATCGCCCCGTCCGCGTGCGCGGCGAGCTCCGCGAGCGTCCGAGGCTGGCGGTTCGGCGCGATCAGCGCGCGCGCGCCGGCGTGCGCGAGTGCGAACAAGCCCACTGCGAAGGCATAGCTGTCCTCCGAGAACAGCACGAAGCGCGCCGCGCGACGCGCCTCGACCGCGAGCGCCAGCGCGGCGACACGCCCCGAGAAGTCCGACCAATCGCGCTCGGCGTCGCGCGAGAACGCGACCAGCGCGCGCGGCTCGCGACCGACCGAGAGCAGCCGCGCGAGCGGGATGAAGCGCGGCGCGGCGGGGTGCTCGCTCACGTCGCGCCAATCCTCAGGCGCGCCTGGCGGCAACGCTCACGCGCGCGTGGACGAGGTCGATGATCTCGCCGATCGTGCGCATCTGCTCGATGTCGTCGTCGGAAAGCGCGAGGCCGGTCTCTTCCTCGATCCAGCCCGCGAGCGCGACGCCGTCGAGGCTGTCGAAGTCGAGATCGCCTTGCAGATCCGTGTTCGGCGAGATCTCGGCGGCGTCGACGTCGAACTCGCGCGACAGGATCGCGAGCAAGCGCGCCTGTATTTCCTGCCGCGAGGTCGGGACTGAGAGCGACACGGCTCCTCCTGTGAAGCGCCTAGTGCGCGAGCTGTGAGTTCACGAACTCCGCGAGGCTGCGAACCGACGCGAAGATGCGCCGGTTCTCGTCCGGGTCGTCTTCGATCTTCACGCCGAAGCGCTCCTCGAGCGCCATCGCGAGCTCGAGCGCATCGATCGAGTCCAGGCCGAGGCCCTCGACGAACAGCGGCGCCTCGCTCTCGATCTCGTCGGGAGCGATGTCCTCCAGCACGAGCGCCTCCACGATGAGCCGCTTCAGCTCCGCCTCGAGTCCACTAATTTTCCGCATCCGTGCCCCCTCTCGCGAAACGCGCGCGCAGCGCGCGGGTCAGCTTGCGCGCGGCCATCACGGCAGACTCACTGCCGTCCAGGTGTTCCTTCGCGATCACTGGCTCTCCGACACGAAGCGTGTACTGCCCGGCCCGTGGGGGAACGTGATACCACGGCTGGCCCTTCATAAGCATGCGGGGCTCGACGCTGATCTCCACCGGGAGCATATCCAAGCCCGTCGCAAGCGCGATGTGCGCGGCGCCGCGCTCGAAGTGGCCGAGGCCGCCCTCCGGGGAGCGCGTGCCCTCGGGAAAGACCACCAGCGTCCTCCCCTCGCGCAGGCGGCGTGCGGCCTCGGCGACCACCGCGACCCCGCGCTCGTTGTCGATGTAGTCCGCCGCGCGCACCGAGCCCCGCAGCCAGCGGTTCTGCGCGCGCGCGCTCGCGACGATGCAGTCCGCCTGCGGCAGCCGCGAGATGATCAGCACGACGTCGATCAGCGAAGGGTGGTTCGCGACGACGATTCTCGGGCCCGGGCCCGCGAGTCGCTCCGCGCCAATCCAGCGCACGTCGATCAGGCCGAGCGCCTCCATGAGGCGGGCGTGCGAGCGGAACAGCCAGTGGATTCCGTGCTGGGCACGGCGCCAAGGCTCGGCGCGTCCGCGATCGAGTCTTTCGCGGATCGGCAGCCAGACGACTGCGAGCCAGACACTCCCCAGACCGAATGCCGCAAACGCGACGCCGGTGCGGAGCGCGCGCCATGCGGTGGCGAGCCGCCGGCGAGGTCGCGAGCGCATCCCTCTAGAAGCCTCCCCTCGACCCCCGACTACGGGAGGAACGACCGACTGAATCGGAGCGAGTCTATCACCGTGAAGTCCGCACTGTAAACGATCGCCATCGCTCGGAAAACGGCCTCAGGTCGCGGACGGGTCGTAGAGCACCTCGACGACCTCCAGCCGGCCGTTGTAGCGGTTGCGCGAGAAGACGATGTGGCCCTTGCCCTTGTAGAGCCAGTCGCTGCGCGACGTGTCACTGCCGAAGTACCAGGGGATCCAGGCCTTGCCAGTCACGTAGTCGCGCGTCCCCGTCGGCTCCCCGAGAATCTTCCGCACGTCGCTGTCGGACATGCCGCTCTGGATCTTGGCGAACGGGTGGTTCTTCGGAATCGGGACCGCCGCCGGTGCGGCCGGCGCGGCCGGAGCGGGCTTGGCCGCCGGCGCGGGCTTGGCGGGCTCAGACGCCGCGGCGCTGTCGTTCTTGTGAGCGCAGCCCAGCGCGGTCGAGAGCGAGAGAGCGGCAATCAGCGAGAGCGAGATTCGCATGCCAGACATTTGTGATTCCTTCTCTGCGGGGGGCGCGCGTCGCAGCTTAGCGCGAGCCTTGCGCTTTGTTTACACCTACGGCCATGAGTTTCGCTGCGCTCGAGATCGGCACGACTCTGCAATCGCTCGAGAACTTGCTCGCCCTCGCCCGCGGCACCCGGCGCGGGTCGATTTCGACGCGGCCCGAGTACCGAGCTCGGCTCGACGCCGAGCACGCGGTGGTCGGCGAGGCGCTCGCGCGCGGCGAGTCGGTCTACGGCGTGACGACCGGGGTCGGGTCGTCGGTCGTGAACTCGATCGACGAGGCGCACCGCTCGGAGTTCGTGCGCAATCTGTTCCGCATGCTCGGGACCGGCGTCGGCGCGCCGCTCCCGGAGCTCGAATCCGCGGCGGTGATGGCCGCGCGCACCGTGTCGCTCGCCGCGGGTCACTCGGGGGTGCGCGCGCTGGTGCTCGAGCGGCTCTGCGAGCTGCTCGAGGCGCGCTGCCTGCCGCGGATTCCGGAGCTCGGCTCCGTCGGAGCGAGCGGCGATCTGGCGCCGCTCTCGTACATCGCGGGCATGCTCGCGGGCGAGGGCAAGGTGCGCCTGCGCGGCCGCGTGATCGACGCGGCGGAGGCGCACGAGTCACTGGGCCTGCTGCCGCTCGCGTTCGAGCCCAAGGAGACGCTGTCGCTCGTGAACGGCACGAGCTTCATGACCGGTCTGGGCGCGGTCGCCTGGGAGCGCTCCGTCGACCTCGCGCGACTGGGCTGCGCGATCACGGCGATGGCGAGCGAGGCGACGCGCGGCAACCCGCGCCACTTCGACTCGCGCATCGCCGAGTGGAAGCCGCACCTGGGCCAGATCCGGGCCGCGAAGTGGATCCGCGAGCACCTCGAGTACGACCCCTCGCGCCCGATCGCCGCGCCGGCGCGGCTGCAGGATCGCTACTCGATCCGCTGCGCGCCGAACGTGCTCGGCGTACTGCTCGACGCGGCGGAGCTCGCGCGCGGCGTGCTCGAGGTGGAGCTGAACGGCGCGAACGACAACCCGCTCGTCGACGCCGACACCGGCGAGATCCTGCACGGCGGGAACTTCTACGGCGGTCACCTGTGCTTCGCGCTCGACTCACTCAAGAGCGCGGTCGCCAGCGTCGCCGACCTGCTCGACCGGCAGCTCGCGCTGCTGTGCCGGCCCGAGACGAGCGAGGGACTGCCGGCCGAGCTGATCTCGCTCGACGACGCCGGCAGTCGCGCTCACCACGGCTTCAAGGGCATGCAAGTCACCGCCTCTGCGCTCGCGGCCGAGGCGCTGAAGCTGACCATGCCGGCGGCCGCCTTCAGCCGCAGCACCGAGTCGCACAACCAGGACAAGGTCTCGATGGGCTCGATCGCCGCGCGCGAGAGCCTGCGCATTCTCGATCTGACGGAAGGGGTGGCCGCGATCGCGCTGCTCGCGGTGTGTCAGTGCGTCGACCTGCGCGGTGGCGCGCGCAGCCGCGCGACCCGCCGCCTGCACGAAGCGGTGCGAAAGCACGTGCCGATGCTGCGCGCGGACCGGCGCCAGGACGCCGACATCGCGCTCGTCGTCGACCTCGTGCGCGCGCAGGCGCTGCCGCTCGTCCCGGCTCCATGACTCCGCGCCGGCTCTGGCTCGCCCTGGCCGCGGCGCTCACCTTGGGCGCCGAACCCGCGGCCCCGGCCGGCGACATCTCGCTCGACGACCTGCTCTCGCACATGGCGGGCACCCGGGGCGTGGTCGCCGAGTTCCACGAGATCAAGACCCTGAAGCTGCTCGACGCGCCCCTCGAGACGCGCGGCACCATCTACTTCGTTCCGCCGGATCGGCTCGCGCGAGTCACTCGCCAGCCCGCCGAGACACGGCTGGTCCTCGACGGCGGGCGCATGCGCTTCCAGGACGCCGCGGGCGGCCGCGACGTCGACCTGTCGGAGAACCCCGTGGCGCGCTCCTTCTCCGAGAACCTGATGGTGCTCTGGCGCGGGGACCGCGCCGCGCTCGAGAGCATCTACACGCTCGAGTTCCACTCCGAAGCGTCCCGCTGGCAGCTGGCCCTGACGCCGCGCCACGCGCCCCTCGACCGCTTCCTGCGGTCGATCACCTTGCGCGGCGACGGCGCGGTCATGCAGGACATGGAGCTGATCGAGAGCGACGGCGACAAGACCGAGACGATCTTCGACAAGAGCGACGTCGAGCACGCCTTCGGGGACGACGAGGCGCGCGCGATCTTCGGGCCGCGGGGCGAGAAGTGAGTCGCGCCGCGCGGCTGGCAGCCTGGGCCGCGCTCGGCGCCGCCCTCCTGCTCTACAGCGCGCGCCGGATCGAGTTCTCGACCGACATCTCGAACTTCCTGCCCGACGGGCGCGGCGCGGAGCTGGCGCAGATCTCGCGCGAGCTGATGCGCAGCGACCTCGCGCGCACCATGGTGCTCTCGCTCACCGCCGCGGACCCGGCGCGCGCCGTCGCCGCGGCGAAGGAGCTGGCGGCGAGCCTGCGCGCGAACCCCGAGGTCGCCTGGCTGCGCTCCGGCGTGGACCCCGAGTTTCTGCGCGGCGCGTACGAGCTGTACTTCCCGCGCCGCCTGTATTTCCTGTCGGACGCGCCCGACGCCGAGCTGCCGGGCCTGCTCTCCGACGACGGCCTGCGCGCGCAGGCCCGGCGCGTGCGCGAGTCACTCGCGCTTCCGATCTCGCCGCTCCTGAAGCGCGTCGTGCCCGAGGATCCGCTCGGCGCGTTCGAGAGACAGACCGAGCGGCTGCGCGCCGGCGAGCCGCCGCTCGCGACGCGCGACGGCGTATTCACGACCCCCGACGGGCGCTACGCGGTGCTGCTGCTCGCGACCAAGGACTCGGCGCTCGACGCCAGCGTGCAGCGCCCGCTGCTCGACGCGATCACGGGCGAGATGGCGCTGCTGCGCGCGCGCTTCGGCGCCGACCTCGAGCTCGAGGAGAGCGGTGCGAACCGCTTCGCGGTCGACGCCGAGACGCGGATCCGCGGCGACGCGACCTGGATCTCGACGCTGTCCTTCGTCGGAGTCACCTTGCTCTCGCTGGTATTCTTCCGCTCGCTGCTCTCGCTCGGGATCGTCTCGGTGCCAGGCCTCGCGGGCCTGCTGGTCGCGATGGCGATCGGCCTGGTCTGGTTCGGTCGCCTCGACGGCATGACGATCGCCTTCGGCGGGTCGCTGATCGGGGTCACGATCGACTACCCGACGCACGTGCTGATCCTGTGGAGTCTCTCGGAGCGAGAGGAGTCACCCTGGGACGTCGCGCGCCGGCTCGGCGGCTCTCTGTGGATGGCGGCGCTGACCACGATCGCCAGCTTCGCGGGCATGGCGTTCACGTCGTTCCGCGGCTTTCGCGAGCTCGGAGTCTTCTCGACGATCGGCGTCGCTGCGGCGGTCGTCGCGTCGCTCTATCTGCTGCCGGACATGCTGCCGCGGCGGCGCAAGATCCAGCCGGTCTCCGAAGGGCTCGCGCGGCGGCTCGGCCCCTGGATTCTCGGCCTCCGCGAGCACCGCACGGCCCTCGCGCTCGTGCCGGCCGCGGTGCTCGCGCTCGGCGCGGTCGCCCTGCCGAAGCTGCGCTGGAACGACGACCTCTCGCACATGTCACGGCTCAACCCCGAGCTGCAGGCCGAGGACGAGCGCGTGCGCGAGCGCGTCTCGAACTTCGACGCCGGCCGCTTCGTGCTCGCGGTCGGCGCGGACGCCGACAGCGCGGTCGCCCACAGCGAAGAGGTGTACCAGCGGCTGCGCGCGCTGGTGAGCGCCGGAAGGCTCGACGGCCTGCGCTCGCTGCACAGCCTGTTCTTCCCGGTCGAGCTGCAGCAGCGCAACCTCGCCGCGCTGCGCGCGAGTCACGAGCTGCCCGAGCGCGTCGACGCGGCGTTCTCCAGCGCCGGCTTCCGGCCGGGAACCACCGCACCGTTCGCCGCGGCGCTCGCCGCGCCGCCGCCTCCCCTGACGCTCGCAGAGCTGCGCGAGTCACCGCTCGGCGAGCTCGCGAGCTCGCTCGTGCTCGAGCTCGACGGCCGTACCGCCGTGATCACCTATCTGCGCGGCGTGCGCGACCAGGAGGCGCTGCGCGCCTCGGTCGCCGGCATCGCGGACGTGCACTTCTTCGAGCAGCGCACGTTCCTGAACGAGATCTACGGGCGCTTCCGCGACCAGACGCTGCGCCAGATCGCGCTGGGCAGCGCCTTCGTGATGCTGATCCTGATCGCGCGCTATCGCGACTGGCGGCGAGCGACCGCCGCGTTCCTGCCGTCACTGCTCGTCCCGATCCTCGTGCTGTCCGGCTTCGCGATCGCGGGGGTGGAGACCAACCTGCTGCACGCCGTGAGTCTGCTGCTCGTGATGGGCATGGGCGTCGACTACGGCATCTTCATCGTCGACTCCGCGGCGGAGGGCAGCGAGTTCGGCGCGACCCTGGTGTCGTGCATCCTCTGCTGCCTGACCACGGTGCTCAGCTTCGGGACGCTCGCGATCTCGAGTCAGCCGCCGCTGCGCGCGATCGGACTCACGACGGGAATCGGAATCACTCTGGCGCTCGTCTTCGCGCCGGTCTCCCTGCTGCTGCTGCGGGTCGAGCCGAAGGAGGCGCCGGTTGCGTAGATTCGCGCTCGCGGGCGCGGCCCTGGCCCTGGCCTGCAGGACCGTCACGCCGCCGCTGATGGTGCTCGCGCCGCTGCCGCGCCTGCCGGACTGCCCCGGCGAGCTGCGCTCGACGAACGATCTCGAGGGCGACTGGGTGATTCACGAGCGCTTGCGCGTGACGGGCAACGGAGTCGACGAGTCGTTCGGCCTGGTGCTCCAGAAGACGGGGCCGAAGCTGGTGCTGGTGGGGCTCACGCCGTTCGGCGCGAAGGCGTTCGGCGTGACTCAGATCGGCCTCGAGACGTGGAGTGACTCCTATCTCGGGCCGGTGCTCTCCGTGCCGCCCGAGAACGTGCTGCGCGACGTGCACCGCGCCCACTTCCTGCCGGTCGACGATCCGGGGCTGGACTCGCGCGTCGTGACCCGCGACGCGGACGGCGCCGTGCACATCGCGAACGCGAAGTGCGGCTACGAGGCGACCCTGGCGCCGGTGAGCGCGAACCTGATCCCGGCGCCGCGCTAGCGGCGCGCGAGCTTCCCGGTGACGGTCTCGGGCAGCGAGTCCACGAGCGAGAACTCGCGCGGCACCTTGTACAGCGGCAGGTGCGCGCGGCAGTGACTCGTGAGCACAGCGCGGGTCGGTGGATGCGCCGGATCGGCGGGCACGATCTCGGCGACGGGAATCTCGCCGAGGCGCGCGTGCTCGCGCCCGAACACGCGGCTGCGCCGGACCCCGGGGTGCGCGTCCAGCACTGCCTCGACCTCTTCGCTGAAGAACTTCATGCCCGCCATGTTGATGCGGTTGGCGCGCCGGCCGACGAGATAGAGGTCGCCGTCGGCGTCGAAGTAACCCTGGTCGCCAGTCCGGAACCCGTCCGGCTCGAGCACCTCGCGCGCCGGCGTCCACGGATCGAGATAGGCGTCGAACAGACCGGCGCCGCGGATGCAGATCTCGCCCGTCTTGTCGGGCGAGGTGGGCGGCGCGACCGGCTGGCCGTCCTCGCCGCGCAGCCAGACCTCGTAGCCCGGCAGCGGACGGCCGAGTGAGTCGGGCTTCTCCTCGGCGGAGCGCAGATTCAGCACCGGCAGGCCGACCTCGATGATGCCGAGCGCCTGCGCGATCGGCTTGCCGAAGCGCGCCGCGAACGCGAGCGCGGTCTCGGCGCGCAGGCCCTCTGCCGTCGAGATCGCCAGGCGCAGGGTCGCGAGCGCCAGTCCCGAGGCGTCCTTCGCCAGCAGACTCATGTGGTAGGGGGACGCGTACAGAAGCGTCGCGCGCTCGGCCGCCGCGAGCTCGAGGATCGGGCGCGCGAAGCCGCTCGCCGGCAGCAGAATCGCGGCGCCGTTCCGCAGATAGAGCAGGATCGACACCACGAAGTGGTGCGCCATCGGCAGCAGCCACAGGATCCGGTCGCTCGGGCCGACCCCGAGGCCGCGGTTCGCCGCTTCGAGGCGCGCGAGGATCGCCGCGTGACCCAGAATCACGCCCTTCCGGCGGCTGGTCGTGCCGGAGGTGAAGCGCAGGTACGCCGGCCGCAGCGCCGCGAAGTCGCGCTCGCCGTTGCCGTCCACCGCGCGTACCTTCGCGCGCGCGACGAGCTCGAGGCGCGTCGCGCCCGCGTCGCGCTCGAAGGCGATCCAGTGCAGACCGGCGCGCTCGGCGAACTCCTCGAGCACCGCGCCGGAGTGATCGTCGGCGATCGGCACGAGACACGCCTGGCAGGCGAGGATCGCGAGCGCGAGCGCGATGAAGCCCGGGCCCTGGCGCGCGACGAGCCCACAGCGCTGTGCTGGTCGGACCCCGGCCGAGCGCAGCCGGGCGGCGAGCGCATCGACGCGCCCGATCAGCTCCGCGTAGCTGACCCGCTCGGCTGTGGCTCCCGTGCCGGCGACGATCAGCGCCGGGTGCGCCGGCTCGCGCGCCGCGTGAGCGCGAATGAAGTCGAGCACCGTGTCACTCATTGCGCGCGAGTTTCCCCGCGAATCGCCGCAGGCGCAATCTCGGCGAGCGCTTTGCCCGAATCCGCGGCCAGCGCCGCGGCGCGTCCGATCGCCTGGCCGGTCGCGAGCGCGGTGCCGATCACGCGCAGCGCGCCGTGCGCCTCGTGCGTCGCGGAGAGACAGCGCCCCGCCATGCCGAGCCGCGGATGCGTGCGCGAGACCAGCGCACCCAGCGGCACCGAGCACGGGCCGACCGGTTGCTCGAAGACCGGCCGCCGGTGGTCCTGCCAGAGCTCGATCGGCCAGGTCGAGAGGGCGACCTCGTCCTCGCGCCGCCGGCCCGAAAGGACGTCGTCGGCCGTGAGTCGCTCGATCCCGCGCACGCGGCGAGTCTCGCGCACGCCGAGCCGCTGCGGGTGCTCGGCGAGCCTGGCGCGGACGAAGGCAGGGCGTGTCTCGCGCAGGAAGCGCGCGATCGCCTCCGCGGCGACGCGCCCGCTCGACTCGAGCCGCGCAAGACACTCCGCGTCGAGCGGCGCCCAGGTCCCAGCCTCGGGCCGCGGCAGGTTCAGGGTCGCGAAGACCTCGCCCTCGCGGCCGCTCGCGCGCACGACGATCGCGTCCGCGCCGTGCGGCAGCTCGCCCGCCCGCACCGCGCTCGCCAGCGCGGCGCCCAGCCGCAGGCGGGCGAAGCCCGCGATCTGCGAAGTGTCGACGCCCTCGATCCGGA
>JBIOJK010000041.1:0-27290 GCA_044450765.1 Myxococcota bacterium | reverse complement strand
GGGCGGCGCCGGCGACGCCGCGCCTGCCGTCCTGCGCGATCGGCCACGCGACCAGACACGCGCTCTCACCTGCGCGGAGGTCACTCTCCAGGGAGACACAGAGCTTCGCGAGCACCATCGGCTCGAGCGCTTGCGCCGCCTCGGACTCGAGCAGCGGAAACGCGGACGGACAATCGAGCACGGCCCAGATGAACTCGGGCGCGACTCGCCCCCGCGCGTCGCAGAGCGACTCGTCCGGTCGCCACAGCGCCGCGACCGCGTCGCTTCCGGACACGGTCCCGGGGAAGACGCGCAGGCCGTCACCCTCGGCGCGCGCGGGGCCGCAGACGAAGCAGGCTGGAAACGGGTGCGTGCGCAGCGCTCGACAGCTTCCGGCGCGAGCCGCGATCTCACTCGGGTCGGGCGGCTTGCGCGGCTCGAGCACGAGCGCGCTGCTCGCGGCGCTCGCGAGCTCGACGCCGGCGTGGCGCAGCGAGCGCGCGCCGGCGTCGGCCGCCGCGATCTCGAGCGGGGTCTCGAGCGGCGTCGGCGCGCGCAGGCTCACCTCGACCGGACCGTCCATCCCGCGCGCGAGACAGCCGGCGACATAGCCGCCGTTCGCCACTCCCGGGGGACCGCAGAAGCGCGCAGCGACGAGCAGGGCGTTCTGCATCGCCGCGATTCTGGCTGGACGCGCCGCCACTCGCAATCCATCTTCGCCGGGGCGAGGGAGCGCGAAGTGTCGGAACGAGAGAGCGCGGCCGTGGCTGAGTATCTCGCGGGTCTTCAGGAGCGCATCTGCAGCGCGCTCGAAGCGCAGGACGGAGCCGCGCGCTTCGACTCGCCGAGCATCGAGGGCGCCAACGGCGTGCGCGCCCGCCCGCGCGTGCTCTCTGGGGGCGCGGTGATCGAGCGCGGCGCGGTGATGTTCTCTCACGCGCACGGGCCGGCGCTGCCACCCGCGGCCACCGCCCGCCGGCCGGAGCTCGCCGGCGCGCGCTTCGAGGCGATCTCACTGTCGCTGATCGTGCATCCGGTGAATCCGTACGTGCCGACGTCGCACGCGAACCTGCGCTTCTTCCGCGCGGAGAGCGAGGTTCCGGCCTGGTGGTTCGGCGGCGGCTTCGACCTGACTCCCTACTACGCGTTCGACGAGGACTGCGTCCACTGGCATCGCGAGGCCCGCGCCGCCTGTACACCGTTCGGTGCTGCCGTGTACCCGCGCTTCAAGAAGGCCTGCGACGAGTACTTCTTCCTGCCTCACCGCGGCGAGGCGCGCGGAATCGGCGGGCTGTTCTTCGACGACTTCGACGAGGGCGGCTTCGAGCGCGCGTTCGCGCTGGTGCGCAGCGTCGGCGATCACTATCTGCGCGCGTACGTTCCGATCGTGGAGCGCCGCAAGGCGACGCCGTTCGGCGAGCGCGAGCGCGCGTTCCAACTCTACCGGCGCGGGCGATACGTCGAGTTCAACCTGGTGTACGACCGGGGCACACGCTACGGGCTGCAGTCCGGCCGGCGCATCGAGTCCGTGCTCGCCTCGATGCCGCCGCTCGCGGCGTGGCGCTACGACTGGACCGCCGAGCCCGGCAGCCCCGAGGCGCGCCTGGCGGAAGTTCTCCGGCCCCGTGACTGGGCGGGCGCGGAGCCGTGAGGTCGGCGCCGTTTCGTCTGCGCGCGCCGGACGGAGTCGAGCTCTACGTGAGTCACTTCGCGCCCGATCCGCCGCAGCCTCCGCGCGCCGTCGTCCAGCTCCTGCACGGGATGGGCGAGCACTGCGCGCGCTACGAGCGCCTGGCAGCCGCGCTCTGCGCCGACGGCTTCGCCTTCTACGCCGCAGACTGCCGCGGTCACGGCCAGAGCGCGGCGAGCGACGCAGAACTCGGTCACTTCGCCGATCGCGACGGCTGGGAGAAGGCGGTCGCCGATGTGCAGGCGCTCGGCGAGCGAATCTCCGCGACACACCCGGGCGTTGCCCGGGTGCTGATCGGGCACAGCATGGGGTCGTTTCTCGCGCTCGACTACCTGACCCGATTCGGCGACCGGCTGAGCGCGGCGGTGCTCTCCGGCTCCGCGCCGAGCGCGGGCGCCCTCGGCTGGGTGTTCCGTGGAGTCGCGGCGGCGGAGCGCCTGCGGCTCGGAGCGCGCGGACGGAGCGAGCTGCTGCGGCAGCTCCTGTTCGGTCGCTTCAACACCGCGTTCGAGCCTGCCCGGACTCCCTTCGACTGGCTCTCGCGCGACGAGGCCGAGGTCGCGAAGTACGTCGCCGACCCGCACTGCGGCTTCGTTCTCAGCGCCGGCAGCTTCGCCGACTTCGCGGCCGGGCTGTCGCGCTTCCAGCGGCGCAGCGTGCTCGCCCGCGTTCCACACACGTTGCCGCTCTACACCTTTGCTGGAGAGCTCGACCCCGTCGGCGGAGCGGCCGGCATGACGCGCCTCGTCGAAGAGCTGCGCGCGGCCGGCCTCGAGCGCGTCGACGCCGAGATCTACCCGGGCGGTCGGCACGAGATGCTGAACGAGACCAACCGCGACGAAGTGACTCGCGCTCTGCTCGCATGGATTCGCCGCGCGCTCGCCCCCGCAACTTCGCGTTGAATTGCGCGAGATGTGCGCGCTCAGTTGCAGTAGCTGTGTTCCTCGTTTACTTTCGTGCCTTCCCTCCAAGAGAAGCAGCTAAAGGCCCTGAGATGGGTGCCCTTGGGCGTGATGCACCCGGGGGATGCTTGCTCGGCACGGCAGCGATTCGTCGCTGCCGTGTCCCGGTTAAGCGGCCGGAATTCCGCTAACGCGCCGCGGCGCAGCTCCGGTTTCCGGAGTTCGTGGTAAAATCCCTGCGCGAACGCCGCCCTGCGGCTCTCCAAGAGCGCACGTTTCCACTGACTGGGAAAAGCTTTTCACAGTGGTTGCGCAGCGCGGCGGCAGCTCGAGTGCAGCTTCGCGCGTACCTCGGCGAACTTCGCTCGCTCGAGCCGAGGCGCTGATCTTGCAGCGAAAGGTGTGGATCATGTTGCGGAAACTCCCGTTCCTCGCCCTCGTCCCACTCACCCTTTGCGGCTGCGGCATCGGCTACCGCAACGGCGCAGCCGAGCAACGCCCCGAGATCATCACCGGCATGGGCGCGACCGTGATGTATCCGGGCGAATCCGGCCCTGCGATGCCCGGAACCGCGATCGGCCCCGCCGGCTCGAGCTCGTCGAGCAGCGGCTCGTCGGCGCCGGGGACGACCTCGCACTCGTCGAGCTCGTCCGGCCAAGGGGAGCCCGATGGCTCGGGCAGCGGAGCGAGCGGAGCTGCGGCGGGCGGCCAGCCCGCGGGCCAGCCGAGCTCGAACATGACGCTGATTGGCCAGACGACCGAGGAAGCCTCCTCGAGCACCGAGAAGAAGCAGTTCCTGCCGATCGGTCCCCTCTTCGGATACCCGTTCTGGGTCCTCGGCAAGTCACTGGGCGAGAAGGCCGACGACGCGAAGAAGGAGCAGATGGAGCCGAAGGCCGCGGCCGCGCCACCCGCGGTTCGCACCCAGGACGACGCCGAGCGCGACCGGCTGGTGCGCGAGAACGAGGCCCTGCGCCAGGAGCTCGAGCAGCGCGCGAGGACCGCGGCGCCGGCCGCGCAGCCCGCGCCGCGCGCAGCGATCGGAGACGAGCTGGCGTCGCTCGAGCGCTCACTCAACCGCCGCTCCGGCGCGACCGCGCCGGTCGAGGCGGCGCCGACCGCGGGCCGGCCACTGTTGCCGCACGAGCCCGGTCTCGGCACGCCCGAGGCGCGCGATCGCAACGGCGATGGCAAGCCCGACGAGTGGATCTACAGCGCCAACGGCCGGCCAGTCACCGACGCGCTCGACGACGACTTCGACGGCCGCGTGGACCGGATCAATCACTACGACGCCAAGGGCCGGCTGGTGTCGAGCGACGAGGATCTCAACGGCGATGGCGTGATGGAGACCACGAGCCTCTACGACGAGAACGGCAAGCTCGCGCGCCGGCGCACCGACTCGGATGGCGACGGCCAAGCCGACACCTGGAGCTTCTACAAGGACGGCGAGCTGGTGCGCACCGAGATCGACAAGAACGGCGACGGCTTCCGCGACGAGATCACGATCTACGAGCACGGCAAGATCGTGCGCCAGGAAGAGGACCGAAACGGCGACGGCCGGCCGGACGTAGTGTCGATCTACCGCGACGGCCAGCTGGTCGAAAAGCGCGAGGACCTCGACTTCGACGGCACGCCCGACGTGGTCTCTCGCTACGAGAACGGCAAGCTCGTGAGTCGCGAGGCCAGCTCCGCGGAAGTCTTCGAGAAGTGGGAGAACGAGGGCGGCAAGTGAGTGGCCTGCGCGCGGGACTCTGGTTCGGCGCGGGCTTTGCTGCCGTCGTCTGGCTCGCGACCGCGCCGCTCGAGGCGCTCGCCGGTCCTGAGGCCGAGCTGTTCGCGCGCGTGAATCGCGAGCGCGCCGAGCAACAGCTGATTCCGCTGCGCGCTTCGCCGGAGCTCGCCGCCGTCGCGCGCGCGCACGCCGAGGACATGGCGCGCCGCGGCTACCTCGCGCACGAGAGCCCCGAGGGCAAGAACCCGCTCGACCGGGTGACCGCCGCGGGAGTCAGCGGCTTCCGGCTGCTCGCCGAGAACATCGGCCAGTCGAGCGTGGGCGGAGACCGTGTCGAGGCGATCGTCGTCGAGTGGATGCGCTCGCACGACCACCGCGAGAACGTGCTCAACCCGGCGTTCAACACCGCGGGCGTCGCCGTCGTCGACGCGCCCGGCGGCGAGACGATCGTCGTCGAGCTGTACGCGACGTTTCAGTGAGTCAGTGGCTCGTGCCGGCTCCCGCGCCGGTGGGCGCGAGAGTCGCTTCGACGCTGCGGTCGTTCCAGAAGAGCTCGAGCGGGCCCGCGGGATCGAAGTTCGCGGGAACCACGAGGTAGCCGACCGCCATCTCGCCGGCGGGCAGCTTGCCGGCGCTCCCGAGCAGGAACGCGAGCTCCGCCGGGTTCTGCGGGTCGGGCCGGAACGTGCGGCCCGACTGCACCACGAAGAAGTTCGGGTGGAACTCCGCCTCGCGCACGGCCTCTGCGCTCCACACGAGCACGTGGTTCGCGCCCGCGCTGCGCCCGAGCGCGGCGAGCGCGTACGACTCGAACGAGGCCGAGTGAGCGAGCTCGATCTTCAGGCTGTGCGCGCCGTGGACGTCCTTCACGTCGAAGAGCGCAGGAGAGGCCTCCTGGCGCAGCGCGATCAAGCGCACCAAGTCCCGCAGCTCGTCGTCGGCGAGTGAGACCAACGGCGCTCGCGCAGGTGACTCGGCGCGCGCCACCGGGGCGGGAGCGCCCGCGTTCGGCGGCGCCTGGCGCGCAGCCGATGCTCCCGCACTCGAGCCCTCGGGCGCGACGCCGGCGCGCGCCTCGCGAATCTTGCGCGCGGTCTCGATCAGGTTGTACGGGTTGTTCGCGCTGCGCGCTTCCTGATCGACGTACCAGGTGTAAGGGCGCGGCAGGAGATACGGGCGAACCGGCGGAAGGTCCGACGGATCCGCGGTGTGCGCGTTGGCGCACGGGATCGACGCGCGGCTCTGCACGATGAAGTAGCTGCCGTCGGGACAGATCCCCGAGATGGATGTGTCCGCGCTCGCGCCGCCGGCGGCGAGTCCGGCGATGGCTCCGAGCGAGAGGGCGAGATGGTGCGCTTTCACCCTACGATTGTACTCGAAATGTCGGAGATAAGTCTCCGAATCAATTCGAGAAACTCGCAGCCTACGCAGTGCGACTTGGGAACCCGCTGGGTTGCCTGCGGCGCTTGCGCGGCGGCTGCGAGCTAGTGCAAGCGCAGCTCGGCCGAGTCGCCGTCGGCGACCGCCTGCTCGGCCTCGCCGAACGGGCTCGAGTCGTCGGGCGGCGCGGACTCACTCGGCTCCGGCTCCAGCGCGCTGTCCTCGCCTTCGATCTCCACGACGGGCGCTGCGACGATCGCCTCGATCTCGCGCAGCGCGGGAAGATCCGACAGCCCGCGCAAGCCGAAAGTCTCGAGAAACGTCGCGCTGGTTCCGTAGAGCGCGGGCCGTCCCGGCGCGTCGCGGCGTCCGACGATGCGCACGAGCTCGCGCTCGAGCAGGCTCTTCACCACTGCGCCGCAGTCGACGCTGCGCAGGTCCTCGATCTCGGCGCGAGTCAGCGGCTGCCGGTACGCGATCAGCGCCAGTGTCTCGAGCGCGGGGCGCGAGAGGCGCAGCTTTCGCTCCGGGGTCGCCGTCAGAATCACCTCGGCGAACTCCGGACGCGTGCGGAACTGGTAGCCGGCGGCGACCTCGGCGATCTCGTAGGGCCGGCCGGTCGCCGCGAGGCTGGCGTTGATCTCCGCCACCGCGTCACAGATCTGTGTAGGTGTCGAGCGCGGGAAGGCGCGCCGCAGCGCGCTCGCCCCGAGCGGGCCGTCGGCCGAGAAGATCAGCGCCTCGAGCGCGTCGAGATCGAGGTCAGATTGCGCCATCGCCCTCTCCTTCCGCAGATCCGGTCTCCATTTCGGCGTCCGCGAGCGCCCCCGCCGCCGCGATCTCCGCGTCGTCGAGCTGCGCGCCGACGGCCAGGCGAACGCGGATCGGTCCGCAGGGTCGGCCCGCCTCGTCCGCGTTCTGGAAGATCAACAGCGCCTGGATCTTGGCCAGCTCGAGAACCGAGAGGAACGCGAGCACGACGCGGTGGCGCGTCGGAGCATCGCCCGCGAGCAGGTCCTCGAAGCGCACGCTGGCCGGCTCGGCCGCCCGCAGCGCGTCCATCACCTCGACCATGCACTCCTGCAGGGTGAGTCGCGCGCGCTCGACGGTGTGGCGCGCCTGCTCGGCGGGGATCCGCGCGAGCACACTCTGCATCGCCTCGAGCAAGCCGAACAGGCTGACGACCAGCACGCCTTCCTTCTCGGGCAGGTCGCTCCGATCGGCGGCTCCGGTGAACACGTCTCGCCCGAGCAGCGGCCGCCGCGCGAGCTCCGCGGCCGCGTCCTTGTAGCGCGCGTACTCGGCCAGCCGGCGCGCCAGCTCGGCGCGCGGATCCTCGACGCCGTCCTCGGCGAGCAGGTCGGGATCGGGCGGCAAGAGCAGGCGCGATTTGATGTGCGCGAGCGTCGCGGCCATCAGCAGGTAGTCGGCCGCCACGTCGATGTCGAGCATGCGCATCATCTCGAGGTAGGCGAGATACTGCTCGCTGATCAGCGCGATCGGAATGTCCGCGATGTCGACTTCGTTGGCGCGGATCAGGTGCAGGAGCAGATCGAGCGGGCCCTCGAAAGCGGGAAGCTTGACGGCGCACGAGAAGCGGCCGACGGCAGTGGCCTCGCGGCTCGCGCCCTGCGCCGACTCGCCAGTCACGTCCACTTCCACCGCTGCGATGTCGCACACCCCCTACGACGAGCGCGAACCTAACCCATCGCCCCGCGCGCGGCCAGCGCGCTGGCCGTCACCGCGCGGGTGCCGCCGGTCCACCAGCTCGTGCAGCCGCGCGCGACTCACGTGTGTGTAGATCTCGGTCGTGCCGATGTCCGCGTGCCCGAGCATCTCCTGCACGATCCGCAGGTCGGCGCCGCCCTCGAGCAGGTGGGTCGCGAACGAGTGGCGCAGGACGTGCGGCGTCAGCTTGTGCGAGATTCCGAGCGCGCGGCCGTAGGCGCGGACCCGGTACCAGACCGCTTGCCGCGTCAGCCGCCGGCCGCGCGCGCTGACGAACACCTCGCGCACCTCGCGGCCGCGCAGCCAGCGCGGGCGAAGCTCCGCGAGATAGCGCTCCAGCGCGCGCGCCGCGGGCTCGCCGAAGAGCGCCAGGCGCTCGCGCCGTCCTTTGCCCTGGACCGTGCAGCTGCGCGACGCGAGGCGCAGGTCGGCGAGCCGCAGCGAAGTGACTTCCGAGACTCGCAGGCCCGCCGCGTACATCAGCTCGAGCAGCGCGCGGTCGCGAATTCCGACGTCGCTCTCGTCCGGGGCGTGCACAAGCGCGCTGGCTTCCTGCGCGGACAAGACCTTGGGAACTTTGCGGCCGCGCTTGGGCCGCGCGAGATCCGCGATCGGGTCCGTCGCGAGCGCGCGCTCGGCGCGCAGCCAGGCGAGCAGGTGCGCGATCGCCGACAGCGCCCGCGCGCGCGTCGCCGCGGAGAGCCCGCGCCGCTCGAGCGCAGTCACGTGCGCGCGCAAGGCTTCTACGTCGATCCGCGAAACCTCGCCCTCGCCGAGCTGCAAGGCGAGCCGGCCCAGGTCGCGCCCATAGGCTTCGACGGTGGCGGCCGAGAGACCGCGCTCCACGGCGAGATGCGCGAGAAACGCATCGATCGCCGTGCCGAAGGTCACTCGCCGCCCTGCCCGATCGCGCGCAGGATCGCTTCCTCGACGCTGCGGATCTGCTCGGGGTCCACCAGCTTGTGGCCGTCCAGAGTCGTCACGTAGAACGCGTCCGTGGCGCGGCTCGCGCGCGTCGAGGCGCGCACCGCGACGAGCGAGAGACCCTGGTCGGACAGTGCGCGCGAGATGTCGTACAGGAGCCCCGGCCGGTCCATCGCGTCGACGTCGATGATCGAGTAGAAGTCCGAGTCGTCGTTCTCGATCCGCGCGCTCGGTGCCTGGACGCGCAGCACGCGGGGGAGCGACGGCTGGCGCGGCGGCGCTGGAATCTCCGCTTCGCCCGCGAGCACCGCGGCGAGCCGCTTCTCGATCCGCGCGCGCTCGAGGCCGTGCTCTTCCGGGCCGCCCGCGATCGGATCGACGTCGAACAAATCGAGCGCCAGGCCGTCGCGCGTCGTGTAAGCGGACGCCGCCAAGATGTTGTGACCGCAGCCCGAGAGCACGCCGGCGAGCGTCGCGAACAGACCGGGTCGGTCGGGCGCGACGAACACGAGCCCCCAGGAGCGCGAGTTCCCCGACGCCTCGCGAAACGGCTCGACCCGCGCGGGCGGGCGCTCGGCCAGGAACGCGAACGCGGTGCGCATGTGCGAGGCGACCTCCTCCGGCGCGTTCTCGAGCAAGTAGCGGCGCGGCATCTGATCCAGCAGCGCCTCGGCGTCGGTCTTCTCGATGCCGCCCGCCGCCAGGATGTCGACGGCGCGCGCCGCGGTCGCGCTCGCCTGACTCATCGCGCGCTCGATCAGGAACTGCTCCGCCGCCTCGGTCTCCTCGCCCGCCTCGAGCCACTCCGCCGTGTTGCGGTACAGGCATTCGAGCAGGCCGGCCTTCCACGACGTCCAGGCCACGGGCGAGACGCTGCGGATGTCCGCGACCGTCACGAGATACAAGAGCCGCAGATAGAGCCGCGAGCCGCACAGCTTGGCGAGGCGCAGAATCAGCCGCGGGTCGTGCACGTCGCGCTGCTCGGCCATCGCGCTCATCGTCAGGTGATGGCGCACGAGAAACTCGACGATCGACGTCTCCTCGTCGGGCAGGCCGAGCCGCTTCGCGAGCAGCGGGATCATCGCCGCGCCCTTGCCCGAGTGCCCGCCGCCGTGACCCTTGCCGATGTCGTGCAGCAGGCAGGCGAGATACAACAGCACGGGGTTGCGCACCTCGCGCATCAGCTCGGTGGCGAGCGAGAGCTCGGCCCGGTAGCGGCCGCGCTGGATGCGGCGCAGCTGCTCGACGAGAAACAGCGAGTGAATGTCCACCGTGTACGTGTGGTACATGTCCTGCTGCCACATGCCGACCAGGTGCGCGAACTCCGGGATGTACGCGCCCAGCAGTCCGACTTCGTCCATGGTCTGCAAGCTGCGGTAGACGCGAGTCGGCGAGCCGAGAATCTGCCGGAAGAAGGCGCTCGCCTCGGGATCGGCGCGGAACGAGTCGTCGACCCGGTGCAGCTGCTGGCGCACGAGCCGCTGCGCCCGCGGAGACAGCTCGACGTCGTGGTGCTGCGCGATCGCGAACGCCGCGAGCAGGCGCAGCGGCCGCTCCTCGAGCAGCGAGGCCGCCGGGATCTCGAGCCGCCCGCCGCTGATCGCGAAGCCCTCCGCGACCGGGTGCGGGGCGTGGCCCTGCGGCTGACTGCGCTGGGTCGCGACCAGCCGCGCGTGGTCGATCGCGCGGCGAGACACCCGCTGAATCGCGCGCGCGTGCAGGTAGTAGCTCCTCATCAGCTTCTCGACGCCGCGCAGCGGGTCGCCAGTCACCAGCCCGAGATACTCCGCGAGCTGGGCCTGCGCCTCGTAGTGCAGCCGATCGTCCTTGCGCCCGCGCCGGTGGAGCTGGTTGCGCACGCGCCAGAGGAACTCGAGCGCCGCGAGCAGCTCGGTCTCCTCGTCGGCGTCGATGAAGCCGTGCACGCGCAGGTGCTCCGCGCGGCGGACCTCCCAGATCGCGGCGCGCGCGATCCACAGCGCCGTGTGGAAGTCGCGCAGACCCCCGACGCTCTCCTTCAGGTTTGGCTGCAGCAGATAGAGCGACTCGCCGAACGCCTCGTGGCGCTTCGCCTGCTCGGCCAGCTTCGCGTCGATGAACGCGTCGGAGTTCTCCTTCAGGTGCGCGCGGACGTCGCGGTCGAGCTCCGCGAAGAGCGCCGGATCGCCGACCAGGAAGCGCCCGTCGAGATACGACGTCAAGGTCGAGAGGTCTTCCTTGCCCACGCGCAGGGACTCGGTCACGCTGCGTGTCGCGGCGCCGACGACGACGCGCGCATCCCAGAGCCGCGTCGCGATCGTCTCCGTGATCGTCTCGACGTACGGGTTCTCCTTGCCGCGGTACAGGAACAGGAGATCCACGTCCGAGCCGAGTGACAGCTCGCGCCGGCCGTAGCCGCCGACCGCGACGACCGCGAAGCGGAAGTTCAGCCGCGGGAAGTTCTCGAAGTAGCGGTCCTCGGCGAGCCGGAACAGCTTGCGCACGAGCCGGTCGATCAGCTCGGCGTGCTCCTCGTTCACCCGCCGCGCCGGTGCGCCCCGGTCGTGCAGCTCGAGCAAGTGAGCGCGCACCGCGTCGAGATACCCGCGCACGGACGGGTTCAGATACTGCGACGAAGGACCCAGCCGACCTCGGTCCGTCGAGGCGAAGAAGTCATCGCAGACGGGCTGCACTAGCGCCTCGCGATGATCCGGCGCTCTTGCTGATCGCGGTACGCCGAGACACCGTCCGCGATGCCCTCGGCCGCGGCGCGCGCGAACTCGCGGCTGGCCATGCGCCGGCCCTCCGCGGAGTTCGAGACGAAGCCGACCTCGACCAAGATCGCGGGCATGTCGGCCTGGAACAGCACGAGGAACGGGCCGCGCTTCACGCCGAGGTCGATCGTGTCCGCGTAGCTCTTGCGCAAGCGCCGCATCAGCGAGCTCTGCACCAGGTTCGCGTAGCGCGCGGCGTAGCGCTCGTTGTTTCCGAGCTTCAGCGACGCCAGCAGCATGTGCAGCTCCGAGAGCTGCTGCACCGTCGTGCCGTTCTCGCGAGCCGCGACGCGCGCGGTCTGGTGGTCGTAGCGCGTGTCGAGCAGGTAGGTCTCCACCCCCGCGAGCTTCCGGCTCTTGGCGGCGTTCGCGTGCACCGAGAGGAACAGGTCGGCGTCGCGGTGATTCGCGATGTCGGTGCGCTCGCTGAGCGGCAGGAAGACGTCGCCGTCGCGCGTCATCACGACTTCGAAGCCGCGCGAGACCAGCTCGCGGCGCAGCTCGCGCGAGATCGCCAGCACGAGGTACGCCTCGCGCAGCCGGTCGGCGCCGAGCGCACCGGGGTCTTTGCCGCCGTGACCCGCGTCGATCACGACCCGCCGCACGGCGCGCTGATCCCAGTCCGGCGGCGCCTGCAGCGCCTCTCGCGTCGGCGTGGGCGCCTGCAGCGCGAGCGGCTCGAACTCCGGAGCCTGCGCGTGTGGGCGCGCGGGCCCGGCCGCGGCGACATCGACCTTCGGCGGCGGCTCGGGCGCGGGCTCGGAAGCGCGCGCCGACTTCGGGAGCTCCGCGACGATTCGGAACGGCCGCTCCAGCGTGTAGACCTTCGGCGCGACACCGTTGCGTGTCAGCTCGAGCACGATGCGCGAGCGCGTCAGCGTGTTCTGCCCGCCGCGCACCACCCGCAGCGGCGAGCCCACGCTGCCGGGCTGCGGCGCGCCCACGGCGCCCTCGAGCCAGGTGCCGTCGACGTCGATGTACAGGCGGGCCGGGTTCGCGAGCGCGTGACTCTCGAAATTGGGTTTCTCCGAGAGCTCGATCACGACACGCGTCTGTGTCGGCTCATCGACCACCGCGATCGAGCGCACGTCGCCCAGGCCCGCGGGCCGCACGCCCGCGCCGAGCGAGGCGAGCGCGGTGAGCAGGACGACCGCGAGACTCGAGCGCCTCACGACTCATCCTCCAGCGAACGCTTCAGCCGCTCGAGCTCGACCAGCGCGTCGATCGGAGTCATGCGCGCGGGCTCGATTCGCCGCAGCGCCTCGCGCAGCGGATCGGGCGCAGGCGCGAAGAGCCCGAGCTGAGACGGCTCGGCGCGTCCGCCCGCTCCCTGTGCGAGTCGGGGCACACCGCGTTCATCGAACTCCCCCCCTTCGAGATTCCGGAGCACCTCGCGCGCACGCCGGATGACCTTGGGGGGGAGACCGGCCGCACGCGCCACCTCGATTCCGTAGCTTCGGCTGGCGGCCCCGGGCTCCATGCGCCGCAGGAACAGGATCTCCCCGTCCCGCTCTGCGCACGTGAAGTGGAAGTTCCGAACCGCCGACTTCGTGCGCGCCAGATCCGCAAGCTCGTGGTAGTGGGTCGCGAACAAGACCCGAGGGCGCAAGCCCGGGGTATCGTGGAGGTATTCCGCGACCGCCCAGGCGATCGAAAGTCCGTCGAAAGTGGACGTGCCGCGGCCGATCTCGTCGAGCAGAACGAGGCTCCGCTCGGTTCCCTCGCTCACGATCGCCGCGGTCTCGCGCATCTCGACCATGAACGTGCTCTCGCCGGTCGCGAGCGAGTCGGAGGCGCCGACGCGCGTGAAGATGCGGTCGCAGACCCCGATCCGCGCGCGGCTCGCGGGAACGAACGAGCCGACCTGCGCCAGGAGCGCGATCAGCCCGACCTGCCGCAGCAGGGTCGACTTTCCGGCCATGTTCGGCCCGGTCAGGATCAGAAAGCGCACCGCCTCGCCGTCCAGTGACACGTCGTTGGGAACGAAGCCGTCGCGCGCGCTGCGCTCCACGACCGGATGGCGCCCGCCCTCGATCTCGAGCGCCAGCGAGCGCTCGACCGCGGGCCGCACCCAGCCGCGCTCGCGCGCGACGTGGGCGAGTGACTGCGTGGTGTCGAGCTCCGCGATCTCCGAGGCCGTGCGCCGAACGCGCTCGCTCTCCGCGCTCAGCCCGCTGCGCAGCTCCTCCAGCACGCGCGCCTCGGCGCTCGCCGCGCGCTCGCGCGCCCGCAGAGTGACTCCCTCCCAGCGCTCCAGCTCGTCGGTCGTGTAGCGCTCGCCGCCGGCGGTGGTCTGCTTGCGGCGGTACTCCGCGGGGACGAGCGAGAGGCGCGCCTTGCTCACCTCGATCGACCAGCCGAAGACGCGGTTGTAGCGGACCTTCAGCGCGGGAATTCCGGTGCGCGCGCGCTCGCGCGCCTCGAGACCGGCCAGATAGGCCTCGCCCTCGGCGGACTCGCGGCGAATCTGGTCGAGCTCGGCGTCGATCCCGTCGCGCACGTAGCCGGTGTGCGGCTCGCCGCGCGGCGCCGGCGGCGGATCGTCGACGAGCACGCGCGCGAGCGCGCCGCGCAGGCTCTCGAGGGCGTCCGCGATCGGTGTCACCTCGGCGACCCGCGTGACTCCGCGCAGGCAGGCGCCGAGCTGGGACAGCTCGCGCGGCCCGCCGGTCGGCAGGAGCGCACGCGTGGCCGCGCGCTCGAGGTCGCCGACGCTGCGCAGGGCGTCGCGCAGCGCGCTGCGCCGGCTGTCCGGCTCGAGCCACTGCGCGACCCGGTCCTGGCGCGCCGAGATCGCCTCCGGCGCCAGCAGCGGCTCGCCGAGCCAGGCCGCGAGTCGCCGGCGGCCGAGCGGCGTGCGCGTCGCGTCGAGTGTCTCGAACAGCGTTCCCTCGCCCCCGCCGTCGCGCAGGTTCTGGAACAGCTCCAGGTGGCGCCGCGTCGAGCGGTCGATCAGCAGGTGCTCGCTCGCGCGGTACCGGCGCAGCGCGCCGAGCTGCGCGAGCGCCGCGGGCTGCAGCTCGGCAACGGTCGCGACGAGCGCGGCCGCGGCGCGCGCGTCGTTCGAGCGCTCGTCGCGCGCGAGCCCGTGCGGCAGCCCGCCGACCCGGTCCGCGACCACGCCTGGATCGAAGTCCGCGTCTCGCACGCGGCGCACGGCCGGGCCGCTCGGCAAGTCCTTCTCCGCGTCGCGCGCCAGGATCTCGCGCGGCGCGAGCCGGTCGAGCTCGGCCAGGAAGAGCTCGCGCCGCTCGACCTCGGTCGCGGCGAACTCGCCGGTCGACAGGTCGAGGAACGCAATTCCGTGTCGGCCACCGTCCCCGAGCACCGCGGCCAGATAGTTCGCGCCGGCGCCCTCGAGGCGCTCGGAGTTGGCGACGAGCCCGGGAGTCACGACCTCGCTGATCTCGCGCCGCACCAGCCCCTTCGCGTTCTTCGGGTCTTCCGTCTGCTCCGCGATCGCGACCGAGAGACCCGCGGAGAGACAGCGCCGCACGTAGCCCTCGAGCGCGTGAAACGGCACGCCGCACATCGGCACCGGCGCGGGTGAGTCCCGCTCGCGGGACGTCAGCACCAGGTCGAGCAGCGGCGCGGCGCGCTCCGCGTCCGCCTCGAAGAGCTCGTAGAAGTCACCCATTCGGAAGAACAACAGCGCTTCGCCGGCGCGCCGCTTCAGCTCGCGGTACTGGCGCATCATCGGCGTCTCGCTGCGGGGGGCGTCCACGGCGGGAGTCTACCGCTCCCGTGAGCCCCGATTGACGCGCGCGCGCGAGCTGGGGTACAAGCACTCGCGTGATGCCGCGGAGCGCTTATTTCGGCTGCTATTTCTTTTGGCCCGAGATCGGGGCCGAGGGAGCCGGCACGAGCGCCTAGCGCGCGAGTTCAGCCAGACCGCGGAGCCCCGAGAGAGACCTCTCGGGGCTTTTTTTTTGCCCACGCGACCCCAGGAGAAGCCATGCACACCGAAAGTCGAGAGACCGCGAGCGACTTGCCCTCGCCCGCTGCGCTCGCGCTGCGCCTCCCGCGGAGCGAGCGGGCCGCGGCGAGCGTCGAGCGGGGCCGGCGCGCGATTCGCGACGCACTCCACGGGAAGGACCCGCGCTTCGTCGCAATCGTCGGGCCGTGCTCGATTCACGACCCCGACGCCGCCCTGGAGTACGCGGGCAGACTCGCGCCGCTCGCGCGCGAGCTCGGCGACGTGCTCACGCTGGCAATGCGGACCTACTTCGAGAAGCCGCGCAGCGCGCTCGGCTGGAAGGGCCTGATCAGCGATCCGCACCTCGACGGGAGCTGCGACCTGGCGCTCGGCCTGGCGCGGGCGCGCGCGATCCTGTGCGGCGTGAACGAGCTGGGCGTGCCATGCGCAGCCGAGATTCTCGATCCGATCGTGCGCCACTACACCGCCGACTTGCTCGCCTGGGCGTGTGTGGGGGCGCGTACGTCCGAGAGCCAGATCCACCGCGAGATGGCGAGCGGCTTGCCGCTGCCGGTCGGGATCAAGAACCCGACGTCGGGCGACTTCGCGCCGGCCGTCGACGCGGTCGTCGCCGCGCGCAGCCCGCACCGCCACCTGGGTGTCTCGCCGAGCGGCGGCTTCGTCCGGATCGAGACCGCAGGCAATCCCGACGCGCATCTCGTGCTGCGCGGCGGCGGGCGCGGACCGAACTTCGCGCCGGCCGAGGTCGCGCGCGCAGCCGAACTGCTGGCGCCGCTTGCGCTCGCGCGCCCGGTGCTCGTCGACTGCTCGCACGGCAACTCGGGCAAGGATCCGGCGCGCCAGCCCGACGTCCTGCGTGCCGTCGTCGCGCAGTTCAGCGCGGAAGAGACGCCGCTGCTCGGCGCGATGCTCGAGAGCCACCTCGAGTCAGGTCGCCAGACGCTGCGCGCCGACGCGCCGCCCGCGTACGGGATCTCGCTCACCGACGCGTGTCTCGGCTGGGACGCAACCGAGGCCCTGCTGCGCGGAACGGCGGATCGGCTGCGCGCCTCGGGGCGCCGCGATAGCATGGCGCGCGTCTGAGCTGAGGAGAGGGGTCGTGCCGGGAGCTCGTCCATTTCGCGTATTGGGCCTGCAGCAGATCGCGGTCGGCTCGACCGACAAAGCCGCGCTGCGGCGACTCTGGATCGATCTCCTGGGACTCACTCCGGCCGGCACGTATCGGAGCGAGAGCGAGAACGTCGACGAGGACATCGCGCGCGCGGGCGCCGGGTCCTTCGCGGTCGAGGTCGACCTGATGCAGCCGATCGACGCCGAGAAGCGCCCGCGCGTGCACGATCCGGCGCTGAATCACGTGGGGCTCTGGGTGGACGATCTGCGCGCGGCCGTCGCCTGGCTCGAGAAGCAGGGCATGCGCTTCACCCCCGGCGGGATCCGCAAGGGCGCGGCGGGTCACGACGTCTGCTTCATCCACCCGAAGGGGAGCGCCGAGTCACCCGCTTCGGGCGAAGGCGTGCTGATCGAGCTCGTGCAGGCTCCCCCGGAAGTGATCGCGGCGTTCGGGCGCGCCTAGACGCGAGTCTCTCGGCCCTTCCAGAACGGCTCGCGCAACACCTTCTTCAGGATCTTCCCCGACGCGTTGCGCGGGATCTCGTCCGCGAACGAGACCGAGCGCGGGATCTTGTAGCCGGCCAGATGCTCGCGCCCGTAGTGGAGGATGTCTTCGTCGCTGAGTGACACGTCGGGCAGGCGCACGATGATCGCGTGCACGCTCTCGCCCCACTCTTCGTTTGGGATGCCGATCACCGCGACGTCGAGCACCTTCGGGTGGGCGTCGAGCACTGCCTCGATCTCGGCCGGGTAGATGTTCACCCCGCCCGAGATGATCATGTCCTTCTTCCGATCGCAGATGTAGTAGAAGCCTTCCTCGTCGAAGTAGGCCACGTCGCCGACGGTGTGGTACTCGCCGCGCCGATCCTCGTCGAACTTCTCGCTCGCCTTGTGGTAGGTGTCGAAAACCCCGGGGCTGCGCACCGCGAGCTCGCCGGGTACACGCGGCCGCGTCACCTCGCGGCCGTCGTCGTCGAAGAGCTTGATCTCGACCAGCGGCGCGGGCTTGCCGCAGGAGCCCGGCTTGCGCAGCTGGTCCTCGGGCCGCAGCACCGTGTTCACGCCGAGCTCGGTCGAGCCGTAGATCTCGAAGAGCGAGTCACTCGGGAAGTCGGCGAGGTACATCTGCTTCAGCGCGAACGACCAGGGCGCGGCGTTCGCGATGAAGCGGCGCATGCTGGTCACGTCGTATTTCGCCTTGGTCGCCGCCGCCAGATTGCAGACGAGCCGCACCGGCGTGGGCGCCGAGAAGGTCGTCGTGACGCGGTATTTCTCGACCAGCCGCAGCCAGTCTTCGGCGTCGAACTTCTTCTGCAGCACGACCGTGTTGCCGAGGCCGTGCGCGACCGCCATGAAGCCACCCGGGCCCGAGTGATACAGGGGACCGGTCGTGAGATACACGTCGTCGAGCTGGTAGCCGATCAGCTGCAGCAGCGCGCCCGACTGCGCGGCGCTGCCGGCGCCGCGCACGGCGCCCTTGGGCTTCCCGGTCGTGCCCGAGGTGTAGATCATCGTCTGGGCGACGTCGGCGCCGCCGGTTGCCACGGGCTCGGCGTCGCTGGCAGACGCGATCAGCGCGTCGCCGTCGCGCATGCCCGGGGGCGCCGCGCCGTCGTAGACGACGATGTCGCGCACCTTCGGGATCTCACTTCGGATCTTCGCGAAGAGCGGCGCGTACTCCGCGTCGACGTAGACCATCACCGCGTCGGAGTTGTCGACGACGTACTGCGCCTCCTCGGGCGACAGGCGGTAGTTGAGCGGCACCGCGACCGCGCCGAGCTTGCGCGCGGCGTGCACGACGCGGACGACGCCGGGCGAGTTCTGGCCGCACCAGACCAGCTTCTCGCCGCGCCGGAGGCCGAGCGCGAGCAACCCGTTCGCGAGCTTGTTGGCCTGGGCCTCGAGCTCCGCGAAGGTCCAGCGCAGGATCCCGCCGCCGGGCCGATCGTGAACCACCGCGAGCTTGCCGGGCGTGTTCTTCGCGTGCAACGTCAGGATGTCGGGCGGGCGTGCGGGCTCGGCCATCGGCGATCTCCCTCGCGCGGATTCTCACCGCGGTTCGCGCCGCGGGTCAACCAGGGGGCACTGCGGCCACCACTGCGCTCGGACGGCGAAAGTGCTATCCGAACGCGCCGTGCAGAATGGGGTGCCGGACGGGTCCGCTCCACCGCTCGGCCTGCGCCGATTGACCTTGGCCGCCATCGGCATCGTCTACGGCGACATCGGGACCTCCCCGCTCTACGCGCTGCGCGAGTGCTTCCACGGCGCGCACGGCGCAGCGCCGACGCCCGAGAACGTGCTCGGCGTGCTGTCACTCGTGTTCTGGGTCTTGGTGCTGGTCGTCGTCGTGAAGTATCTGAGCTTCGTGATGCGCGCCGACAATCACGGCGAGGGCGGCGTGCTCGCGCTGATGGCGCTGGTGCAGCGGCCGAGCGGTGGCTCCGCGCGCTTCCGCACGATCGCGTTCCTCGTCGCGCTGGCCGGCACGGCGCTGCTGTACGGCGACGGCATGATCACGCCCGCGATCTCGGTGCTCTCGGCCGTCGAGGGTCTCGACGTCGCCCTGCCCGGCGTCTCGCCACTGATCTGGCCGATCGCGCTCGTCATCTTGGTCGCCCTGTTTCTCGTCCAGCGCAGCGGCACGGCGCGCATCGGCGCCTGGTTCGGTCCGATCTCACTGGTCTGGTTCGCCGCGATCGCGGCCTTCGGCCTGCCGTGGATCGCGCGCGAGCCACACGTCTTGAGCGCCGCGAACCCGGTGTACGCGATCGGCCTGCTGCGCGAGACCGGTGGGCCGGGCTTCTTCATCCTGGGATCCGTCGTCCTGTGCGCGACCGGCGCCGAGGCGCTGTACGCGGACCTCGGCCACTTCGGGCGCGCGCCCATTACCCTCGCCTGGTACAGCGTCGTGTTTCCCTCGCTGCTGCTCTCGTACTTCGGCCAGGGCGCGTATCTGTTGCACGCCGGGGCGTCGGGGATCGAGAACCCGTTCTTCACCATGCTGCCGGGCTGGAGCATCCTGCCGATGGTCGGCGTCGCGACGCTGGCCACGATCGTGGCGTCCCAAGCGATCATCTCCGGCTCCTACTCACTGACCGCGCAGGCGATCCAGCTCGGTTACCTGCCGCGCATGCAGATCGTCCACACCTCGAGCCGGCAAGAGGGACAGATCTACGTGCCTGCGGTGAACTGGGCGCTGATGCTCTCGTGCATCTTCCTGGTGCTCGAGTTCCGCGGGTCCTCGGGGCTCGCGTCGGCGTACGGGATCGCGGTGACTGGCACGATGGCGGTGACCACGTTCCTGTTCGTGCCGGTCGCCGCGCGCCGCCTCGGCTGGCTCGCGGCGCTCGCGCTCGGCGCGCTGTTTCTCGCGGTCGACCTGTCGCTCTTCGGCGCGAACCTGCCGAAGACGCCGCACGGCGGCGCATTCCCGCTCGCGATGGGCCTCGTGCTGTTCACGATCATGACGACCTGGAAGCGCGGCACGGATCTCTTGAACCGGCACCTGAACGACGTGACTCTGCCACTCACTGCGTTCATTGCCGACGTCGGCCGCGAAAAGCCGCAGCGCGTGCGGGGCACGGCGGTGTTCATGTCGGGCTATCCGGACGGCCTGCCGCTCGCGCTCGGCCACCACTTCAAACACTCGAAGGTCCTGCACGAGCGAATCGTGCTGCTCTCGATCACGACCGAGCACGTGCCGGCCGTGCCCCGCGTCGATCGCGTGCGCGTCGAGTTTCTCGGCGAGGGATTCGTGCGAGTCACCGCTCGCTACGGCTTCATACAGACTCCGGCGATCGCGGAGATCGTGCGCCAGATCGCCTCGACCGGCGTCCCGGTCAGCGTCGAGGAAGCGAGCTTCTTCCTCGGCCGGGTGACGGTCCTCGCGTCTAGCAAGGGCGACATGGCCGGCTGGCGCAAGCGGCTGTTCGCGATCCTGCACTACACCGCGCAGCCCGCGGCCGGTTACTTCGGAATTCCCCCCGGGCGCGCGGTCGAGCTCGGCATGCAGATCACGATCTAGCGCGCTGCAGAGCCGCGCCGAGCTGGACGACCGCCAGTGAGAAGAGCGCGAGCGCCGAGAGCGCGACCCCGCGGCGCCCGCCGCCGAACGCGCGCGCGGCCGCGCCCCCCGCGATGGCGACTCCGAGCGCGAGCGCGAGCAGGCGCGGCGCGCGGCGAGACACCGCCCCGGCGCGCGCGGCGCTGACTGCGAGCCAAGCGATCCCCGCGACCAGCGCCAGCAGCTGCGGCGCCACGAACGCGAGATCGGCCGACTGGAAGCGCGCCATCACCGGCAGCATCGCGTCTCGCGCGACGCCCGGCCGCGACATCTCGTACGCGGCCAGGTGGTAGATCGCGTCGGCCGCGAGACCAGTGACTCCGACGCCGGCGAGCGACGCCGCCGCGAACGCCGCTGCGGACGCGCGCAGCTTCGGATCGAGCGCGAGGCCGAGCAGGCCCGGAACGAAGAGCGCCGAGGAGATCAGCTGGAGCGCGACCGACCACCAGACACGCTCCGGTGTCGCGCCGACCTGCTCGAGGATGAATGCCGCGTCCGTCGTGCCGGGCAACGGCATCAGGAACCACGCCAGCCAGAACGAGATTCCCGCGGCGACCAGGCAGGCTCCCGCGATGCGCGAAGTCGATCCCATGCGCGCCAGGCTTCCAATCCCGCGCACTCTGCGAAATGCAGCGGATCGCTGCGCGCGCGGTGATACGATCTCGCAGACTCACACGGCGAGGAGCCGCGAATGTTCCGACGCATGCTGCGCCTGGTCAGTGGCCCTTCGCCGGGCACCCCGATCGGGATCGACCCCGCCGGTCTGCGCGGATTGCTCGACGCGACTCCCAACCTGATCAGCATCGCCGCCGAGGAGCGCATCGCGTACGCGAACCCGGCGCTCCTGCGGCTGCTCAAGATGGACGCCCGGGCAGATCTCGTCGGCCGGTCGGTGTACAGCCTCGTCGGTCCCGAGTATCTGGAGCGGGCGCGGACGGCGCTCGCGCGCGTGCTCGAGCGCGGGGAGTCGGTGCCCTTGTTCGAGGTGCGACTCACTGCGCTCGACGGCTCGCTCCACGAGGTCGAGGCCTGGGCGGCGCCGATCGACTACTTCGGGCGCAGGGCGGTGCTGCTGCACGGCCGCGATCTCAGCGTGGACCGGCGAACCGAGGTCGCCCTGCGCGAGAGCGAGGCGCGTTACCGCTTGCTGGCGGAGAACTCCTACGACGTCGTGAGCGAGTACACCGCCTCCGGCGAGCTCACGTACATGAGTCCCAGCGTCGAGCGCGTGCTCGGCTACTCGCCTGATGTCTGGTCGCGGGAGTTCGCGAAGGATCTCCGCGCGCTGATCCACCCCGAGGATTTGCCTCGCACCGAGGCGCTGCTCGTGGACGGCGAGATTCCGGAGACGGTGTCGATGCTGCAGCGCATCCGGCACGCCGACGGCGGGTACCGCTGGCTGCAGACACTCGGTCGGCGCTTCGACACCCCGGACTCCGGACGGCGCGTGGTCATGACGACGCGAGATGTGACCGAGGAGCAGCGGGCGCTCGAGGCGCTCCGCGAGAGCCAGCGCCTCTATCAGACACTCGCCAGCGCGGTGCCGGTCGGGATCTTCCGGATCGACAACCGGGGTCGCCACATCTACCTGAACGAGCGTTGGGCGGAGCTCACGGGAATCCCGGTCGCGACCGCGCTCGCCAATCCCGGCGCGCGGCCGCTCCATCCCGACGACGCGCGCAAGATCCTCGAGCTGTCGCGGCGCGCGCTGGCCGAGGGTCGCCCGCTGCGTCTCGAGCAGCGCATCGTGCGACCCGACGGAGCCGTTCGCTGGGTGCTCAACCAAGCGCTGCCGGAGTTCGACGCGGCGGGCGAGTTCGCCGGCTGGGTCGGCACGCTGACCGACCTCACCGAGAAGAAGGCGTCCGAGCAGGCGCTCGCCGAGAGCGAGGCGCAGCTGCGACTCGCGCTGGAGGGCGCCGACATGTGCACCTGGGAGTGGGACACGCCGCAGGGGCGGGTCGAGTGGTCGCCGAATGCCGGGCGCGTCTTCGGGCTTCCGGAGGGGACCGCGATGCCGAGCGCGACCGCCGACACGGTGAAGCTCGTGCACCCCGACGACCTCGAAGCGGCGCGCGTCTTGGCGGTCGAGCACTCGCAACGCGGCGAGTCGTTCGAGCTCGAGTTCCGCCTGACTCCGCGCGCCGGAGAGGACACGCGCTGGATCCTGATGCGGGGCCACAGCGTGCCCGAGCGCGGCCTCGGGCGTGCGGTCGGCGTCGCCGCGAACGTCACCGCGCGCAAGCGCCTCGCGCAGGAGCGCGCGGAGTTCGAAGCGCGCCTGCACGAGTCACAGCACCTCGAAAGCCTCGGCCTGCTGGCCGGCGGCGTCGCGCACGACTTCAACAACTTGCTCGTCGGGATTCTCGGCAACGCGGAGCTCGCGCTGCGGCGCGCTTCCGATCCGGAGCTCCGCGAGAGTCTCGCGGAGATTCAGGCCGCCGGCGACCGGGCGGCGGGGCTGGTGCGGCAGATTCTCGCTTTCGCGGGCCGCGAGCGCATCGAGCGCGAGCGGGTGGACCTGCGCGGCGTCGTCGACGACACGCTCGCGGTGCTGCGCGCCTCACTTCCCGTGCGCGCCAAGCTCGACTGGTGCGCGCCCGACTCGCCGGCCTGGGTCGACGGCGACGCGACGCAGCTCCGCCAGGTCCTGATGAACCTGCTCACGAACGCGTGCGAGGCGCTGCCCGCCAGCGGCGGACTCGTGACGATCCGAGTGACTCACGGAGACTCGCCCGAGGCCGGGGGCGCCGGCTGGGTCGCGCTCGAGGTCGGCGATACCGGCTGCGGCGTCGACGGCGGCGCGCTGGCGCAGATGTTCGACCCCTTCTTCACGACGAAGGGCGCGGGCCGCGGTCTCGGTCTGGCCGTCGCACACGGAATCGTGCGCGCGCATCGAGGCAGCGTGCAGGTCGACAGCGCGCTCGGTCAGGGCACGCGCATCCGCGTCCTGCTGCCGGCGGTCGAGCGCGCGGCCGCGCAGCCTGTGACTCGTCTTTCCGCAGCGAGCGCGGCTCTGCCGCGCGGCCAGGGAACGATCCTCGTCGTCGACGACGAGCGCGGCGTGCGCGAGGTGGCCCGCCGATCGCTCGAGGCCGCGGGTTACGCGGTGCTGCTCGCCGCCGATCGCGGCGAGGCGCTCGCTCACGTTCGCGCGCATCCGGGCGGAATCTCGGCGATCCTACTCGACCTCAGCTTGGGAAGTGACTCGGGCGAGGCGCTGCTCGGCGCGCTGCGCGAGCTCGCCGGCGCAACGCCCGTGCTCGCGACCAGCGGCTACGCCGCCGACCAGGCGCTCGAGCGGCTCGCGGCACGCGGCGTTTCGGGATTCGTGCAGAAGCCGTTCACCGCGACGAGCCTCGCGACCAGCGTCGCGGCGGCGCTGCGGCGCCCGCTCAGCTGAAGCTGTCCCACTCGCCGCACTGCGGACAGCGGAAGTGCAGCGCCGTGTCTTGCGCGCCGCAGCCCCGGCACGCGAGCGCGTGCGGCTCCGTCGGCAGCCGCTCGACCAGCTCTTCGAGCGCCTTGATCGCCTCCGCGTCGCGGTTCTCGCGCAGCAGCACGCGGCCGATCTCGGCGTGCAGCGCGAGCTGGCCGGGATCGCGGTCGAGCAGCCTGCGCAGAAGCGCCAGCGCTTCGTCGGCGCGCGACTGAGCGGCGATCGCGCGCGCGAGCCAGAGCGCGGCGTCCGAGTCACCCGGCTCCGCGTCGAGCCTGTCGCGCAGGATGCGCTCGAGCCCCGGCAGGTCGGCGAGCTTCGTGTGAGTCTCCCAGAGACGCGGGTAGAGGAGTCGCCCGATCGCCGCGTGCAGCCCGAGCGCCCGCCGGAACAGGCCTGAGGCCTTCCTCCAGCTCCCCTCGCGCAGCCGCTGATCGCCGAGCGCGAGATACGCCTCCGCGCAGTCCGGGTCCTGGGCGACCGCGCGCTTGAAGGCGCGCCTCGCGTCGCCCTCGACGCCGCGCACGGCGCGCGCGCGGCCGTGTCCCGTCCACAGGTGCGCGAGGATCTTCTGAGTCGCCGGATCGCGCGAGCCGATCTGGTTCCGGACCTCGACCGCGCCCTCCCAGTCACCGCTCTCGATGCGGATGCGCTCCAGTGCGCGCAGCGCCTGCAAGTTCTCGGGCTCGAGCTGCAGTAGATCCTGGAACGAGGCCGCAGAGCGCTTCAGAAAACCGCCCGCGCGGAAGTCGAGCGCAAGCCCCAGCAGCGCCTCGCGGCGCAGCTCTTCGGCGATGTCCGGGCGCAGCAGCAGGTTCTGGTGAATCTGGATCGCCCGGCCGATGTCTCCGCGCAGCCGATAGAGATTGGCGAGCGCGAGATACACGTCCGAGGACGACGAATCGAGCCGCGCCGCCTCGGCGAGCTGCGCTTCGGCGGCCGGCAGGTCGCCGGCCAACACCAGATGCAGGGCGCTGCGAAGCTGCGCCGTGGGCGAGCGATCCGGCGCGCTCTTCGTCGACCGGCGGCGGAGCCAGTCGCGCAAGCTAGACCTTCTGCGCGCTCGACGGGCTCGCGACGTCGCTCGCGATCGGCAGCGTGCGCAGGCCGTGCAGCTCTTGCTCGAGCTCGGCCATCCGCTTTCCCTGTCGGCGCGCCTGCATCTTCATGCGCAGCAGCGGCCAGACCAGGAGCAGCGCCGAGAGACCTGCGCCCACCACCGCGGCCGCGACCATTGCCCCCCAGACCTTCGTCGGCCAGACCATGACGAGCAGGTCCACGGTGACCGGGTCGCCGTTCTTCACGACCAGCGTCACGACCAGCGCGGTCGCCAACAAGCCCACGACGACGGCGAACCAGCCCCTCATCTCCGCTCCAGCTCCCGGAACGCCGGCGCGAGCTCGTCGAAGCTGCGCTCGATATGAGTCGGGATCACCCGAATCTCGCCGACGCTCGTCATGAAGTTCACGTCGCCCCTCCAGCGCGGCACCAGGTGGAAGTGAACGTGATCGGCGAATCCCGCTCCCGCAGCGGAGCCGAGGTTCGCACCCACGTTCATGCCGTCGCAATTGTAGGTCGCTTCGAGAATGGCCGCCGAGCGCGCGAGCAGCGTCATGATCTCGGCCTGAGCGGGCGGATCGAGCTCTTGGATCCGCGCGCAGTGCGCGGTTGGCGCGACCATCAGATGGCCGGGCGCATACGGGTAGCGGTTCAGCAGAACGAACGCGGCGCGGCCGCGGTGCAGGATCAGGCGAGCGCGGTCGGGCACGGGTTCGGCCGGCTCGCAGAAGATGCAGCGCTGCGGGCCGCGGGCGCGCTCGATGTACTCGATGCGCCAGGGCGCCCAGAGCGGCCGACGCTCGTCGGTGTCGGCTGCGCTCACGGCGCGGCGAGCCTCAGGAGCGCGGGCCGGCGCTGGCGCTCGGTCGCGAGCCGGCGCCGCCGACCTCCTGCTTGCGCTTCGCCTCGATCCGCTCCTTGAGCTCCTTGCCGACCTTGAAGAACGGCGTGCGCTTCGCCGGGATCTTCACTTCCTCGCCGGTCTTCGGATTCCGGCCCTCGCGCGCTTCGCGCACCTTGACCTGGAAGCTGCCGAAGCCGCGAATCTCGATGCGGTCACCCTTGCGAAGTGACTCGGTCATGCAATCGAAGATCGTGTTGACAACGGTCTCGGTGTCCTTCTTCGAGATATGCGGCACCTTGACCGCGACACGCTCGATCAGGTCACTCTTGGTCATTCCGGAGAGATCCCCCACCCGCGTTTCTCCGACCTAAGGTTGTTCGCTCAAGAGTCCTCGCCGCTCGAGCCGCTGGAGCCGCCTCCGCGCAGCTTCGAGAGTGCGTCGGACGAGAACAGATCGCCGAGCGTCGCCTTCTGCGTCCCGCTCTGTGCCGCGACGCGCTTGATCGCGGCGCGCTCCTCCCGCTCCTGAATCGCGCGCATCGAGAGGGCGATCTTCTGCTCCGAGGCGTCGACGCGGACCACCAGCGCCTCGACCTCGTCGCCGACCTTCACGACGTCGGCGATGTTCTCGACGTTGCGGCCGACCTCCGAGGCGTAGACCAGACCCTCGATGCCCTCTTCCACTTCCACGAACACGCCGAAGTCGGCGATGCTCGTGACCTTGCCCTTGATCTTGGAGCCGACCGGGAACTTGCGCGGCACCTCGTCCCACGGATTCGGCTGAAGCTGCTTCAGGCCCAGAGAGAACTTCTCGCTCTCCGTGTCGACCTTGAGCACCATCGCCTCGAGCTCGTCGCCCTTCTTGAACAGCTCTTTGGGGTCGCGGATCTTCTGGGTCCACGAGATGTCGGAGACGTGGATCAGACCGTCGATGCCGTCCTCGATGCCGACGAAGACACCGAAGTTGGTCACGTTGCGCACCACGCCGCGCACCTTGGTGCCCATCGGGTAGCGCTCTTCGAGCAGTGACCACGGGTTCGGCTCGGTCTGCTTCATGCCGAGCGAGATCTTGCGGTTCTGCGGGTCGACCTCGAGCACGAGCACGTCGACTTCGTCGCCGATCGCGACCACCTTCGACGGGTGCTTCACGCGCTTGGTCCAGCTCATCTCGCTGATGTGGATCAGGCCCTCGATGCCGGGCTCGAGCTCCACGAACGCGCCGTAGTCGGCGAGCGAGACGACCTTCCCGCGGATGCGCAGCCCGATCGGGTAGCGGTCGCCGATCGAGATCCACGGGTCGGGCAGGGTCTGCTTCAGGCCGAGCGAGACGCGCTCGGTCTCGGGATCGAACTTCAGCACGCGCACGCGGACCTGGTCGCCGACCTGAAACACTTCGCTCGGATGCGAGATGCGACCCCACGACATGTCGGTGATGTGCAGCAGGCCGTCGATGCCGCCCAAGTCGATGAACGCGCCGTAGTCGGTGATGTTCTTGACGATGCCCTCGACGACCAGACCCTCCTTGAGGATCTCGAGTGTCTTCTGGCGAAGTGACTGGCGCTCGGTCTCGAGCAGCGCGCGGCGCGACAGCACGATGTTTCCGCGCCGTTTGTTGAACTTGATGATCTTGAACTTGTGCGGCTCGCCGATCATGCGGTCGAGATTGCGCACCGGTCGCAGGTCGACCTGCGAGCCGGGCAGGAACGCTTTCACGCCCTTCAGGTTCACTGAGAGGCCGCCCTTCACGCGG